>JBARIW010000063.1:0-86082 GCA_049799955.1 Pyrinomonadaceae bacterium
CTGCTCGAAGAACGCTACACGCGGCATCTTGAAAATCTGCTCGCGCTCGCCCGCAAAGAAGCCGAAAGAACGCAGAGAGAAGCGCCCGAATTTTACGAAGTCGCGCGGATGTATGCCGAAAATCTGAGCGCGTCTTTGGATTTGTGGAACAATAAATACGAGCGAAATTTAATCAATGCCTTTCGCGAGCTTCAGGACGAAGGCGTTCTGGAAATCATCACCTGCGGCGCGACACACGGATTTCTTCCTTTAATCTCGACGCCCGAATCCCGACGCGCGCAAATCGAAGTCGCCGTTGCAAATTATGAAAAGCATTTCCACAAAAAGCCGCGCGGAATCTGGCTGCCCGAATGCGCGTATGAAAACGGCATCGAAACGCTTCTGCACGATGCCGGCATCGAATATTTTATCAGCGATTCGCACGCGATTCTCTACGGCGAGCCGCGCCCGCGCTACGGCGTTCACGCGCCCGTGATGTGCGAAAACGGCGTGGCGGTTTTTGCCCGCGATGTCGAAACTTCGCAGCAGGTTTGGAGCGCCGAGGTCGGTTATCCGGGCAACGCCGTTTACCGCGAATTTTACCGCGACATCGGCTGGGACGCGCCGCTCGAATATCTAAAACCGCACCTGCACAAAGACGCGAATCGACGGCATCTCGGTTTGAAATATTATAGAATTACCGGAAAAAACGTCGAGCAGAATCACAAAGAACCATATTTGCCGAATTTTGCGCGGGCGCAGGTTGCGAGAGACGCGGCGCATTTTGTCGGCGAGCGGATTAAGCAGGCTTATCATTTGCGCGACACTTTTTCGGGACATCCGCCGCTTGTCATCTCGCCTTACGACGCCGAACTCTACGGGCATTGGTGGTATGAAGGACCGCAGTTTTTAGATTTTCTTTTCCGTGAACTGAGCTACAAGCAGGAACTCGTTCGCGCCGTTACGCCGGGCGATTTTCTCGACTCGAACATGGAAATTCAGATACAAAAACCGTCGCCTTCAAGCTGGGGCGAAAACGGTTATTACAAGGTCTGGCTCAACGATAAAAATTCGTGGATGTATCCGTATCAGCACGACGCCGAACAAAAAATGACCGCGCTTGCCAATAGATTTAACGAGCCGAACGGGCTTGAAACCAGAGTTTTAAATCAACTCGCGCGTGAATTATTGCTCGCGCAGTCGAGCGATTGGGCGTTTCAGATTTATCAGGGAACGACCGTGCAGTATTCTTCAAATCGATTCAAAGCGCATATTCACCGCTTTAACCTGCTGGCGACCGCGCTCGAAAAAGGCGAAATAGGCGAGCCGATGCTCGCCGAAATCGAAAAGCGGGACAATATTTTTCAGGAAATCGATTTTCGAATTTATCGAAGTTAGGCTACCTAGTTACAAGGCGGCGGAGGCGGACAGCCGACGGCAAGACAGACTGCGACACAGTTGTGGTCGTCATCGTTTCTTCTGCTGACCATAATGATAATTACGGTTGCCGCGACTGCCGCGCCGATTCCTACCCAGAGAAGAGTTTTTTGCGTGTTCGTCCACTTTGATTTGGAAGCGGATTTCATTTGCTCACGGTCGAGTTTATTAAAATCAGTCTCCGCAGATTTTATTTTTGTAGTTTCTCCGGCAAAAACCTGCTTCAGATTTGAAGCTGAAGAATCGTTGTTTTGCATTGTTTCGGCTTGTCCGAAAATAGAGCCGGGCAGCGCAAAAACGCCGCACATTAACAAAAGCGATACGAGTTTTTTAAGCATGATTTTATCAATTTAACTAAAACGTCTCTCACCGAAAGTCGAGAAGCGCGATAATATTTTTGCCGAAATAAATTTTTCGAATTTAACCGAAGATGACTAATTATCACAAATACAATTTTCGTCAAAGTCGGGATTGCAGCTTACATCGGAGCATTTCGGAACTTTCCCGTAAATCGCCAAAAGAGTAACGCCGACCGCCAAAGCGACGAAAAATACAACCAGCCAGTTTCTCTGGCTATGCGACAATTTGGCTTTTGCCGCGCCTTTCATGTCCGCCTTTTCCATTTTCTTAAAATCGATTTCGGACACTTCGGTTATCGATTTCGATTTTTGCAAATCTTTTGAAAAGACTTTTTTTACGTCCGTTTTGAGCGAAATCACTTCGGTTTTCGAAATGTCCGCGTTTGAAGTATCGGCTTTCAGGGCGTTGGGTTGAGTTTGAGCAAAAATCTGTGTCGAAAAACTCGACAATAAAAAAATCGCGTAGATTAACGAGAGACTGGTGAATTTTTTCAGCATAAAATCTCCTTTTCAAATTGTTTTGTCGAAAGAATATCACAAAGGCAAATTTCTGCAAACACATCTGCTAATTTGCCTTAATATGTTAATGAAAGTTATCGTCTTTCTTCTCTATGATAAATTTTAAGAGACTTGTTTGGCTCTCAAACAAGCGTTTAAAGCATTGACTAAGCCGCTTCCCGTCGCTAAATCGACGCCTGTAGCGGCGGCTACGCCATGCGCTGTGGTTCCTGTATCAATATCCGTTGCCGTTGCCGCCAAAATAGCTTTAATTTCGCTTTGAGTAAGCTCCGGATTAGCCGAAAGCATCAGCGCAATCACGCCGGCGATTTGCGGCGCGGCGGCGGAAGTTCCCGAAAAAATCCCCCATCCTTTTCCTTTTTGCGATGGCGTCATATTATCGCCGTCTAACTGGCTGTCATTCGGGACGGGCAACATGATATGTCCTTTGAGCGGCGCGGTGCCTGCCTGTCCGACGATGCCGCAAAAATCCGGCACATTTCGATTCGGGTAAAGCTTACTGGTAAACGAACTGGCGTAACTTGAGGCGGATAAATCTCCTTCGGCGCTGACGCTGACGCCCCCGACGGAAATCACCTCCGGCAAAGAACCCGGGAAAGCCCGATGACCGTTTCCGGCGGAAAAAACTATCGAGATGCCGGAATTGATAGCGTCTTTGAGGATTCTTTCGACATCGGTTAACTCGTTAAAAAGATTCGGGTCGCTTGTCTGCAACGAGTCTTTTGACGTTGTATCAATATTCCAGCCCCACGAATTAGTTATCACTTTCGGATTTTGGGCAATGCTTGTTTCCAAAGCTTCGGCTGAATAGTCATCGTGTTTGACGCCGAAAAAAACGCAGTTAGGCGCGATAATCAAAACATTTGCGCTCTCGCCCGAACCGTGTCCGCTGGTGTCTTCGGCTGGATTGGTCGCAGAAGGAGTCGAAATACGTGTAATATTAAAATCGTATTGTTCGAAAAACGGGTGTTTGGCAAATCCCGAATCCGCCATCGCTATGCGAACTCCTTGTCCTGTCCAGCCTTGACGATGACAGCGATATGCCCGCAAGACGCGCGCGACATCTTCGACTCTCAGATGATAAACGGAAACTTGCGGCGGAACCGGGTTCAGACCAAAAAACAACGGCGGTGTCGGAACGTAAGCGAAATCTATCGAATCAGCTAATTCCTGCGGAATTTGTATTTCCTGTTCGGGTCGAAGAAAAGTGTCCGTCATGACGGCGCGCTCGCCGATTTCGTCCGACGTTATTTTGACCTCGACAAGTTTAGCCGAAAAAGTCCGTTCAAAAGTTTCTTTCGGAACAAATCCGGTAATGCCGTGCTGCTCGGTTTCAACCGCTGTGAAGTTTAAATTGTCGATTGCCGAAAGCGCCTTGCGGGTAAATTCCGGCTCCGGTCTAACGTCATCAAAATTTGAGAACGACATCAAACTTGCGTGAGCCGTAACCGATGTTTGAATTCTATTTTTGGGAACTAGACGAACTCTTATTCTATCACTCATGAAAAGCCTCCTTTTTTGCTTGATTTATCAAAAAACTCCGGTCTAGTCGGAAAATAAACATTAGCCTTTAAATCTGCGATTCCTTCCGGCAGCTGCGGTTCCGATTCAAATGTGAAACCCGTATCGGTTTTTTGCGGTTCACTTTTGAAAACTTTATTAAACAGCTCTGAATTACCTTCAAAACCAACCCCTCTTTGTCCAACGTGCGTTACCGTAAAACCTTCTTTTGCCAACTCGGAAGCCGCCTGTCGGGCTGTGTCAGAATCAGCTTCTTCAAGAGCCAGTCTGGCGCGCAGCGATGATTCTATTTTTTCTGCCATGATATTTGCTCCAAATTATATTTATCAATTAAGTTCTTGTCAATTATTTTGCCGGTATCAGTTGGATGCCTGTAAATATAAATAGGCATTCATTAGATTTGCCGAATGAAAAATTTTCTTGATTGTTATAGAATTTCTCAGTTGCTTTAACGTAAATTTATCGGAGAATATATTAATGGTGAAAAAAGGTGTGGAAATCGCCCCGGCAAGCGGAAAACTCGGGATTTTACTCGTCGGACTCGGCGCGGTCAGCACGACTTTTGTGGCGGGCGTCGAAGCTATCAAACGCGATTTGGCAAAGCCGATTGGAAGCCTGACGCAGATGGGCACGATTCGTCTCGGAAAACGGACGGAAAATCGTGTTCCGAAAATAAAAGAATTCGTGCCGCTTACTGATTTAAGCGACATCGTTTTCGGCGCGTGGGATATTTTCACCGATAACGCCTTCGACGCGGCGATGAAAGCGGGTGTTTTGGAAAAGGATTTGCTCAATCAGGTTTCCGAGCAGCTTTCTTCTCTAAAACCGATGAGCGCCGTTTTCGAACAGAAATTCGTCAAGCGTCTCGACGGCGAAAACGTCAAACAAGGCAAAAACAAAATGGAGCTTGCCGAGCAGTTAATTGAAGAAATAGCGCGATTCAAAATTGAAAACAACTGCGACCGCCTGGTGATGATTTGGGCGGCTTCGACCGAGATTTTTCTTGAACCGTCGGAAGTTCACCAGTCAATCGAAGCGTTTGAAAAAGCGATGTACGATAACGACGAGCAAATCGCGCCCTCGATGATTTACGCGTATGCGGCGATAAAATCGGGCGTTCCGTTTGCCAACGGCGCGCCGAATTTAAGCGTCGATATTCCCGCGCTTGTAAAGCTTGCCGAAGACGAAGGCGTTCCGGTTTGCGGCAAAGACTTCAAAACCGGGCAGACTTTGATGAAAACCATCATCGCGCCCGGTTTGAAAGCGCGAATGTTAGGGCTTGACGGCTGGTATTCGACCAACATTTTAGGAAACCGCGACGGCGAAGTTCTCGACGACCCGGAAAGCTTCAGAACAAAGGAAGAATCGAAGCTTTCCGTGCTTGAGCAAATCCTTCAGCCGGAAGTTCATCCCGAATTATACGGCGATTTTTCGCACGTCGTACGCATCAATTACTATCCGCCGCGCGGCGACAACAAGGAAGGTTGGGACAGCATCGACATTTTCGGCTGGCTCGGCTACAAGATGCAGATAAAAATCGATTTTCTCTGCCGCGATTCAATCCTTGCCGCGCCGCTCTGTCTGGATTTGGCTTTGTTTTTAGATTTGGCGCAGAGAGCCGGAATGAAAGGCGTGCAGGAATGGCTTTCGTTTTATTTCAAATCGCCGCAGACGGCGCGCGGGCTTTATCCCGAACACGATATTTTTATTCAGCTCAAAAAGTTGAAAAATACGCTCAGGCATTTGAAAGGCGAAGAGCTAATCACGCATTTGGGATTGGATTATTACGATTAAGTGTAGAGCGAAACAGAAAACGTGTGCGGCGTTTTTCCCTACTTCGGGAAAAACGCCGCACACGTTTTCGCATCAAATTTACCTGTATTTTTATCAAACCGGCGTATTTATCAGTAAAGAAAATCGCAGTATATTACCAATAATCGCGCCTTTCCAGAAAATAATTCTATGAAATAAAAAAAATATTATCTTGCTGGCACGTCTTTTGCTATCCGGCTTTATGCCTGACTTTTACATAAAGTTCGGCAGTTAAAAGGCTAATTGAAAATTTCGAAAGAGATGTGCGGGCAAATTACCTAATGCTTTACATTAACTTTTTTCTTGCATAAAGCCATTGTTTATGCTAAACATTAGACAGAGCCGATTGCTCGACGAACGGCGCGCATTTCACGGACGCAAGCCTTCCATAATCTAAAGTCCAGCCAACGAAAAATCTTTTGAAATCATCAATATAAATGCGAATTTGCCGCAGAAATTTACGGCAAAGGTAGATTTGAAAATTCGTCTAATAAACGGCTGAAACTGATGTAATAGTAAACCTTTTTCAGCCGAGGACGAGGAGAGAAACGAATGAAAAACGAAATAGCCAGTAAAAAAAGAGACGAAAAATTGGTTTTGCTTGACCCGGACCAGAAAAGTCCGCGAGCCAAAAACTTTGAGGATAAGCTTTCCGGCTTTATCGTCGGACAGGAACGCGCCGTGCGCCGGATGAGCGGGCTTTTCCAGATTTATCTGGCGGGAATGAACAATCCCGCGCGCCCCGTAGGCACGATGCTCTTTCTGGGACCGACCGGCTCGGGAAAAACACGCGTTGTCGAAGCCGCCGCGCAGGTTCTGTTCGGCGAGCCGCACGCCGTCGTCAAAATCGACTGCGCCGAATTTCAACATTCGCACGAAATCGCCAAGCTTATCGGTTCGCCTCCGGGATATCTTGGACACCGCGAAACTTCGCCGATGCTGACGCAGGAAAATCTCGACAAAGCGCACACCGAAGAAACAAAGCTCACCTTTGTGCTTTTCGACGAAATCGAAAAAGCTTCGGATTCGCTCTGGCAGCTTCTTCTCGGAATTCTCGATAAAGCGACGCTGACTCTGGGCGACAATCGCCGCGTCGATTTCTCGAAAGCGGTCGTTATTATGACTTCGAATCTCGGCGCGAGAGAAATGAGTGATATGATTTCCGGCGGAATCGGATTTGCTCCGAACAAAACCGGGCGGGCGCAGGAAGACAACGAAATCGATTCGAAAATCTATCGCACCGCGCTCGAAGCCGCGAAACGTAAGTTCTCGCCCGAATTTATGAACCGCATCGATAAAGTGGTCGTGTTCCGAAGCCTAAAGGAACATCATCTGCGCCAGATTCTCGACATTGAGCTTAAATCCGTTCAAGACCGCATCACCGAATCTGCCGGAACAAAGTTTGTTTTTGAATGCACTCACGAAGCGAAGGAGTTTTTGCTTAGCGAAGGCATCGACTTAAAATACGGCGCAAGACATCTGAAACGCGCCATCGAGCGCTTTCTGGTCTATCCGCTTTCAAATCTGGTCGCGACCGAACAGGTTGAAACAGGCGATTTTGTCATCGTCGATTTCGACGCCGAACAGGTAAAGCTTCTTTTCTCGAAACAATCGGGCAAGATGATTGTCAGCGATTATGAAGACGATATGTTTGACATCGAACCCGAAAGCAAATCAGACGCCGTCGGTCTTCCGCTTGCCGAAGCCCACGCCGCCGCTTCGGGCAAAGGCAACAAATCGAACATCGATAATCAGGACAATTAACTTCATTTAAGCAAAATGATTAGAAACGAGGGACAAGCGATTGTTCCTCTTTTTTTGTATTTATTTAATTATTCCCAATTCATCGCGCGTTTCACGGCTTCGTTCCATTTTTTTCTTAATTCGGAAGCCTTTTCACGTGTCATTTTCGGCTCAAATCGTTTGTCTGCCTGCCAGTGCTGCGCCAATTCCTCTCTTGTTTTCCAAAATCCGACCGCCAGCCCGGCGAGATAAGCCGCGCCGAGCGCAGTCGTTTCGGTAATGCGCGAACGCACGACCGGAATCTGCAAAACATCCGCCTGAAACTGCAAAAGCGAATCGTTTCGAGTCGCGCCGCCGTCAACTCTTAATTCTTTTAGTTCTATTCCCGAATCGGCGCGCATTGCGTCAATCAAATCCGCCGTTTGATAACAAATCGACTCAAGCGCGGCGCGGGCAATATGTGCTTTGCCGCTGCCGCGAGTCAGACCGATTATCAAACCTCTCGCGTCCTGATTCCAATGCGGCGCGCCAAGACCCGCGAAAGCCGGAACAAAATAAACTCCGCCGTTATCTTCGACCGAATTTGCCAAAGCTTCGACATCAGCCGAATTTTCGATAATCTCAAGCGAATCTCTGAGCCACCCGATTACCGCGCCGCCGATAAAAACGCTTCCTTCCAGCGCGTATTCCGTCTTTTCGCCGATTTGCCACGCAACCGTCGTAAGAAGGCGATTTTTTGAAACAACCGCTTCCGTACCGATATTTTGCAGCATAAAACAGCCGGTTCCGTATGTGTTTTTGCTCAAGCCTTTTTCAAAACAAAGCTGCCCGAAAAGCGCGGCTTGCTGGTCGCCCGCGTTTCCCGCAATCGGAACGCCTTTTAATTCTTCAATCTTTAAGACTTCGCCGTAAATTTCCGATGAAGATTTTATTTTGGGCAAAATCCCGCGCGGAATATCAAAAATTTCGAGAAGTTTCTCGTCCCAATCGAGTGTTTTGATGTTAAAAAGCATCGTCCGCGAAGCATTTGAAACATCGGTCAGATATTTTTCGCCGCCGGTTAATTTCCAAATCAGCCACGTATCGACTGTTCCGAAACAAAGCTCGCCGTTTTCGGCTTGTTCCCGCGCGTCGGGAATATTTTCCAAAATCCAATTTATTTTGCTCGCGCTAAAATATGCGTCAACTTCCAGACCGGTTTTTTCTCTTATCAAATCTGCATAATTCTTTCTGATTTCGTCGCAAAAACCTGACGTTCGACGGTCTTGCCAGACAATCGCATTGCAAACCGGCTCGCCTGTCTTTCGATTCCAGATAATCGTCGTCTCGCGTTGATTTGTAATGCCGATTGCCGCAATATCTTTCGCCGTCAAACTCGTTTTTTGCAAAGCCTCAATCGCCGTATTACGCTGAGTTTCCCAGATTTCCTTCGGATTATGTTCGACCCAGCCGCTTTGCGGAAAAATCTGCGTAAATTCCTTTTGGGCGATGGAAATGATTTGACTGTCTTTGTCAAAAACAATCGCCCGGCTGCTCGTCGTTCCCTGGTCAAGTGCAAGAATGTATGGCATCTTCTAAGAAAAATTGCCGTTGCGGCTTTATATATGATTAAACTCTTCTGTGAGATTTTATTCCGCATTCAGAATTTTAACAAAATCAGTTTCGAGATATTTTTTTATTTCATCGCGCGTCGTTCGAAACGCCTCGACGCGTTTAATGTCATCACCCTGAATTTCAGCCGGGTCTGTAAAAGAATGGTGCATCATTTTTGTCTGAGCCGGAAAATAAGGGCAATTTTCCTTTGCGTTGTCGCAAACCGTCAAAACGTAATCAATTTTGCGCCCGGCAAACTCAGCAACTGATTTTGAACGATTGCCGGAAATATCGATTCCAATTTCCGCCAGCGCCTTTATCGCTTCGGGGCGAACAATCGAAGGCTTTGTTCCCGCGCTGAAAATTTCGTATGTGCTTTGAGTAATATATTTTAATAAACCTTCCGCCATCTGCGAACGCGCGGAGTTTCCCGTACAAAGAATCAAGATACTTTTCATATAATCCCTTTATTTTTCTTTCAAAAGCCAACTGAAAACAAAATATGCCGCGAGCGCGCCCAGTATCTGCGCGGCGATGAAATTTAATATATCCGAAGGACGAATGCCGGCAAAAGTGTCGCTCAGGCTTCGCGCGATTGTTACTGCCGGATTGGCAAAAGAAGTTGAAATGGTGAACCAGTAAGCGGCGGTAATGTATGCCGCAACCGCAAAAGGAACGGCTTTCGGACGAAATTTTGTTGTTGCCAAAACGGCTGATAGTAAACCGAATGTCGCCATAAATTCGCCTAAGAAATTTGAAAAACCGCTTCGTTCTTTAGTCGAAAAAAATATAAACGGTAACCCAAACATCACGTTTGCCGCGCCGACCCCGCAAACTGCGCCCAGAATCTGCGCTGAAACATATGCTGCGAATTCTTTCGGCTTCAAATTTCCGCGCAAAATCTCTACCAGACTTACGACCGGATTCATATGCGCGCCGGAAATATCGCCGAAAGTCAAAATTAAAAAAATAAGTCCCGCTCCGGTCGCAAGCGTGTTGGCGAGCAATGCAATGGCGACGTTTCCGCCGGACAGACGCTCGCCCATTATTCCCGAACCGACTACAATCGCCAGTAAAAAGAATGTCGCTAAAAACTCGGAGCAGAAATTTTTTATCAAATTCACAGTTGAAAGTTATAAATTCCAAATTTTGAACATAATTATATTCGCTTTTACGGATATGTAAAATTAATCGATGTTAAATTGTTGTTTCAGATTCTCGCCAAACCGTAATCGCAGTATTCGACAAGCGGGCATTCATCGCACAAAGGCTCTTTCGGACGACAGATTTTCTTGCCGAGCCGGATTAAATTAACGTGCAGCGAATAAAATTTTCCTTTCGGCGCGAGCTCGTCTAAAAGTTTATGTGCTTTCGCATCCGAAACTTTTTCCGGCAAAATTCCCATTCGTTTGAAGATGCGAAAAATGTGCGTGTCGAGCGGAAAAACTTCCTTGTGAGAAGCGAAGAGTAATGTGCAGGCGACGGTTTTCGGACCGATGCCGCGAAATTCGAGCAGAAAATCGCGCGCGTCTTCGTCCGTCATTTTTTCAAGAAATTTAAGTGAAAGTCTGCCATGTACGGCTTTAATCTGCCGCAGTAAATCTTTAATAACTTTCGCTTTCTGATTTGCCAGTCCGCCCGTGCGAATCGCTTCGGCAATCTCGCTTTCGCCGGCAGCGAGAACATTTTCCCATGTTTTGAAACGATTTTTTAGATTCTGAAAAGTCCTCCGGCTGTTCGTGTCGGTCGTCGCCTGCGACAAAATTATATTGATGAGCATCGAGAGCGCATCGCTTTTTGGCGAAAGGCGCGGCTCGCCGAAAGTGTTTTCGAGATTTTGAACGATATAATTGAAAGGCTTTTCTTCCTTTAATTTTTCGATGAATTGAGAGTTGCCCGAAAGCTCAGGTTTTGCAGACATTAAATCTTATCGAGCGCTTGTTCCAAATCGAAAATCAAATCATCGACGTTTTCGATTCCGACCGAAAAACGAATTAAACCATCCGTAACGCCCGCTTTTAATCTTTGTTCCGTGTTGAGTCCGGCGTGCGTCATCGAAGCTGAATGCTGAATTATCGTTTCGATTCCGCCGAGCGAAGTCGCAAGCGTACAAAGCTTTACGTTATTCAAAAGTGCTTTTCCGGCTTCGACCGTGCCGACATCGAACGAAATCATTCCGCCGAATCCGCGCATCTGTTTTCGGGCAATTTCGTGATTCGGATGCGAAGCCAAACCCGGATAATTAACCTGCGAAACTTTCGGATGTTTCATTAAGAATTCGGCAATTCTCTGCGCATTTTCGTTGTGTCTTTCCATTCTCAGGGCGAGCGTTTTGATTCCGCGCAGAACGAGCCATGCTGTTTGCGGCGCAATATTTCCGCCGAAAAGCTTGGTCGTTTTAAGTCTCGCTTTTTCGACAAACTCTTTTTTCCCGGCAATTATGCCTGCCGTCAAATCGCTGTGTCCGCCGAGATATTTCGTCGCGCTGTGCAGAACGACATCGACGCCGAGCGCCAAAGGATATTGATTAAAAGGCGTCGCAAAAGTATTGTCGCAAATCGTAACAATCCCGTTTTCCTGCGCGATTTTTGCGACTGCGGCGATGTCCGTGATTTTTAAGGTCGGATTCGAAGGCGTTTCGATATAAAAAACTTTTGTATTTTCCCGTATTGCAGCGGCGTAATTTTCGGCAGTCGTCTGGTCAATATATGTTGTCGAAATTCCGAAATTTTCCGCAAGGTATTCAAGAAAGCTTCCTGTTGTCGAATAATGCGCGTCGGGCGCGACGATATGGTCGCCGGATTTCAGAACGTTTAGAAGCGAAGCTGTAACCGCCGCCATCCCCGAAGCAAAAGCGAGTGCGGATTCGCCCTGTTCGAGCTGACACACGGCGCGCTCCAACGCTTCCTGCGTCGGATTTCCCAGACGCCCGTAGAAATAGCCTTCTTTCTCAAAATTATGAATCGCCGAAGCTTCGTCCGCATCGTCAAAGGCGAAGACCGAGGCATTATAAATCGGCACCGAAATTGAGCCGAAATGTTTTTTCGGTTCTTCGCCTGCGTGAACTACATCAGTAAAAATCGAATCGTCGTGCATTTTTCTCCGTTTTTAACAACAGGTTTGAGCTGAACGATTTATGTTAATCGGGTTTGCCGTTTCCGCGCAACAACCCGAAACTGATAATTCCTGCGGCTCGATTTTTACGCCGCAAGCGCAGCCATTTTCCTTGCCTTCCGTGTTTTCCAAAACCGCGAAAACTTCCCATTCGTTCCCGTCCGGGTCGCGCGCCCATGTTTTATCCTGCAAGGCATAGCAGCAATCGACTTTCATTTCGTCAACCGTTACAAGCCCTTCGACAATCCATCTTTCGCGTGTTTTCAAAACATCTTCGGTCGATTCGACCTGAATTCCGAGATGCGAAAGCGTTCCGCCGGTCGTATGCGGAACTTCATTCAGCACAAAATTCAACGGCGGATTCTGCACATCGAATTTTGCATAGCCAACTCGCGGTTTTTCACTTTCCAAACCGATGTTATCTTGCACAATCGAATGAACCGTTGTATTTCCTTTAATAAATTTCATCGGCTCAATACCAAAAAGCTTCCGGTAAAAGTTTACGCTTTCTTCGACGTTTCGCACATTGATAGAAATATGCGGCTTTAGTGTTTTGACATTATTTTCCGACATAATATTTTCTCCTCCCGAACATTCATATACGTTAATACATATACGTTAAAGCAAATATATTCTCCCAATTCTTTTATGTCAAGACAAAATTCCAACTTTGTGATAGATTTTTTATATGAGCGAAGAAAATTTCTTAACCGGGATGGAAAATTTTTTTATGGCGCTGGCAGATAAGACTCGCCTGCGTCTGCTTAATCTGATGCGTCAGGATGAAATATGCGTTTGTTTTTTTACGGAAGTTTTAGGTGAAAGCCAGCCGAAAATTTCAAGACATCTCGCGTATCTTCGCAATGCGGGAATTGTTGAAGCGAGGCGGGAAGGAAAATGGATGCACTACAGTATTTCCGAGCCTAAGGATGAAAATACGGGAAAAGTTTTGCACGAGGTTTTGATGTGGCTGGGAAGTCAGGATGAGATGCAGAAAGACCGTGAAAAATACCGGGAAGTTTGTTGCTCGCCCGATATGCTGGTGCAGATTGCCCGAACCCCGATGAGCTTCATATCTGCACAGGCAGATGCGTATGAGTCTGAACAAACGGAAAATTTTCCTCCTGCGCATAATGAGCTTGAAGAATTTCTGCTTTAAGCCTTCATTGGTGATTTCTCTGAGTAAGGACAATGACGGCAGCCGTTTCCGCAGCAATAGCCGCGTTTTTTTAGAAAATGTCCGGTCAAAACCATAAAGCCGTTTTCGAAGTAAAAATCTATGCCTTCGACGAACTTATCTTTTTTGTTTTCCGGTTTTGCGGTCTTTTCGTTAATTTCTTTCATACAAAGCTAAAAATTCCTTGTTTCCGTCCGCTCCTAAAATCGGCGAGTCAATTACGCCTGAAACTTTCAGCCCGCAGGTTTCGGCAAATGAATTTATTTCTGAGACTACTCGGACTTGTTTTTCGGCGTCTCGCACTATTCCGCCTTTTCCGACCTCGCCGCGTCCGACTTCAAACTGTGGTTTTATCAGCGTAATGATTTTTCCGGCAGTTTTCAAAAGCGGCGGCAAAACCGGTAGGATTTTCGTTACTGAAATAAACGAAACATCCATCACAATCAAGTCGAATTTTTCAGTAAAATCTTCAGGTTTCAAATAACGCGCATTAACATTTTCACGCACTTCGACGCGCTCGTCATTTCTGAGTTTCCAGACAAGCTGATTTGTGCCGACATCGATTGCAACAATTTTTGTCGCGCCGTTTTGCAGAAGACAATCGGTAAAACCGCCGGTCGAAGCGCCGACATCAAGACAAACATATCCGCTTGTGCGAATTTGAAACTCTTCCAAAGCCCTTTCGAGTTTAAGTCCGCCGCGTCCGACGTATTTTGATTCGGCTGTTTTGCCTTTAATTCTAATTTTCGCATCGCCGGAAAATTCCTGCGAAGGCTTTTCAATACGTTTTTCATCGACAATTACAACGCCTGACATCACGAGTGCCTGGGCTTTTGTGCGCGAATCGGCAAATCCGAGTTCGACCAGCAGTTTGTCGATGCGTTCTTTTTTCATTTTTAGAAAGTTAAGAAATGCTTGATGTTTGTTAAGCGATTCTAATTTTGCACATCTTTTCGGTTTCAGATTTTCTGTGCTAATTTTGAATTTAACAAAATGAGCGAAGAATTAAAACTTTCAAAATTTGCAAAATATGCTTGGTTTGTCCTTGCTTATAACGTCGTCGTAATTCTCTGGGGCGTTTTCCTGCGCGCTTCAAAATCCGGCGACGGCTGCGGGCAGCACTGGCTGACCTGCAACGGCGAAGTTATTCCTTCAGCGCCGCAACTGAAAACGATTATCGAGTTTTCGCATCGTATTACAAGCTCTCTCGCCGGAATTTTCATTGTAGTTTTGCTCGTCTGGGTTTTAATAAATTGGTTTAACGGGCAGCATGAACGAAAAAAGCATTTACTAAAAGCCGCGATTTGCTCATTTATATTTGTCGCACTTGAAGGATGGCTCGGAGCAAGGCTCGTTCTGACCGGAAACACGGCTGAAACTTTGACGCCCGAACGTCCTTTCTGGATGGCGGCGCATCTTGTAAATACTTTTATATTGCTGGCGTTTTTGAGCCTGACGGCGTGGTTTGCGGGCGGCGGAAAAAAAATCAATTTTCGAACGGAACCTAAAGTTTTACTGCTTTTAATTTTGGGAGTTTTAGGAATCTTTATTGTCGGCATAAGCGGCTCGATTGCGGCTTTGAGCAGTATGATTTTTCCTTCCGCATCGCTGGCTGAAGGCGTCGCGAAAGATTTTTCCGAAACGTCGCATATTCTGCTTCGCCTGCGCGTTTTTCACCCGATTTTATCAATTATAATCGGAGTTTTTCTAATATTTCTGGCCGGTTGGCTCAAGTCAAAAACGGACGAAAATAGCAGCGGGAGGCGCTGGACAAAAGTTCTGTCGATTTTGATTTTGGTTCAATTCGCGTGGGGCGCGCTGACGTTTTTGACGCTCGCGCCGATTTTGATGCAGCTCGTTCACCTTCTTCTGGCTGATGCGATTTGGATTGCGTTTGTTTTGATGTCAGCCAATTTTTTAGCTGAGCAGAATATGCCGGCGGAGAATGCGGACGCAAATCTCATTCTGCAAACAAAAGCTTCAATCTGAAAAATCGGGCATTAAAAATAAAAATAATGTCCGATTTCACAAACTTAAGCGTTATTTATTGGCATTAACATTGGCGTTTGCGGCAGGCGCGTTTGTATTAGCCGCAGGCGGCGTCGGCGGTTTGCTGCAAAACCAAAAACCGGCAATCACCAGTAAAACGACAATAATAATCGGCAAAAGCCATTTCATTCCTGATTCTTTTTCGTCAATATTTTCAGCCATCTTTACACCTCTTTCTTTAATCGATTTCACGCCATTGTTTCCCAGATTCGACCAGTTCGTCAAGTTTTGTTTGCAATTCCTGCCGTTTATTTTCGATTTCCGCATCGTCAGCGTCTTTTTCGACATAGACCGGCTCACTGATAAAAACTCTGGCGCGCGTAAAAGGTTTGGGAATTTGCAGCTTGTCCCAGCTTTTTATCGTCCAGTGATTTTTTGTTTCGACCGAAAAAGGCATCACCGGATTTCCTGTTTTTTTCGCCAGCAGAACAGCGCCTGTTTTGGCAACATAGCGCGGACCTTTCGGACCATCGACGGTAAAGCCTGCGGGCAAATCTTTTTTCATCAATCGAATCAAACTGACGAGCGCGCCGACGCCGCCGCGCGTCGATGAACCGCGTACCGCGCCGTAGCCGAAACGCTGTATAAAACGCGCGATGTATTCGCCGTCGAAGCTTTGCGAAGTTATCACGACAATTCCGCGATTGCGGAAATAATAAGTCGCCAAAAATATACGATTGTGCCAGAAAGCGTAAATCGGAATTTTGCCGTCGTTAGGGATTTTTTCGAAATTTTCCCAGCCTTCGACTTCAAATTTTACGGTTTTTCCAATCAGGCTAATCAGCGCGTAAAAAACCCAATCGGCGGCGCGAATTGAAAATCTCTCCCGCAGAGAATAATCTTTAAGAGGCACAAATTCGTAAACTTCCTGAAAGTTTTTTCGTAAAATTTCCGGCATCGCTAGAGAATTTCTATCAATTTAGGTTATTATGTGCAACAAAGAGTTTCATTTTATCGTTAAATTTTGGTAGAAACCGCCTTTTTCTACAAATCCCGGAAGGAGTAAATGCAAAGACGAATCTTAATTGTTGACGACCACGACGATTTGAGCAGCGCGCTTGAAGAGGTTTTCAGCAAAGCCGGTTATTTCGTGAAAACGACCGAAAGCCGCGACGAAGCCGTTCGATTGGATGAAACGCACGATTATGACGTAGTTATCACCGACCTCGACGGCGATGCCGCTTTTCCCGAAGAAAACGCGGAAACGGACGACCAATGCCTCCCGACACTCGAAGCCGACGATTCGGGTCGAAGCTTTGTCAGAGCCTTCAAGATTTGCGCGACCAATTTTAGGCGCGAAAATTTTAGCGAAGAAGAATTAAAACACGTTTTTGAAACGATTTTGAATTATAAAGCGCTGCATGTCGATAAAACTCAGCTAGTCAATCAAATCCGCGAAAAAATCGAGTTCGAGTTTCCGAGCGCGATTTCATTAATGCACAATATTCTCGATTATCTGATGAAACGCGTCGAAAAAGTCGGCGTGATAAATCCCGAAAGCTCGAATCTTTTCATCGCTCTCGACGAAGCTTTCGTCAACGCCGTCAAACACGGAAACAAATTCGACAAAGACAAAATCGTCAGAGTTTCGGCGGAAGTTTCGCCCACCGAAGCGCGTTTTACCATCGAAGACGAAGGCGAAGGCTTTGACGTTCAATCCATTCCGGACCCGCGCAATCCCGAAAATCTCTTCAAAACCTCCGGTCGCGGCGTCCTTTTTATCTACAACATAATGGACGAAGTAAAATACAACGAGCGCGGCAATCGCCTGACAATGGTGAAAAAGTCGGAAGTCCCAAGTCCCAAGTCCCAAATCTGAAATTTCAGGCGCATAATTCAAAATATTAAGTCGATAATCGACGCTTGACTTGAGACCTGGGACTTGGGACATTGGACTTATCTATGAAAGTTACAATCGGGCAAATCAACACGACCAACGGCGACATCGAAGGCAATGTCGCTAAAATTTTGCAGGCAATCGAGAAGGCAAAAGCCGACGGCTCGGATTTCGTCATTCTGCCGGAAGGCGTAACGCACGGCTACACCTCGCAGGATTGGTTTCTCGATAAAGATATTGTCGAGGCGATTGAAGAGCCTTTGAAGAAAATCATTCCGGCGACGCAGGGAATTACGGCGATTGTCGGGACGTTTCGCAAAACGAACGACGCGAACGGTCGCAAATTATTTAATTCGGCGGCTGTGATTCACAACGGCGAGCTGCTCGGATTTGCCGACAAAACGCTTTTGCCCGAATACGACGTTTTCGACGACCCGCGATATTTCGAGCCTGCCGACGCGCGGAAAATGTTTGAAATCGGCGGAAAGAAAATCGGCGTCGTCGTCTGCGAAGATTTCTGGAACGATAAGACTTTCTGGCGCGAGCGCCTTTATGACGTTGACCCGGCTGACGAATTGATTATGCAGGGCGCGGACGTGATTATTTCCATCAACGCTTCGCCGTATAACAAAGGCAAAATCAAGCTTCGCTGCGATATGGTCGCGCATCGCGCGCGGCAGCAGAAAACGCCGATTGTGTTTGTCAATTTAATCGGCGGAAACGACGGAATCGTTTTCGACGGGGCGAGCTTAATCGCCGATGAAGAAGGCGACATAATATTGCAGGCGGCGGCTTTTGACGAATTTATCGAAACCGTCGAATTGGACGTTCGCAAGCCCGATTCGCGCGGAATTACGGGCGAAGAATGCGAATCGATTCGGCAGGCGCTGGTTCTCGGAATCAAGGATTACGCGCGCAAAAATCGTTTTACGAAATGCCTGCTCGGACTTTCCGGCGGAATCGATTCGGCGCTGGTCGCGGCTCTCGCGTGCGAAGCATTAGGCGCGGAAAATGTTTTGTCGGTGATGATGCCTTCGCCGTTTTCGTCAGAGGGAAGTATTAAACATTCGGAAGAACTGGCGCGAAACCTGGGAATGCCGACGCGCCTCGAACCGATTTCCGGCGCGTTTGAAGTTCTTTTAAATCAGATGAATCTGCACAAACCTTCGCACGGCGGCGAAAATCTTGCGGCGGAAAATATGCAGTCGCGCCTGCGCGGCGTTATTTTGATGACGATTTCCAACGCCGAAGGTCGTCTGCTGCTTTCGACCGGAAACAAATCCGAATTAGCGGTCGGTTATTGCACGCTTTACGGCGACACGAACGGCGGTTTGGCTGTTCTCGGCGACGTTCTTAAAACTGAAGTTTTCCAGATTGCGCGGCACATCAATCAAAGCGCCGGGCGCGAAATTATACCGAACGCGATTATCGACAAAAAGCCTTCGGCAGAATTAGCGCCGAATCAATTTGACCAGGACACTCTTCCGCCGTATGAACTTATGGACCCGATTCTGGAGCTTTATTTCGAGCAGAAATTCTCGCCCGAACAAATTATCAGCGAAGGACACAACGCCGAATTAGTCTATAACTTGCTCAATAAAGTCGAATCTCCCGCCAACGAGTTCAAGCGCAAACAGCTTCCGCCGACGCTCATAATTTCCCGAAACGCAATCGGCGTCGGCAGGCGCAGACCTGTAACGCACAAATATCGCCGGAATCTGAAAAATTAAAAATATCTCAAAAAAATTAAAGAATCCTGCAAGAACAAAAAATCGCTCCGTTCTTTTGAACAAGGCACAAGCCGGAATAAAAGTTTGGGAGCGATTTTTATGTCGAAATTTACAAATCCATTAGATAACGTCAGCGTTGCATCGCCTTGCGCACAGGATTGGAACGCGATGGTCGGCAGCGAGCGCAAGCGTTATTGCGGCGATTGCAAACTGAATGTTTACAACCTTTCGGGAATGACGCGCGCGGAAGCTGAAAATTTGATTATGAACGCGGAAGGTCGTCTTTGCGTGAGATTTTACAAACGCCCGGATGGAACGATTTTGACAAAAGATTGTCCGGTCGGCTGGCAGGCGATTAAACGCCGCGTTTCGCGTACGGCGGCGGCGTTTGCTTCCTTGTTTTTCGGTCTGCTCGGCGGTCTTGGATTTGCGACGGCTTATACGCAGTCGAAAGAAATCAAAGTCGGACGTTTTCTGCCGGTTTTTACTTCGACGCCGGACAGAGTCGTGATGGGAAATATGGCGATTCCTACGCCAACGCCGAAAGCATCGCCGACGCCGAATAATTACGCTACTATGGGCGTGATGGCGCGTCCCGTGAATGAAAAAGAAAGCGTGAAGGGAAAAACTTCTACGTCGAGAGATTAGATTGAAGCGCCGAATGACGATTTTATAGAACAGTCTCCAGCCCCGTCATTCAGCTTCAAAGGCGGAACTCATTTACAGCAGATGAGTTCCGCCGTTTTATTTAATAATTTTGGAACAAAATTCGAATTCGGGTGTCTAAATAGACGGAGGCTTTTATGAAAAAATTTACAAATCCGCTTGATAACATTCGCATCGCGTCGCCGTGCAAAGCCGATTGGAATGAAATGATGGGAAATGAGCGCCGCAAATTTTGCGCCGAATGCAAATTGAACGTTTACAATTTGTCGGGAATGACGCGCGCGGAAGCCGAAAATCTTCTGATAAATTCGGAAGGTCGCGTCTGCGTGAGATTTTATCGCCGCACGGACGGAAGCATCATCACGCGCGATTGCCCGGTCGGCTGGAAGGCTTTAAAACAGCGTGTCTCGAAAGCTGCGACCGCTTTTGTGTCGGTTGTTTTCGGCATCGTCAGCGGTTTGGGATTAACGGCGCTTTTCAGCCAGCCGGAAGAAGAGAATAATGTGGTGAAATCGACTGTCGAATCGAGAATTTCAAAAGTGAATGTTATTCCGTTTGAGCCGATTTCGACTCCTGAAATTAAGAAAAATGCTGTAATGGGAGATGTATCGCTTCCGATAGCGGGAAGACCTGTCAATTTAAACATTATTCGCCAACAGATAAAAGATGACCGGAAACGTTAATTTTTCACAAAATAACCTTTTCGCGCGCGAAGCTTATAATTCTGCGGATTTTGCAGATTGACGTTTAATTTCACATATCTGTTTACCGGAAAATCGGCTTCCGAATAATACTGAACGAGATACTGCGCCTGAAGCTCGTTGGCAAGACCGCGAAAAATTTTGGTCAAAGCCTCGGCGTTGAGCCGTATATTTTGCGAATTCTGCATCGCGATTTTTGAGCTTGCCGTCGGCAGAAACTTCGGCAGATACGCCGTTCCGCCCGTCTCGTCGGCAAATTTTTGTAAATTAGACTGACCGAACTGGCTCATTTTGTTAAATTGAAAAGAGCCGCCCGCAGGATTTATCGAATAAAAAACCGCGTCGGCGTTTTGCAGGCTCTGCAAAACTCTTGCCTGCTCGCGGAGAGCGGCTTCGTTGCGATTTTTGACGGTTATTTCATAAAGAGCTTTCGAATCAATCGTATCTATCTTTTTGCCGAGCTTATTATAGCCGTCCTGAATCGCTTTTCTGATTCGCTCGCTGTTTGTATCCTCGCCATCGGAAATAGCCACGATAACCCTGCGCGTACCTTGCCGACCGTTTTTCCGCAGATATTCGGCGGCGGCGGAAATCGCGTCGTAAAACGCCGTAAACTGTTTGGTCGGCTTGATGTTTTTAATGGCGGCGGCAGAGTTCTGAGCCGTATCGCGCGCCTGAATCAGCATAGGACGCTCGCCGATTGTAAAAATCGTCGCGCGGTCGTCGGGGCGCATCACTTCCTGCAAAAACTGCGCGGCGGTTTCCTGTTCAAACTGAAACATCGCGTCCGTGCTCGCCGAAACGTCGAAAAGCAGAGCGATTTCGAGCGGAACTTTCTCGGCGTCGGAAACCTGAGCGATTTCCTGCGGATTGTTTTCTTCCAAAATGCCAAAGTCTTGCGCTTTTAAGCCTAAAACCGGCTGACCTGCCGCATTTATAACCGAAACGGGAACGACGACCAGACGCGATTCTATTTTTAATTCGCCGTCATCTTCTTCGATTTTATTCGGCGTCGGCGTGGGCTGTGTGGTTTGGGCAAAAGCGGAAAGCGAGAAAGAAAAAATTATTGCGAATATAAATGTAAAGCGCTGCAATTTCACGGTTTTTACCTCAAAGAATTTAATCCGGCTCAAAAAGTAAGAGGGCAGAAGGTGGAAAAACGTTTGCCGCTTTTCACCTTTGCCTGCCCTCTTTTAATTCAAAATTATTCCTGGTCTGCGGTTGTCGTCGGACGAACCTCGACGTTTTGATTCAAACCACGGCTGACCATTAGTTTGACTTCGACGCGACGGTTCTGTTCACGACCTTCTTTGGTTGTGTTGTCGGCAACTGCCTGCAATTCACCAAAACCATACGATTGTCCGATTCTGCGAAGCGGAATGTTGTGCGTTTCGACCAGATAATCAATCACCGCCTGAGCGCGTCTCTGGCTCAAAGCTTTATTTTTCGCCGTGCCGCCTTCAGCCGAAGCAAAACCCGTGATTTCGATAACGTAGCCTTTGAGCTGTAATGCCGCCGTGGCAACTTCGTCAAGAGCGGCTTTGGATTCGGTTGAAAGAACCGCGCTGTTGACTTTGAAATTAACCGTCTGGGTTGACTGAACCACGTAATCGTCTAACGAAGTGATTCTCTGATTTGTCGCGTTGACTGCGGCAACTGCGGCGTCCGCCGTGTCCTGAGCAGCTTTCGCGCCGCCGCGGGCGGCATTGGAAACTGCAACTAATTCGTCAATTTGTCCGGAAATGCGCTCGGCATTCTGTTCAGCCTGCGTCAGACGCTCTTCTGCGGGCGCGACACGGCTTTCGATTGATTGGGCAACCGCGAGGTCGTCTTTATCGAAACGAACCTTTGTAGCCGCCAGAGCGCCGGTCGTGTCGCCGCGTCCTTCGACTTCCATATTCAAGCCGCGAACGATAGCTTCGAGCGGCGTCGTTTTGCTGCCGCCGAAAAATCCGCCTTTCGTCTTAATGCTTGTGGCAGAAGTTAAAACGACTTTCGTTTCAACGCCGGTCGTGTCTCGAATCGTAAAGCTGCTGGCGTCTTTGGCGACGACAACGCCTTGAATTTTATACTTCTGACCGCTGGTCAAAGTGCGCGTCTGCACATCCGTCTGCGCGAAAATGCTCGCTGTACCAAGCAAAACTGCTAAAAACAAAACTGAAATTCTTCTCAACATACTATAAACTCCCTTTGTAAAATTAAAATTCCCCGGAAAACTAATAAGTTGGGACGCAGATTTTTATGTTCCGGTTGTCAAAAAAAGAAATGTTTTGACGCTGTCCCAAATATTGTTTATCTGATATTAGATTGCAAATTTTGACTTAAGCTTTTCTTAACTCAGCCAATCTTAATTAAATTTCCGAGTTCTTGTAGAACTATTATTCCTGCCAAACTTCTTTCAACTATTGTGCCAAAAAGCACAAAAGGCGGAAAATCTGCCCGAAACATTTATAAACAAAGCAATTATTCATCTGCGACTTATCTGTATCATATTAATACAAATAATTAAATTTAACGAGGAGAGTGTTTTGTTCTAGTTCAAACAAAACATTCGGGAAAGTTTTATTACGGAAAGTGAAAAGGTAATCTGCTCCACTTTCCGTAACATTTATCTTACAGGCTAAACTGCGTGGTTTCAAGATAATTTTTCATGAAGGATAAAAACCGCTCGCCGTCCGCGCCGTCAACGATGCGGTGGTCGTAAGTCAAAGCAAAATAAGCCATCTGGCGAATCGCGATATAATCGTCGCCGTCGGGCGTGGTCAAAACTTTCGGGCGTTTTTCGATTGTTCCGACACACAAGATAGCCACCTGCGGCTGATTAATAATCGGCGTTCCGAAAAGCCCGCCGAAAACGCCCGGATTTGTAATCGTAAAAGTTCCGCCGGAAACTTCGTCCGGCATCAGCTTTTTCGTTCGCGCGCGGTCGGCTAAATCGTTTGCCGCGATAGCCAGACCGGAAAGCGAAAGCTGGTCGGCGCGTTTGATGACCGGAACAATCAAGCCCCAATCGAGCGCGACCGCCATTCCGAGATTAACGTCGCCTTTATAGATGATTTGCTCGCCCGAAACCTGCGCGTTGACGATAGGAAATTGCCGCAAAGCCTGTGTCGCAGCCTGAAATATAAACGGCATAAACGTCAGCTTCGTGCCGTAACGCGCTTGAAATTCGGCTTTGTTTTTCTCTCGAAACTTCGCCACGTTCGTCATATCAAACTCGTAAACGCTCGTAACATGCGCCGAAGTCTGTTTTGAAAACGTCATGTGTTCGGCAATTTTCTTACGCATCACGGACATCGGCTCGACTCTATCGCCAGCTCCGGTCGAAATTTTCGGCGCAGCGTATCCGGCTTTTTGAGCAGGCTGCGCGGCTTGCGGCGCGAAGGTCGGCGCAGAAGGCGCGTCTTTGCGAAGCAAATCCTGCGGTCTGAGCGCCGCGCCCGATTCGATAAACGACATAATGTCCTTTTTCGTTACGCGCCCGCTCATTCCGCTGCCGTGAATCCGCGAAATATCGATGCCGTGTTCCTTAGCGATATTGCGAACGAGCGGGCTGGATTTCGTGCGCCGCAAGTCTTCGACCGACATTTCACCGTTCGATTTTCCGTTGCTTTGCGCGTCGGCGGCAACATCGGGACGGTCGTAGTCGTAACTTCTGCCTTCGGTTTCCTGAATCGCTTTTTTCTCCGCAACAGGCATTGAAACAGCGGCAGCTTCTTCTGCGTTTTGCGTTTGTCGAGTCGCAACATCAGCGCCTGTCGCCTGCGCGGTTGCCGCTTGACTTGAGACCTGGGACCTGGGACTTGCGGCTGCCGACGCTCCTTCCGCGCCGACGAGCGCGACGACCGAGCCGACTTCGACCGTTTCGCCTTCGTTGGTTTTGATTTCCAAAAGAGTTCCGGCTACCGGCGAAGGAACTTCCGCGTCAACTTTATCCGTCGAGATTTCCAGAAGCGGCTCGTCCTTTTCGACTGTTTCGCCGACCGCTTTGAGCCATTTCGAAACCGTGCCTTCCGTAATCGATTCGCCCATCTGCGGCATGACGACTTCCGTAGCTTGTCCGCTGCCCGTCGTTTGTTGTTCGTCGTTTGTTGTTTGCTCAACATTTGTTGCCGCCGTCGCGGTCGCCGCCTGTGCGGTTTCGGGGACGCTTTCGATTGCCGGTTCATCTACAACCGGCGCTGTTTCTACAGGCGCGGGCTGACTTTGGACTTCGGACTTCGGACTTGGTGCTGACGTTTCGCCTTCTTCGCCAATCACGGCGACGACCGTTCCGACTTCGACGGTTTCGCCTTCATTCGTGCGAACTTCCAATAAAACTCCCGCGCTGGGCGAGGGAACTTCGGCATCGACTTTATCGGTTGAGATTTCTAAAATCGGCTCGTCTTTTTCGACCTTTTCGCCGACCTGTTTTAACCATTTCGATACAGTGCCTTCGGTAATGGATTCGCCCATTTGCGGCATCACGACTTCTACGCTCATAAATTCTCCAATAAACTTTTATTAAAACTTTTGTTATAAAAATCTTCTGTAAATATAATCTCTTTTTCTTTTTCGAGACGCAAATTAAGAGATTTGTTCCCGCCGGCTTCTTTTTTCGATTTCAGCGGAAATGCGCCCGACGACTTTCGCGCAGTCGTGAATTACTTCGCTCAAAATTACTTTATCACCGCCGGTTTTCGTTACTTCGCAATTAAGTTCTGCGCCGCCTGCGGCACGTTTTACCGTTTTTACATCAATCGAATCGATTTCATCCCAACTTGCGGCAAACTTTTTATACGAAAAGCCGTTTTCATAAACTTTCAGCACCTTTCGCCTCTGCGCGAGCCAGCCGAACATCGTCAAAACGTAGACGACCAGAAACGCCGTCGAGAGCAGAAAATAACCGACATTCTGCCGGATGTAAAAACCGGCGAGCATCAGCAGAAAAAAGACGAACGAAAGCGAAGCGACGACGACCGCGCGCATCATATAAGCGGGCGCGATGCCGTGTGTGCTTTCGAGCTTTCCCAGATTCAAAGTTTTTTCGAGCATGATTTCAGGCAGTATTTTAGCAGATTGCCGGATGGTTTATCAGACAAGGATTTGATTTTGAGTTGGAGGGAATCTTTAACTTTCAGCCGTCGTCGGGTCGATAATGGTTTTGACTTCCGAGATTTTATTCGCCGGAAAACCGCCGCGCGTCGCGTGTTCGCGCACCATTTCCTCGTTCGGCGCGATATAAACGCAGTAAAGCTTATCGCCCGTTACGTAGCTGTGCAGCCATTGAATCTGCGGACCTAATTCCTGCAAAACATTACACGAAGTTTGCGACGCGCCCTGCAAATCTTCCCCGGATAAATTTCCGACGCCGGGCATTTCACGTTCGATTACATATTTCGGCATTTGTTCATTTCCTCTCTGATTATAAATTTTTCAATTAACTAAAATTTTACCTTAAATTAGTGCCATTTTATTATTTCGGAAATTAAATCCGCCTTTGTCATATCGCGGACGAGATGCGGATAGCGCTCGCCGCCTTTGTAGTTCAGTTTATATGTCCGGGTGAACAGACCGTTTTCGACGGTTAATTCGAGCGGCGCGTTCGTTTTTGTCGCGGCAATCGCCCGGTGCATCGCATCGAGCGAAAATTCCTCGTCACCGATTTTCGTGATTTTCATTCCGGGCGCGAGTCCGGCTTTGGCGGCTGGCAAATCGGAATTTATGTCCGAGATTACGCCTTCTTCACCGGCGTGAATGCCGATGGAATAAAACGCGTCGATATAGCTGTAAGTCTTTTCTTCGCCCTGAGTATTGACGTTCGGCGTTTCATTATAGACGAGCTTCCAGCCGCCGCCGTTGATGCCGCCGAGCGGCGCGTTTTTCTGCACGCTGTAAACTCTTTCGGCGAAAAACGCGCGCCAGTCATACGGCAAAACCTCGTTGAGCGTTCCGATGATTTCATCCAAATCGTAAGGCACGACCTTCGGCGCTGAATTTTGCCCGCCGTAAAATTTCTTTAAAAAGGCGTCGAGCGAAAGCTTTCCGCCGCTTTTTTGACGAATCAAAACGTCGGCTTCCATCCAAATCAAAGCGCCTTCGTCATAATAATCGACGCCGCGCCGCGCATTGCGCCACGCGCGGGCGCTCGGATATGTAAACTGCACGGCGCGCGCCGTATCGACGAGCGGTCGCCAGCGTCGTCCGGTTTGATTGTCGAGATTTGCGGCATCGGCGGCAAGAACTTCGCGAAATTCTTCCGCCGTCCAGAGCCTGCTTCGCGCCGGAAGAACGTGTCCGAGATACTGCGTCAAGCCTTCGTAAACCCACAAGAGCTCGGCTTTCTGCGGAGTTTCGTAATCGCCGGTCGAGAGTCCGAGCGGACGGCGATATTTTCCGTTCCAGGAATGAGCGAATTCGTGTCCGAGAAGGTCGCCGAGGTCGAGAAGAAGATACGCGTCGCTCAGAGCTTTTTCCGCCACGCCGTCCTCGCTCGATTCGTGATGCTCCAAGCCTTCGTCGCCGCCCGTATCGCTGAGCGTAAGCAGAAACTTGTAGCTGTTGTAATGTCTCGCGCCGAACATCAGGTTCGCTTCTTTCACCAGATTTTTCCAGCCTTCGAGCGTTTCCGCTTTGTATTCGAGCGCCTCGATGCTGTCGGCGGCAATGTCGATTTCGTGCGCCGCGCCGCCGTCGTTTGAAAGCGGAATCTTTTTGAAATATTTGCCGATTATCGCGGGCGAATCGACAAACGTTGTCAGGCTGACATTTTTAAAATCGACCGTGTTTTTCGACTCTTTCGCAACCGGCAAAGCCGCCGCGTATTTCCACCCGTCAGGCATCGTCATCGAAGCCGAAACCTGCACGTCGTCGCCTTTCGCGCCTGCCGCGTAAAGAAGAAGCCGGTTCCATTTTATCCGCGCCAGATACGCGCTCATCGTCGTTCCGGGTTCGGAAACATCGTCAAAAGCAATATCGATTTCCTTCACGCCTTCGGGAATCGACACGTGAAAAGCAAACATCTCGACATCGTCGCGCCGCCACTCGATAGCTTTCCCGTTCGCCGTTACGAACAGGTTAGCCATATTATTGAGCGTTCCGGTCGGCGCGTGCTCGCCCGGAATCCATTTCGGATAAAATAGCGTAAACTCGCCCGCTTTTACCGAAATCGTTTCCTTGACGTGCAGAATATTCCGCGCCGCTTCGCTCGCGTCAACGCTCAATTTGATTGAGTTTTGCGCGAAGACGAAAAGCGGAAAAACGATTAGAAGTAAAAAAAGATTCAGCGATAAAAGATGCTTTTTCATAATAAATTTTCTCAGCGGACGCTTAAATTCCGCAAATCTTCTTTAGCTTATCAATCTGGCAATCAGGAAAGCCGCGCCCGCCGCGACGCTGCCGATAAGACAGGTTTGAATCGCGCTTCTGACGGGTTTTGTGCCGGTAAATGTTCCTTTTATATAACCGAATACGAGCAAAGCGATAACCGTTACGACAATCGACCAGAGCAAAGCTGTTTTTGTTTGAACAAAGATAAAATAAGGCGAAAGCGGAATCAGCCCGCCGACGATGTATGAACCGCCGATGGTCAGAGCGCTCTGCCACGCGCGGCGCGGGTCGGGCTTTTCCAAGCCAAGCTCGAAGCGCATCATAAATTCGACGAAATCTTTCGGGCGCGAGGCGAGCGAATCGACAATCGGCTGGCTTTCCTGTTTCGTCAAGCCGTAATTTTCCAGAATCTCCGACACCTCGTCCTTTTCGTGTTCGAGCAATTTATCGACTTCGAACAACTCGCGTTTATATTCGCTGTCATAATGTTCGACATCGGATTTGCCCGCCAGATATCCGCCCAAGCCCATCGCAATCGAACCGGCGGCGATTTCCGCCAAACCCGCCGTGATGATGATTGCGGTCGAATCAACCGCGCCGGAAAGCCCTGCGGCGAGCGCAAACGGAACGGTCAAACCGTCGCTCATTCCGATAACGGCGTCGCGGACGATTTCGCCCGAAGTAAAATGTTTTTCGACGTGATGCGTGTGCGGCATAATTTAATAATTCGCTAATCGCGGAAATTCAGCCGCCGATTTTTTTGTCTGCTTTACAAATAAATTATTTTAAATTATTTGCTTTTCGGCAGGCGAAAATCTTTTCCCTTAATCTGCTCGCCTTCTTCGATTGAAATAATCGACGCTTTTTCCCGTTCGCCGACGCCCGGATAAAACAGGCGCGGAATTTTTTGCAGTCGCTCGTTTCCGCGCGTCCGTTCAAAATTCGTCAGATTGATGACGATAAAATAACGTCCGGCGGGCAGGGAATCAAACGTATATTCGCCCGTTTCGTCCGTCGAGCCCAAATTCCAGACGCTTTCAAATTCTCTTTCTTCAAACATTTCCTCGACGGTCGCATCGGCTGAAACGAGCGACAGGCGAGCGTCGCGAACCGGCGAGCCGTCCGCTTCCGTAACGCGTCCCGAAATCGAGCCTTTGCGCCAGGCGGTTAAATATCCGATGCCGCAGCCCTCGGTCTTCGTTTTGACCGATACTTTTTCGCTCTTGAAATACGAAGGATAATCAGCCCAGACTTCATACTCGCCCGCTGGAAGTCCGACGAATTTGTAAAAGCCTTTTTCGTCGGAAAAGGCTTCAAAAGTCTGCTCGCCGCCTCTTGCAAAAACTTTTACGCTCGTCATCGGCAAGCCGAAAAAAGAACGCTCGCCGGTGTAAGGCGTTTGTTTAATGTCGGCGGTCTTCTGCCCGATTCTTCCGACGATTTGCGCCTGCGGCTCGCCGCGTTGCAACGAGCGAATATAATCGAGGTCTTCGGTCGCTTCGGCAAGCGGCTTTGTTCTGCTTTGCCCGACGCGAACGTCCAAATTCCCGTTCTCGCGCCGCCGCGCGTAAACCAGATATTTTTCGCCCTGCCTGAACTGGTAGCCGCAATCGTTCAGCTCCAGCACGATTTCCTTTTCTTTCGTTCCTTTAAAGCTTTCTTCAATCGTCAGGCGAACCATCATCGGCGGCGGAACTCCGCCGAATCTTTGCCCCTTTATCTGGACATCGGAAGCCTCGGCGATAAAAACCGCGTCGGCGTCCCAGTATTCGGCACACGGCGCGTATTGAAACACGCTCACACAAGACGCCGCAATTTCGCTCGTAACCAGCAGCATAATCGTAAGCGTAAAAACAAGCGACGATAATTTTTTCATAATAAAATTTGTCTTCGGCTTCTAATAATTATATTACAATCTCGCTCGAAAAAAAGTTGTAGACAAAAAATATAAAATTGTTTATATTGTTCGCGTGTAAAATCAGCGGTGATTTTCAATTTATTAGATTAATTCTATACAAAGCCCAAAAGTAAAGGAGAAAAACGAATATGAAAAACATCATCAAAACCCAGCTTACTAAAACGGAGCGCGAAACGATTAAAGATTTAGTGTCGCAACTGGAAACCGCCGTCGCGAGCAAGCTCTCGGCTTTGACCGAGGAAGAGCGTTCCCGATACGGTTCGGTCAACGAGCAAAACAAGCTTCTCGTCAACAAAACGCGGGATTTCCGGCAAAATCAGCCTGCTATGAGTTCGCCCGATGTTGATTGGAACGAATTCGAGTCGGATTACGAGTCGCGCGTGTTTCTCGAATCAGTGGCGAATCGTCTTTCAAATATCGCATACCAAATGCAAAGCACGAAAATTCTGCACGACTACGACAATTATCAGGACGCGTTGAACGATTACGCCCACGCCCAATACAAAAAAGGCGTCGGCGAAGCAGGCTACACCGAAAAAGTCGCCGAATTAAAACAATTTTTCGCCCGAACAGGTAAAAACAAACCGTCCGACGAAGAAAACGCCGAAAACAAAGGCTAAAAGCCACAACTTTTAGGGACTGATACGATATTTTCAGGGATAGAACGTAAAATTTCAGGTTCAGAGCCTAAAATTTTAGAGTGTCAAGCGTAAAATTTTAGGTCATTAGGGGTAAAATTCTAGCCACTAAACCTGAAATTTGGAGCTTTCAGTCTAAAAATCTAGATTTTATAGCCTGATACTTAAAAAGGAATATCATCATCACTAGGAGAGATTATATCGTTTATATCAAATTTTTCTTCACTTTCTTCATTTTTATGATTTGAATCAGTTATTGTCTTTCTTTGAGTAAATTTTGGCAATTTGCTTAGCTTTGTAGCCTCTAAGATTTGATTTACTTTATATCCAGATTTTGTTTGTCTAATTGCGGCTTCAAGTTCAGAACTTAAATATCCTAAATTTTCCCGAAACTCCTGCCTTAATGACCCAATATCTGCTCTCAAAAGTTGGATAAGCTGGTCTTTATCAGGATTATCAATATCTTTCAAAGAAGCGGATTTTGTTAACTCTAATAATTTCACTATAGAATTAATTCCTTGTCCTGAGTCAAACTCATTTTTGGTACTTATGATTGCATTTGCAATTTTTTGTTGATCTTCTATTACTTCATTATATAAACGCTGATTTCTATATTCCGTATATCGTAAACCTGAAATATCGAAAATAGGTTTAGTTACAACTTCCTGAACTAAAACGACTGGCTTGTCAAAGGCTTGTCTAATTCCCAATTCAAACATGACGTTAGGATTTCGACTACTTAAATCACACAACACCATTGGAACATCAAGCAATTTCTTTAAAATATCAAGTTGAATCAAATTTGTTTGAAAAACTTCGTCAGATCTTATAGGAGAATAACCTGCAAGCTCACAGGCAGGCTGAAAGAGTTCTACGTAAATCCTCCCAAAATGTCCCTGAGCATAACCATCTGGATCGGAAATCGGCATCAAAACAAAACACGTTTGTAATTCAGATTCGTTTTCATCTTTTTTGTTCGCCTTCATACTTCCTGTTATAGATTATATTTGCTTGGAAATCTACTTAAAATTAATTTCCTTCACAATTCGCCCGACCGGGTAGAGACCGATGCGTTTGTCGAGATACGGCGAGCGTTCGCAGAAGAATGTCAGCGCGGATTTTATTCTAATTCGCCTGCCCGTCTCAAAATTACTTGAGCTATTTCGTCTGAAATCCACAGACCCGCGTTTTGTAATTTTTTCAATTCAGCAGCAACGCTTTCGATTAAACCGCGCTTTTTCGCCAAAATTAAAATTCCGCCCGTTCCGAGAGTTTTGATTTGCAGCGTTTCGGCGCATTTTCGAGCCGCGCGGTCGTCAATCAAAGCCGTGTGTGTCGTTTTGTTTGAAAAGGCGAAACTCAAAACTTCCGTTTCGCCGTCGCCGAGATTCCAGACTAAAACCTCTTCCGCTACCTTTTGCAGCGGATAAATATTAATCCACGTTTCTTTATTTTCATAAAATTTATCTGCTGCAATATCGCCGCCGGCAGCGATTTCTTCCATTACGGCTTCGGGCATCCGAATTTCCGCAAAAAGCTGAGGCAGGAGCTCTGTCAAACCGCTTTTGGCGAGCAGTATAAAAGGCGAGGCGTTGATAACGACTTTTTCAATCCGCATCGGCTAATTCTCGCTTTATTTCTTCGCCGGTTATCTGAATCGGTGAGACTTTAAAGCGCGAAAGCGCCTCGATAAAGTCGGCGCGGGAAAGTCCTGCGACCTCGGCGGCTTTGCCCTGCGAAAGCCTGCCGAGTTCATACCATTTGACCGCCGCCGCGATTCGCATTTCCGTTATAAATTCGTCGGGCGATTCGCCGAGCGCGGCAAATGTCGTAGTTGGTATTTCAAGTGAAATTGTCTGCATTTTTTATTTTCCTCGCACGACAAATTATACAATTATTTCGATTAAACGCCTTAATTTTATCTCAGAATTTTATCGTCCAATTTCGTTACGATTCGCCCGACCGGATAAAGACCGATGCGCTTGTCGAAATACGGCGAGCGTTCGTAGAAGAATGTCAGGCGCGCGCGCGCGTTTTTGGCGAAGTTTTCGTCTTTTAGCTTTTCTTCAAATTCTTTCCGCAAACCAGCGTCTTTCGCGAGCATTTCGCGGGCGAGCTTTTCGATGACGTAGCCTTCGCCGTATTCTTTCTGCTCGAAAATCGCGCTGAAAAATCCCCAGTACATGAAGGAGTCGGGCGCGTCAGGCTCTAAAAGATGAATGACGACGTTTGCCGCTTCCTGCGCGAGCGGAACAACGACGGAATTAGCCGGAAACGTGCGCGTTTCCTTGATTGGATTCGTTTTATACGCAAGCGTTACGTGGCTTTCGAACGAAAACGGCGACCACTTCGGCTCGGTGAAACGATAGCTTTCGACCTCGATTGTCAAAGGCTCTTTCGTTCGCTGAAACTCGATTCCGTGCGCCTGCAAACGCTCGATAACTTCCTGCCATTGCGGCGGAACGATGTAATAAAGCGGCGGCGCGACCGCGGCGGTAACTTTCGCTTCGTCGAATCTAGGAATCGTGATGTTCAGCGGCTTCGTGCCGTAAACGATGCGGTTTCCGCCGGAAATGTCGCTTTTTTCCAGTTTGTATTCGACGCCTTTAAAGGCAAGCGGAGTCGATTTCTCCGTAATGTCCAAACGCAGGGGAAATTTGCGGCTTGCGTCGTAAGTTTTGCCTCTTTCGAGCGTTTCTTCGTCAGCTTTTCGGTTTGCTTCGAAAAGGCTCGCTTTGGTTTGATTTATTTCTTCGATTGAATAGCGCAGAATGTCGTAAGTTCCGCGAACGCGGGATTTATAAGGCTTTAAGCTGTGCGTTTCGATAAGCAGTCCGGCGCGATTTCTGAGCGGCGTGTAGCCGGTCGCAAAACGCGGCGTAGCGATAAATGTGGCGATGCCGCCGGTAACTTCGCGTCCGGCAAATTCGACGTAATGCGTCAGAAGATTTCCTTCTTTTTCGACTTTCGGGACGATGTTTCCGTCGAAATGCGTGTCCATCCAGTTTTTGATAAAGGGCGAAACTTCCTGAAAATGCGCGTATTCATACGTTACGTTGTATTGAAAATCCGCGCCGTCGGTAACGTGGCAATCGATAAAAAAATCGGGTTTCCATTCGTTCCAGAGCGCGAGCCACGCGCGTGTCTCCGAAGTGTCGGCTTTCATATAATCGCGGTTGAGATTCAGATTCGTCGAAGTTCCGCGAAAACCCATTTCGGCGGGACCGTTTTGATTGATGCGGTTATACGGCGAAGAAAGCTCGTGCCCGTCAACGTTGTAAATCGGGACGAAAATAATCACGACATCTTTCAGCAAATCGGCGCGGGTTTTCGTGACGGCAATATCGCGCAGCAGTGCAAAACCCGCGTCTTTGCCGTCAATCTCGCCCGAATGGATTCCGGCTTGGATAAAGACAATCGCTTTGCCGCTTTTTTTAGCTTTTTCAGGCGTGAAGGTTTTGTCGCTCGACACAACCAGAAGCGGCAAATCTCTGCCTTCGCCGCTTTTGCCGAAAGATTTGTATTCGATTAGCGGCGAAGCCTTCGCCAGTTTCCGGGCAAAAGCAATCGTGTCGGCGTAATTCCAGCTTCGCTGGTAACCGGTCTGCTCGGCTAAAGTCTGCCATTCTGCGGGGACGTTTGTAGATTCGCTCTGTGCGTTTGTGTTCATAGAAAATATAAAAATCGACAAGAAAGCAAAAATTAACTTCAGGTTTGATAAATTCATAATTATTTTTCACCGCAGAGACGCGGAGACATAGAGATTTAAGAAAAAATTATCCTGTAAATCCTGCCCATCCTGTTTTAATTTCCCCTGCGTCTTCGGCGGCTTCAAAAGTCTAAACTCTCGTTGATATTCAACGCTTTTATTCTATCCGAAAGATTCATTTCCTGCGCCTTTTCCTTTAATAATTTAAGCGGTTCGCCCGGCGGTTCGTCCGACAAATCGAAGCGTCCGAAGTGCATCGGGATAATCGATTTCGCATTTGCGTCCATCGCGGCTTTTAGCGCTTCTTCCGGCGAATTGTGCGTCGGTTCCATAAACCAGCGCGGCTTGTATGCGCCGATGCCGATTAAAAAATAGTCAATCTGCGGAAAAAGCGCGGCAATTTCTCCGTAATGCGAGCCATAGCCCGAATCGCCGCTGAAATAAATTGTCTTTCCCGCGCCCTGAATGACGTATCCGCCCCAGAGCCGCTCGTTCGTATCGAAAAGCCCGCGCCTGCACCAATGGCGCACGGGCAGAAAATAGATTTTTATATCATCATCAGGCAAAGCAAATTGCTGAAACCATCCCGCCGCCTGTGCTTCGTTTGCAATCCAATCCTTCAAAAGCTCATCCATTTTCAACCCGCCGTAAAAACTCGCTTCGGGAAATTTTCGGGCGATTTGTTTGATGGATTCTTCGTCGCAATGGTCGCGGTGGTCGTGCGAGAGCAGGACGTAATCGAGCTTTTTTATCTTTTCAATCGGCGAAGGAACGTCAACGAAGGTTTTGACGAGCGGCGGTTTGCCGAAAACCGGGTCGAGCAGAATGCTTTTGCCGCCGAGACGTATAAAAAACGAGGCGTGTCCGAGCCATAATATCCCGTCTTTTTCGCTGCTCAAAAAATCCGTCGGGTCAAGAACGGCGAGTCGTTCTTTGTCGTTTTTCTTTTCTTCTTCCTGCGGGTTGCCGCTCAATTTCCATTTGAGCAAATCGAGCATTTTCGGCAAAAAAGGATGTTCGTGGTTTACAAATCTGCCTTTTTGGTCAACCGGCACGCCCTGCCATCCGGCTTTGATGGTCGGCAGATTTTCGTTTTTGACGTATTTTTCAATCACTGCTTTATCATTTTCGTCAATTACGATGAAGATAATCAAGCAGAGCGCGACAAAAGCCAAAATATAAAACGCGCGGGCGAGCCATTTTTTCATTCTTAAGTGATAGCGAAAACTTGCTTGCTCATTTAGAGCTGCGGCTTGAATTCCAAGTTTATTTTCCTAGTCTTCATCATTAAACAAACGGCTTACCGGCATTTGTGTCGGCGGCAGAGATTCGTGAAACTCGTTCAAATCTTTCTGCAATCTTTCAATAGCCTCGCGCGCTCGTTTGAAATCGTCGCGCTGTAGCTTCAAAATGATTTTGCCGTCGCGGTTTGGTAGTTCGTGCAGTTTGGCAAGACTATTCACGCGAATCTCTATTTGCCCCCAATTTTTGAAAAAGCCTTTACGAAATTTCACATCCAAAATGTCGGCTAAGGCAAGACGAATCTCTTTAATATCTTTAAATACGAGCAGAAAAGTTGATTCAATTTCAAGCAAAATATGCGCGTCGGAAAATTTGACGATGCCGGTAATTTCCGACCATCCTCTTTCGATTTTGAATGGAAAATTGATAACGCTTCGCTGCATATACGGGTTTTAAAAACTACTCTGCGGATGCAGAATTTCAATCTTTTGGCGGCAACGGTCGATGCTTTCCTTATATTTGTCGAGCTTGCCGTTTTCCAGCGTAACCATTGCGCCTTTTTGATAATAATCCATCGCCGTCTGCGGGTCGCCCTGCATTTCATACATTATGGCGTATTCGTTATAAATCGTGTCTCGGGCGATTCCCGGAAGCTTCGAAACCTTGTCGAGATGCGCTTTCAGCTCGTCAAAACGCGCCTGATTCGAAAGAAAATAGCAGTAATTCAGATAAGAAGCATTGTAATGCGGCGCGTAGTCCATCGCGGCTTTGTAATATTCTTCGGCGCGCGCCGTATTTTTATACTTGGTTTCATAAACCCATCCGAGATGATTGTAGGCTTTGCCGAAACGCGGATTTCTTTTCAAAATCTGCGACAATTTATCGACCGCCTCTATAATCACGCCCTCGGTTAAAAGCCTGTCCGCCTGCGCGAAAAGCTCCTCGCATTCCATCTCGGCGCGGTCGGGCAGCAGGCTGTTGATAGGGTCATTCAGATTAAAATTACTTTGTCCGTTAAAATCCATAATATTTCTCCCGATTTATAAAAAGATTTTAAGGTAGAAAAGTGAAAATGTAAAAAAGTTTGTGCCGGGCGCTTGCGGCGGCTTTTTTACTTTTTCAGAAAATATTTCCCGATGCCGAAGAGGCTAATCAAAAGCCAGAAAAATTCGACTATAAAGGCGGAAAAGTTGAAGTTGAAACAGAGGGAGACAATTATCAGGCTCGCTCCCGAAGCGTTGAGCAGGGAATATATCAAAGAGTCGCTGCGCGTTTTTTCGAGTTGAAGCAGAACGTAAGTGATAATTATTATAAAAACGCCGAGAGTGCCGACAAAATCAAACCAATGCATATTTTTGGTAATTGGTAATTGGTAATTGGTAATAGGTTTTTGCTTATTACATATTACTTTCTCGCGTATTTCCAGTGTCTCGATTTGCCTTCCGCCATCTGTTCGATAGCGACTGCAAGCCGTTTGTTTCTGGTTTCTTCCGTCTTAGCTTCGGTCAGCCATTCGATGTAATCTTTCTTGTTCGAATAACTGAAATTTTCAAATGTTTCGGATGCTTTTTCGTTTCCTTCAAGCGCGGTGGTGAAATAATCGGGAATCTCCAACGGTTTTTTCTCTGTGGTTTTCGCTTTTGAAGGAATTTTTACGCCTTTTTCGTTCAGTTCGACGGCTTCTTTGATATACGCAATCAAAACATCGTCGGGCGGCAAATCGGCAAGGTTTTTGATTTGCCCCATTTGTCCCATCGCCTCGCGGCTGTTTGTGAGAATTTTTTCCGGGTCGCTCATCAAAGAAGCTTTCCAGAAACCGAAGCTGCAATGTTGTTTGAACGCCGCCATGCTGCAAACGATTCCTTTGTAATCGAAATTCGGAAAGCTCCATTTCCAGCTTTCCTCGATTTCAGGCGAAGCAAGGTGAACAAGCTCGCGCAAATGCGTCAAAATCGGTTTGGCAAAATCCGCCGATTTTGCGATATACGCGTCAACTCTTTCGTCTCTTTTTCCCATATTTTCTCCTCAATAAACTAATTTTGATTATTCGGTTTCGCAAAAAACTCTTTCATCATCTCCAATATTTCATTCATCTTCGGGCGTTCCTTTCGGCTGAAAATCTCGATTATTCGCCATTCGCCCGCTTCGCGCCCGATTCTTTCGAGCTTCACGTCATAGCGGCTGCAATCCGTTCCTTCCATCCGGTCGCAATATTCCATCTGCGCCGTCAAATTTCGGACGGTTTCGCGCCAATCATGAAACGCGACAATCTCGACCTTTTCGGGAAAAAACACTTCCATCCCGAACCCGAAACCGGAAGGCATCGACCAGCAAAGAAGCGCGTCTTCGATTGCCTGCGAGCGAAACGGCTCGACGGTTGTAATTTGATTTAAAAGCGATTCGGGCAGGCGCGGATTTTCGAGAAATGAACCCGGAAAAGCCTCGCGCCCCTTACGAAACGCCCATTCGGAAATTAATTTTTTCAAATTTTCATCAATTTCCATTATTTTAAGGAAAAGGAAAATTTGCTGACAAGCCCGCCGGCTCCGACCGCCCAAACCGCATTTTTGCCGCGCGCCTGAGCCGCATTGTAATTCTCTTTATCAAGATTTGTCCATGTTTTTCCGCCGTCCGTCGATAAATCCGAACCGCTCGCGCCGACCGCCAAAATCATCTTTTTATCGATATAAGCGACGCCCGAACGATAGCCGTTTAAGCCTTTTCCTAAAATCCAAGTCTTTCCGCCGTCGTTTGTAAAAGCCAGATTATTTGTAATATCGTCCGGTTTTTCATAATTTCCGCCGACGATTGCGCCGTTTTTTGAATCGCGCATGGCAATCGAAAAAATGCCGCTTCCGGCAGTTCCTTTAACAAAAGGCGTGTCGGAGACAAACCAGCTCAGACCGCGATTGACGGAGCGAAAAACGCGCGCGTCGTTTCCGCCCGAAACGATAAAAACGTTATTTTTGCCCTGCGTTAAAATGCATGTTCCGCTTGCCGCGAAAGCCGCTTCGCCCGGTTTGGCATTCGCCATTTTATCCGTCATCATCGGCTTCCAGTTTTCGCCGTCGGTCGTTTCAATCAAAACATATTTCCCGTCAACCGGGTCTGACATCGCAATTCCGTGCGTTTTATCCCAAAAAGCGAGCGCGTCGAAAAATGCTTTCGGATTTGTGTTTTTAAATTGCAGCTTCCAACTGCGTCCACCGTCCGTCGTTTTATAAATCCGCGAGCTTTCGCCCTCGCCGATGCTCAAAAGATAAGCCGTATCGGCGTCAAACGCTTCGACATCGCGGAAATCGAGCTTTTCGGCATCGGGAACTTTACCGACCGTCCAGGTCTTGCCGCCGTCCGTCGTTTTCAGAAAAGTTCCGCCCGTTCCGCTCGCCCAGATTATATTTTCATTGACGACCGAAAGCCCGCGCAAACTCGCTTTTGTATCGACTTTCTGCTTTTGCCATTGCGCGTTGGCGATTGAAACGGAGAGAAAAATCGTCAGCAGTAAAATTGTAATTTTCATAAGTAAATTTTGGGAAAATAGTCCACAGATGCACACGGATAAACGCAGATAAATTAAAATCCGTGTTCACCTGCGCTTATCTGCGGTTAAATTTCAGTAAACCATTCGCGTCTTTATCGTTCCTTTGACTTCCTTCAAAATATCGAACGCCTTTTTCGATAATTCCGTGTCGATGTCCAGAATGACATAGCCGATTTCTTCGTTCGTTTTCAGATACTGACCTACAATATTAATATTTCGCTCCGAGAGACGCGAGTTTATTTCGCTCAAAACGCCCGGAATGTTTTCGTGAATATGCAGAATCCGGTGCGTTCCGGCTTGCGGCGGCAGGCTGACGGGCGGCACTGTATGCGAGCCGTTCGACGCGCCGAGTTCCATATAATTTATCAGTTTCGACGTTACGTCCAGACCGATATTCGCCTGCGCTTCCTCGGTCGAGCCGCCGATGTGCGGAGTTAAAACGACGTTCGGCAGATTTTGCAGAACGCTTTCGAAGCGGTCGCCGTTTTTTTCAGGTTCGACGGGGAAAACGTCAACCGCCGCGCCGTTGATTGTGCCGTTTTCGATAAATTTTCGTAAAGCGTCCAAATCGACCACCTCGCCGCGCGAATAATTAAGAAAAATCGAGCCTTTTTTTATTACGTCGAACATTTTTTCATTAATCATATTCCGCGTCGTCGCGTCGCTCGGCACATGCAGCGTTACAATATCCGACTGTTTCAGTAATTCTTTCAAATCGCGTATTTGCTTGGCATTTCCGTGCGGGAGTTTTGTAAGCGTGTCGTAATAAACGACGTTCATTCCCAGCGCTTCAGCCATCACCGAAACCTGCGAGCCGATGTTGCCGTAACCGACGATTCCGAGCGTTTTCCCTCGCAATTCAAAGCTTCCTTTCGCTTCTTTGAGCCAAACACCGCGATGCGCCGCCGCATTTTTATCGGCGATTTTGCGAATCAAAATTACGCATAAACCGATAATCAATTCGGCAACCGAGCGCGTGTTCGAATAAGGCGCGTTAAAAACGGCGATGCCTTTCTGCGTCGCGGCTCGCAAATCAATCTGATTTACGCCGATGCAGAAAGCGCCGATTGCCAGCAATTTATCCGCCTTTTCCAAGACTTTTGCGGTAACGCGCGTTTTCGAGCGAATGCCGAGAATGTGAACGCCTTTGATTTCCTTCATCAAATCGGCTTCGCTCAAAGCGCCGGAAAGCTTTTTAATTTCCGCGTAGCCGCTCTGCTTTAATTCATCAATCGCCGACTCCGAGATGTTTTCGAGCAGAAGAATCTTTATTTTACTGCGCGGGTAAGATGTTTGTGTAGATTTCATAAAAGGAAAGATTATAAACGAAAAAACGGGCAGGGAAAATCACGATTTTTGATTAGACGACGGGCGGCGCTGAATCTGGACACTTAATTTATAAAAACTATAATGAAAATATGTCCAATTTCGCGTGGATAATCGTCATTGTTTTAATCCTGACCGCGCTCGGCAGCTCCGTCCTCATCCTAATCACACTGAAATATTACTGGGGCGTGAGAGGCGCGCCGCCGCTGACGGGCGAAGCGAGACGCCTGCAAAAAGAAGAAGAACTCCGCCTGCGAGCCGCCCAAATCGAGCTAAGCGAAAAATATCCGCGAGAAACGCGCAGCGACGATTTTTTCGACAACCGGAAAATCTCTTCGAAAAAACCATAGAGACAAAAAAATCGCTGAAATGTTGTAAAAATCGAGATAGCATTAGTTGATACCAATTTCAGATTAACCCGAAAGATTACAGCCCGTTCCAATGGGCTTTTAATGCGCTTAAGACAAATAAAAAAGGACGTTGAAACGCCCTTTAGTTTTAATTTTCCTTTCGCCATAAATTCCTACGCGATTTCCAATTTTAACTCCTTGCCGAGCGCTTCGGCGTATTTCCGAAGAGTCGAAAGTCGAATGTCTTCCGAGTGATTTTCAATTCGCGAAATCGCCGATTTTTTCGTGTTCAATTTACGCGCGATTTCTTCCTGCGTAATACCTTCGCTCTCCCGCGCCTGACGAAGCATCACGCCGATTTTGAAATTTTCAAAACCTTTTTCGTAATCTTTCGCAAACTCTTTATCAGTCTTTTTTCGCTTTGTAATATATTTTTGTAAATCGCTCATTTCGTTTTATCTCTGCCCTCATAATCCTGCTTTCGCCGTTCGGCTAAACTGATTTCCGACATCGGAGTTTTCTGCGTTTTCTTTGCAAAACCGTTTGTCAAAACCACCAGATTTCCTTTATCGAAAAATCCTAAAAGACGAAAAGTGTCGCCGCCGAAATCAACTCTGATTTCCCAAATACCGTCTGTGCCATCGAGTTTTTTGAAATACTGAATCGGCACAATCTCCAGACCTTCGACAATTTGCAAAACCCACGTAACTTTCTTCGCCTGTTTTGCCGAAAGCGAGTCGAGAAATTTTTCAACCGGACAATCGCCGCTTTGCGTTCTGTAAAAGATGATTTCCCGCACAATTAAAGGTTAGCAAAGATGTGAACTTGAGGCAATAAAATGGGCTTAAATTTTTAGAATGTCCTACGGCAGCCTGCGCGAGCGCGTGAGATTATAGATTTTCTCGGTTTCCGAATCTTTGAAAGATTTAATCACGCGAAAAGATTAGAGCGAAATGTTTTGAAAGTCAAAAATGATGAGTTGCTGAAGTCTTTCGAGGAAGATGTTGAAGCGCCCTTTTATGTTTTTATACTTGGGCAGAATATTCCTCGTCTATTTCTCTCGCAATTTCAATTAAAGTTTCCATATTTTTACGAATAAAGAACAAATAGATATTAGCGTCTGTATCATTTAATTTAGATTCACTTGGATTTTCAACAAATTCTTTTAATTCATTTAAAGAATAATTCAATAAATTTGAATAATGTCCTACTGAATCATCATATACATCAAGAACCCCTCTTTCTTGTAAATCGCTTTTAAATGATTCAATATGCTTTAAAAGTATTTCAATCGCAGGTAATCCTAATACACCATAATGTCTATCAGATATTGCTTCACTAATTTTTTCATAGTGGTAATAGTTAAGCGCATTAGACAAATTATCTGCTAGTTTTATGTCTCTAAATTCTTCTCTGTGCCTCATCTCTTCTTCTTTCAATTTATCGCTTATTTCAATTAATGCTGTTTTGACAGTGTTCCTTTGAGACTCAATTAAATTCTTAACATCGACATCTGTAAATTGATGACTTCCATCGGGAAATGCAGTCATTAATTTAAAGTTATGTCGCTTCATAGAAATTCTTGAAATATGATTGAATTTCTTGCCTTTGCCGCCACCTCTTTTAGTTGGATGTCCTGAACTATCATTTCTTATTTCACGAATTTGAGTAAGTAAAGGATCAACTGTGTAAGTCAAACCTAATGCTTCCGATAAATGTGTTATAGCATCTTGCTGAATGAACAATGCCTGCAAAACTCCATATAAAATTAAGTACTTTTCACCAAAAGAATTTGGCTCTTGAATATTTATATATGAGTCAAATGCTTGTTCGGTATCACCTATTACATCAAGAGAACTACATAACTTGCTCCAATCAGCTTTATCTTTAAGAAGATTTGTTCTTTTTCTTGGGCTGTTTATCAAATCCCGAATTTCTTGCTCTAACTCCGATACTGTTCTCATATCTTTCCACTGAGGTTAAATTTGAAAAATAAAAATCAGCGGTCAATTTACCACAACTGACCACTGACCTCTAGCCTCTGACTTCTGATTACATATGAATCGTCAAATCGTGAACGCCTTCCGCGGCTTCCATGACCGATTCTGAAACGGTCGGGTGCGCGTGGATTGTGCGTCCGAGTTCATCAGCCGTCGTTTCTAACTGCATTGCGACGCAGGCTTCGGCGAGAAGTTCCGTTGCGTGCGGTCCGATGATGTGGACGCCGAGAACTTCGTCGTATTTTTTCTCGCTGACGATTTTGACGAAGCCGTCGGTTTCGCCTAAAATTCGCGCTTTGCCGGATGCCGAGAAAGGGAATTTGCCGACTTTTACGTCGTAGCCTTCTTCGCGCGCTTTGGCTTCGGTCAAGCCGACGCTGGCGACTTCCGGGTCGCAGTAAGTGCAGTTCGGAACTAATCTTTGATTAATCGGCTCGACCTTTTTGCCCGCTAATTTTTCGACGACAAGGATGCCTTCTTTCGACGCGAGATGCGCGAGCCAAGCCGTGTCGATTACGTCGCCGATGGCGAAGACGTTCGGTTCGTCCGTTTCGCAGTATTCGTTGACCTTGATTGTGCCGCGCGGATTGACGACGACTTTCGTGTTTTCCAAGCCGAGTTTTTCGAGATAAGGCATACGCCCGATGGCGACGAGAAGCATTTCGGCTTCGAGCGATATGTCATTGCCCTTCGCGTCTTTGCCCGATACTTTGACCGACTTTTTCGTCTTTTCGAGCTTGTCCATTTTTACGCCGGTCAGGCAGTTGATGCCGCGCTTTTTGAAAACTCTTTGCAGCTCTTTCGAGACTTCCGCGTCTTCGAGCGGCACGATTCTGTCCATCAATTCAACCACTGTCGTTTCGCATCCGAAGCGCGAATAAACGCTCGCAAACTCGACGCCGACCGCGCCCGAACCTAAAACGACCATCGATTTCGGGACGTTTTCGAGCTCTAAAATCTGGTCGGAATTGACGATTTGTTTGCCGTCCGTCTCAAAACCCGGAATCGGGCGCACGACCGAACCCGTCGCGATGATTATATTTTTTGTTTCGACAATTTCCTTCTTGCCGTCGTCGCCCGTTACCTCGACTTTTCCTTTGCCCGCGATTTTGCCGAAACCGTTGAAAACCGTGATTTTATTTTTCTTCATCAAATAGGAAACGCCCGCCGAGTTTTTCGCGACGACATCGGATTTGTATTTCTGCACGCCCGTCCAATCGTAAGACAAGCCTTCGACCTTTAAGCCGTATTGTTCGAAATGTCCCGCTTTTTCGTATAAATGCGCCGCATTCAGAAGCGCTTTGGTCGGGATGCAGCCGCGCAAACCGCACGTTCCGCCGAGCCGCGCGCCTTTTTCCTTTTCGATAATCGCTACTTTCAGCCCGACCTGCGCGCCGCGGACTGCGGCAACGTAGCCGCCCGGACCGGAACCGATAATTGTTACGTCAAATTGTTCTGCCATTCAAATTCCTCAGTTTAGTAAATTTATAAAAACTTTCAATAGTTTCATTATAGAAGTTTCCCGAACCTCTTGCTAGTTTAGATAAATTGATTCGGGTAAACTGTTTTTAATATGAAACATTCGGAAGAATTTCTGGAAATCGTCGCAGACGCGAAAAGCCGCGTCAGGGAAGTTTCGGTCGGAGACGCGCAGGAGAGAATAAAGTCGGGCGCGAATTTGATTGACGTGCGCGAAGATAACGAGTTTGAAGCCGGACACGCAAAGAACGCGATGCATCTCGGGCGCGGCATTATCGAGCGCGATATTGTCGGGAAGTTTCCCGAAAAAGACGCGGAATTAATCTTGTATTGCGGCGGCGGTTTTCGCTCGGCGCTTTCGGTGGATATGCTCCAAAAAATGGGCTATACAAATGTATTTTCGATGGCTGGCGGCTGGAAAGCGTGGAAAGACGCGGGCGCGCCGACCGGGAAATGAAAAGTGAAAACCGGTAATTGAAAAATTTCTTTGTTTCTGATTTATCAGCTTTCACTTTTCAAATTAACATTACCTGCAAACATCGGCTTGCGGATTTTGCGAGCAGACAAATGTTTTTAACCCTTCAAGCATCAACTGCTGTTTCTGCAACTGCTCTCTGAGTAAATTATTTTCCTTTTGCAGATTCTCCGTGCGCTCGTCCAAAGCTTTGATTGCCGCCATATTTACGCCGGAGATGTCGAGTAAGCCGATTGATTGGGCATCTGCGCCGAGTCCGAACTCGCGGTAGAAATCTTCGGCAAACGCGCCGATATGAAAAATGCCCGCCGTTTCTCCCTTATAATTCCAGCGCTGCACGTCAATTCGCCGCAGGCGTTCGAGCACGTCCGTGTAATTCAAAAGCCCGAAGTTTTCTTTCAGAGATTTGCTCGATGAACAGGTAAACGCGCCGCTGCTCGCCGGAAGATTGCATCCGGTTGACAAAGTTAAGTCAGTGCGGAAGAAAAATCCGCCCGAAGCGCGCGCCACAAATTGATTTGGAGCGGTTGCCGTGGCAACCACACTTGGACTTGAATTATCGCTAAAGACGAAGCTGCCGCTTTTCCCGTTGGTCGAGGCAAGCTTGCCCATTGCAATCGAGTAATCGCCACTGGCAATCGAGCCGTTGCCGACAGCAAACGACGAATCGCCGGAAGCGGTCGTGCCGTAACCAATCGCCGTCGAAAAGCTGCCTTTAGCGGTTGTATTATTGCCCATTGTGGTTGAAGACGCGCCGGAAGCAGTCGTGTTATAGCCCATTGCGAGCGAATATTGACCTTTGGCGTCTGAATTGACGCCGATTGCAACCGAAACTTCACCGGAAGCGATTGTTCCTTGACCGATTGACGTTGAGCCGCCGCCGCTGGCGGTCGTGTTATAGCCGAACGCCGTCGAGTTAGTGCCGATATTCGCGTCATTCCACTGCGTTGAGCTAACTGTTCCAACGCGAAACGCTGCTTTCTTTCCGTAAAACATCATTCGCGTTCCCGCTCCGCTTGCCGGAATCGTCCCTGTGCCGAATGTCGCGGTTATCAGCAGATTGTTAGTAGAAACAACATCGAATTTTTTGAATAAAGATGTGCCGAAAACGGGTTGGACGGTAAAAAAGCCGTCAGCCGTGTTCGGCATCGTGAACAAATTGCCGGACGGCGACAGTTCGAATAAGTTGAAAGCCGAATGGTAGCTGACGTTTGCCGTTGTCAAGCCGTTTGCGCGATTCTGAAAAGAAAACGCGGAGCTTTGCGCCTGAACGGCGGCGAATAAAGTGAATACCGAAAAACAGACGAAAAATAATCTCATCTTCATAACCTAACCTCCTCAAGTTTATTTAATATAATTGCGGGGTACGGCTGTAATCTCGAAAAGGTCGCGCTTAATTTTCGGTTATGCCTCGGATTATAGCGCAGTTTTTCAGAAAAGCAAGACCTTTTTGAAAAAAAATAAATTTATGTCAACATTGAAACTATGGACGCACGCGAACGCACAAAACAGTTGGCAGAAGAGTTTATCGAAAAGGGCGACGCGCTCGGATGGTTTGACGCGCTTTACCGCGAAGCCGGAGGCGATAACGAGAAAATTCCGTGGGCAGACCTTGAGCCGAACCGCTTTTTCGCCGAATTTGCAAAGAAAACGGGTTTAAATGGAAACGGGCGAAAAGCTTTGGTCGTCGGCTGCGGTCTTGGCGACGACGCGCGGTTTCTTTATGATTCGGGCTTTCAGGTTACGGCTTTCGATATTTCGGAAACGGCGATAAATTGGGCGAAAAAATTACACGCCGACACGGACATCGACTTTCACGTCGCCGATTTATTCGCGCCATTCAGAGGCTGGCTCGGCGCGTTCGAGTTCGTGCTGGAAGTTTACACGATTCAGCCTTTGCCGCTCGATATGCGCGAAAAAACGATTGACGCGATTGCAAATTTCGTCGCCGATGGCGGAAAGCTCGTCGTTGTTACGCGCGGGCGCGAAGACGACGAAATTCCGCTGGAACTGCCGTGGGCTTTGTCGCGCAAAGATTTATCGCGCTTTGAAGCGAACGGCTTGAAACAGATTCATTTTGAAGAAATGCCTGGCGATGAGGAAGAAGTGCCGGTAGTGAGATTTGTGGTTGAATACGGAAGATAATGGAAAATGGAAAATGTAAGAAAGTTCTTTAATTTTCCATTTTCCGTTTTCCATTTTTCATTTTTTCAGATTTCTTTCTGCGCCAGCTTGCTCCAATGTTTTACTTCGCGGCGGCGAAAATCGGGCGAAGTTTGCGCAGATTCGACGGCTTGATTAAACGTTTCTCTCGCTTTTTCGGTTTCGCCCTGCGCTTTTAAGGTTTTGCCGAGATAATACAAGCCTTCCGCATCGACCGGGCGGCGCTCGACGAATTTTTCCAGCGCCTCGCGCGCTTCCCCGAACATATTTGCCTGAAGATAGCTCGCCCCGATTTCGCGCCAAATCTCGCTCAAAGCGTACTTGTCGTTTTGCCCGACGACGATTGAAAAGTGTTGAATCGCTTCCGATAAATTGGCTTTTTTTCGAGCGATTTTGCCGAGTTCGTAATTGGCGTCGATTTCTTCCTTGTCGATTTCTACTGCTTTATTCAAATGTTCCAGAGCTTTTTCGTCCTGTCTTCTTTGCAGGTAGATGAGCGCGAGCTGAACGTGCGCGTCGGCGTCGTTCGGGTTGACCGTCGCGTTGTGCAGAAAGCGTTTGAAATTCTGCTTCTGCCGGAAATTGTTGCTGAAGCCGCGCACTTCGCCGCCGAGATAACCGCCGAGATAGATGTATGCGTAAAAAAGCAGAAACGGCGAGAATATCCACGGCGAAATGTATCGAAAAACATAAATTCCGAGAGAAAAAGCGAGCCACGCGACGCAAACCGTCAGAACGGCGGCGGCGTAATTCGCTCCCAAAACGACTCGCAGGGCAAAAATCATAAAAACGCCGAACAAAAGGCTGCTTGCAAGCCACATCGCCAGATAAAACTCCGGCGCAATGCCTGTCGAATAAAGCAAAATTCCCGCAACGGCAAACGGCAGATGCGCCGCCGTCCAAGCCATCAGCGCGCACGTCGCCAGCGTCCCGTAATCGCGGCGAAAAATTATGCCGAAGTTTCCGATGCCGCCGAAAATGCACATCAAAAGAATCAATGCCGGAACGTAGAAAATCGAAAGCGCGAGAATCGGCTGGAAAAATCCGTTCGGCTCGAACGAAAAGAATTTAAAGAACGAATCGCCGGCGAGCGGGATTTTTCGACGCGCCGCCATTGCTTTTTGATATTCGGCTTCGGCGTTGTCGTATTCGGCTTGCGCGGCGGGCGAATCTTCGTCCAAAGTTAAATCCGGCTGATAATATTGAGAAAAATTCGGTATCGCGTAAGAGGCTTGAAGTTTTGTATTTATCGTCCAGAAAAAAGCTACAGAGACGAGAAAAACCAGTACGGCGGCGAAAAACCAACTGCCTTTGTCGATGATTTCGCTCATCGCCCAAGCGGGGCGAAAATAAATTTGAAAGAGAAGCCTGATGTTTTCCATGTTTGCGCGCGTGAGAAGTTCAGGATAGAGAAACCCCGAATTTAAGCGTAATGCGAAAGAAGAAATGCTGTCAAGATGTTTTTATTTTTGAATTTTGGGTAAAATCAATTTGTAAGTCAAAATTTTATCAGGAAATTTTATAAAAAATGTCGGAAGCAATTTCTAAATCAGCAAATACACGCGTTGAAACGGATTCGATGGGCGAAATCGCGGTCGAGCACGATAAATATTGGGGCGCGCAGACCGAGCGCAGCCTGCATCATTTTAACATCGGTTTTGACACGATGCCGCGCGAGATGATTCGCGCGCTCGGCGTTTTGAAAAAAGCCGCCGCGATTGTCAACAACGATTTGGGCAAGCTCGACGCGGACAAAAAAGATTTAATCGTGCAGGCGGCGGATGAAGTTATCGAAGGAAAACTCGACGAGCATTTTCCTTTAAGAGTCTGGCAAACCGGAAGCGGAACGCAGACTAATATGAACGCCAACGAAGTTATTTCGAATCGCGCCATCGAAATCGCGGGCGGCGAAATGGGAAGCAAAACGCCTGTTCATCCGAACGACGACGTGAACAAATCGCAGTCGTCGAACGACACTTTCCCGACGGCGATGTATATTGCCGCCGCCGCGCAGTTGACCGCGCTGATTCCGGTCGTGCAGGAAGTTTATGACGCGATTGACGCGAAAGCGAAGGAGTTCGCGGACGTTGTAAAAATCGGCAGAACGCATCTTCAGGACGCGACGCCGCTGACGGTCGGGCAGGAATTCGGCGGCTGGGCTTCTCTTGTTGAACGCGACATCGAGCGTTTGAAAATGGTTATGCCCGGCTTGCTCGATTTGGCAATCGGCGGAACTGCCGTCGGAACGGGGCTTAACTCTCATCCCGAATTTGCCGACCGCGCAGCCGCGCAGATTGCCGAACTCACAGGCTTGCCGTTTCGCGCTCATCCGAACAAATTTGCCGCGCTTTCGGCGCACGACGAAATCGTTTTCGCTTCGGGCGCGCTCAAAACTCTCGCTTGTTCATTGATGAAAATCGCCAACGACGTTCGCTGGCTCGCGTCAGGTCCTCGCTGCGGAATCGGCGAGCTTGTTCTGCCCGAAAACGAGCCGGGAAGCTCGATTATGCCGGGAAAAGTCAACCCGACGCAAAGCGAGGCGATAACGATGGTTGCCGCGCAGGTTCTCGGAAACGACGCGGCAATAGGTTTTGCCGGCTCGCAGGGAAATTTTGAATTAAACGTTTTCAAGCCCGTGATGATTCACAATTTTCTGCATTCGGTTCGATTATTGAAAGACGCCTGTAGAGGGTTTGTCGAATTCTGCATTGAAGGAATCGAATTAAACCGTGAACAAATTGACGAATATGTGAAAGATTCGCTGATGCTCGTAACGGCTTTGAATCAGCACATCGGCTACGACAACGCCGCGAAGATTGCCAAATACGCGCACAAAAAGAAAATTAATCTCAAGGAAGCGGCGATTGAATTAGGACTGCTCGACGGCGAGAAATTTGACGAACTCGTCAAGCCCGAAGAAATGACGCACCCATAAAGTGATGTGTGCCGGCAAATTGAATTTCTCCCACCGCCCGCAAGGGCAAATCGGAATTCCGTTTGTAAGCGCTATACATCCTGCGGAGTCACGGACTTTCTTCAATTCATAAGTAGTCGTCGGTCACATATTTCTCGATGCTCACTGTTCAGGATATGTCGCCCAGACTTGCTTGAATTGTTCTTCCAGTTGAGGTTCAAGACGACCTGTCGCTTCACGCCGTCTTAGACAATCCAGAATTTGTCGCCGTATGGGTTGCCTGACTTTGCGAAAGGACTCGTCGTCACTGTAGCGCAATATCAATTTTAGATGTTGCATGTATTGCATCGTCATTCTCGCATCATTTTCCGCCAAGAAAATCCGGCAGAGAAAATCGACCGCCGGACGATTGTCGCTCCACTTTTCTTCGATAACGCCGAATGCCGCGATGCCGAAACCGAAGACGCGAATATTACTGCTGTTTTTAGAATTAGACAATAATCGTTCCAGTTCGGGAGCTAACTTTCCCCACTCGACGGGAGCGTTAACCAGTGAGCGAAGCGCCGCCTTGCGCCCTTCATCAGAGGACGCCGTGTCCAGATACTGCAGCCACTGTTTTATTCGCTCGTCCGGTTGTTTAAGCGCTTGAATCCGGACAATATCTTTTACCAGTGTAATAAAATCCTGTTCGTCTTTGCCGCTTGGAATGATTTTGAGGATGAGCTTCTGATTTTTCCCGTCAATGAAAAGAACTGCCTGCCCTTCCGGCTGCAGTTCGCCGTATATATCTTCCCAATACAGGCTTGCTTCATCCTTCGAGAGCATTACGGATTGCTCGGCTCTGGTGAACTTAAGAGAACCAGACATAAAAGCGCCCTTTAATATTTGCAGTTGTCCTATCTCTCCTTTAACCGTCCACTTTAGAGGAAATCCATTCTCGTCGGGCTGAGACTGCGAGAGAATTTGCTTGGAATAATTCACGATAGTGCCGGAGACGATGGTCTGTGTCTCGGCGACAAGCGTTTCGGGACCTGTCCTAAAAATTTGATCAGCCCGATTCGACGAGCCGTTGGTTTGTGCCATACAACCTCCTGATACAATTATAAACAGTAAAATAAAAATGCGAATCATATTAAATTGGTCCTGCGGCAGCAATAGTAATGGACGCATTTGCTACCGTATTATAAACGGGCGCGGTCAAAACCGGGCTACTCCCGCCCTTTCCGACCTGGAGCGCGCCAATCGTGGCAGGATTGCTCGCGGGAGTGCATCGACTGCCGATTGCTAGCGTCACATTCACTGTCACGTTCAATTGCATTGACCAATTGAAATGCCTGACAAAGGCAAAAGAATTATCCACGTCATGGGCTGACCATTCAATATTCTGGACGACTAGCCACGCCGTAAAACTGTTTCCGCACGAAATAGTGCGTAGTGTTTTATTAACAGGCGGCGGCGGCGCGGGAGACGCACCTCGCGGATCAGTCCAGGGACAAGTTACGCTGGGACTGTCCTCGTGATGCGCGGTTTGCCGGTTCCTATCCGCAGTAAAAGGAGTCACCGTACTGTAGAAGGGAAATGGACCGGCAATAATATCACGAATCGGCATTGCTACAGGCACTGTTATAAGAGTGTGACGGTAGCGAATCTGCCGATCATTTGACAGCATTGTCTGGAGCCAGCCGACCTGGTGATTTGCCGCACATGCCGCCTTACGCGGGCAGGATGCGTCAAGTTGTATCTCGACACGAGGGTCAGTGGACATTGTTGCGACACCGGGCGCCCCGCCGAGCTCGGCTGTAGCGGCAGTTTCATTAGCTTGCGTTACTCCGGCAGTGATGGTCGTGTTTGTAACGACGAATTCAATCTTGTGAATGGGAACATTTTTGTTGTCGGTCGCCGTTCCATTCGGATGAGTATAAGTAACGCCGACGGTTGCCGCCTGGGCGGGAATATTGCCGGTGGCGTCATCCGCTCTAAAAGCCCGCAAGTAAACGGTCGGACCCGTCGTGGTCGGAGTACCCGCGCTATCAACCAATTGAGCGGTTCCGCCCGAGACGGTCCAGCTATAGGTTCCGCCGCCCGGACTTCCGATGGCGGTCATCGCAAGCGGGTGACCCGGACACGCAACCGCTGCCGACAGATTTATTTGGACTGTTACCGGACAAGGTGTTGTCGGACAGTTTGCAGGAGTTCCTCCGCCGCCGGCAGACGGTGGGGTTGGTTTTCTTTCTTGAGTCATGTCCGTGCTCCTTGATATGGAATGGCGAGAACCTGCTCAAGCCATGTCATCGCTTTTTTCTCCAATCGCTCAGCCCGGGCAGTCGGTTCGATAATCCGCTCGTCATTTAATGTTCGAGAAATCCACGGATAGAGCGGATCGTCAGGGCAGCCGTGACCGAATGCATACATCAATACCACCATTAATGCTTCCCCGCGGTCAGTGGGAAAGCGATATTTACGTGCCTCATCTCTGCCTTCATTTATGAGCGCCGTAAGTCCTTCTTCACCGATGTATGATGCTTTCTGTGGAAAGACGCGGGTTATTTCTCTACGAATGTCCGCAACAAAATCGTTTGAAGAAATGGTTGTGGAATTTCGAGCCATGACCGATAAATTTTCCAGTGCTTTGCGCGTGTTCGCGGCATCGTTTCCGGAGACTTTTTCTTGGTAATCGAGGGTTTTCTCATACAGATGTTCCGCACGCTGCATTTGCGGGGTGGAATTTTGGTCATTCAGAATTTTACTCGTCCATGGATATTGCGGATCAGTATCGAAATGACTGCCGAATAACAACATTAACTCAAGATAAAGACGGATAGGTCCCCGAAGATTGAAGCCATACCGCTCCGCTTTTTCAATTCCAAAGCGGACGGCGACTCGCATCTGGTCTTCCTTGATTACATTAAACAACGGGGGCGAAAACTCAGCAAGATGCTCAACCATCCCATCTTCGAAAGCACGCAACGGTACCTTGCTGAGTTCCTCCATCTGTGTATCGCGAATAATCATTCCAGTGGACTCCTCCGATTCATCGGATTAATCGATTCAACCAAGATTTCCATACTCAAAAAGTGCTCTATCCTCCGATTATCACCGTCGTTTCGCCTTTTGTAATCGTATTCGGCGGTCCGACCGCTTCGAGTATCGTATCGCCCATGCGCGCGGCGGGCAGATTGCCAATCATAACGGTCGCCGATGGCGTGATAACCACGCCCGGTCCGTGCGGCGGAACGGGCAGAGGCGTCGTACACATATGAATATCGGCACCGGCGGCGGCACTTGTAACGGCGCTGCTCATCGAGGCGAGAGCCGATGCTTTGGCGGTTTGTTCGGCAGCATATGCGGCGGGCGCGCCCGGTGTTCCGGCGGCGGCAAGCGTTGCCGCTTCGGCGGTTTTAATTGCCGTCTGCGCGACCGCGTGCGCCGCCTGAAGCGCGGCGACGGCGGCGAGCGGCATACCGCGCCACGCCGGAAGAAAGCCGATAAAAACGGTCGGGCAGCCCGGTCCCGGCATTAAAACGGGCGGAAGCGGGTGAGCGACTGAATCGGTTGGTCTGGCGGCTGGTCCCTGCGGCATACTCTTCTTCTCCCTTTTAATTTAATTCAGTTTGCTTTAGTTGGTTATCTTCCATCTGAAAAGCCGAAAGATTTTGCCCGTCTTCGGTTTCGGCAAAAAAGGTTTCGACTTTTCCGAAAAAGGTTTTAAGCTCTCCGGCATTGCAGGTCGGCAAAAATTTTCGCAAAACGCGCGGGTCGTAAAAACGAAAAAGCATCGGATTGCCGTCTTCATTATAGACGGTTACGAGCGCGCGGCAATGACGGCGCATTTCTTTTATCGAATGGCGGCAATGAGCGAAAATGCCCCAATGTTTTCCAAAACTTTCGCTTAAAACCCAATCTGCGAAAGGCGTATCGGGAATCAAATTAATCACGTAAGGCGCGACTTCCGCCATGTCGGGCGCAAGCTCGCCGCGTAAAAGACAATAATGCGGCGGGCGCATTTCGTAAAGACGCATCGGCAAATCGGGAACCGACGCGCCGTCCAAAACGGCAAAAACGCGCGTCCGGTCATTGAATAAAATTTTTTCCAGTTCTTCCTTGGTCATCTTAAATGTTGCTGACAGCCGCCCGGGCTATCGTTTTCACTACGGTCATATATCGCAAAACGGCGTTCCGTTTTTGGCGGCGCTTTTCATCGAATTTGCCATCGCCGAATAATTTTTAGCCGGCGGCGGCGGCGGCGCGGATTTTTTAGTTACGTCTTTTCCCGGTTCTGCTTTATCGGCTTCTTTCGGGTCTTTCGGCGTGTCGGGACTCGCGCCCGCGCCCGAACCCGCCGCCCCGCCGCTGTTAATCAAAACCATCGAGCCGGAAATGGTTACGCCCGCCGAGCTGATATTTACGAAATTGCCGCCGACCTTTAAGGTCAGAGCCGTTCCGGCTTCGATTACCGCGCTCATTCCCGCCTTGATATGAACCGCCATTCCCGCATCGAGCGCGTAATTACTCTCAACTTTTTCCTGCAAATCCGCACCGACTTTGAGCGACATCGTGCCGTCGATTTTTTCATTCTGGTCGCCGCCGACCTGTAAATGCTTGTCTTTTTTAACCTTTTCGTACTGGTCGTTTTCGATAATCAAATGCCGGTCGTGCAGAATAGTTTCCATCACGTCGTTTTTGACGCGGATGTCCTGATTTTTTTCGGCGTGGATGAAAATTTGCTCCGAGCCTTTTTTATCTTCAATCCGAAGCTCGTTAAAACCTCCGCCTCCTTTTGACGAATTGGATTTTATCGTCGATTTCGTCTTTTCGTCCGGCAAAGTGTACGGCGGCATCGTTTCGGCGTTGTAAACGCAGCCCGTAATAATCGGCTGGTCCGGGTCGCCTTCGAGAAAATGAACGACGACTTCCATCCCGATACGCGGAATAAACATCATTCCCCATTTTTTCGACGCCCAGCTTTGCGCGACTCTTATCCAGCAGGAACTGTTTGAATCAACCTTTCCCTGCCTGTCCCAGTTAAACTGAACTTTGACGCGCCCGTATTTGTCGGTAAAAATTTCTTCACCGGCGGGACCGACGACGATTGCCGTCTGCGTACCATAAATTACGGGTTTTGCTGTTTTTCTCGGCGGACGATACGGCGGAACGCCCGCGCCGTGAGCGATACATTCAAAAGTGTTTTTATAAGGCTGGCTCGGGTCGTGGTCGCTAACATAAGTCGGATTTTGCTCGACCTCGTGAACGACGGTAGTGATTACATATTTGCCGTTTATTTCGCTGTTCGGATGCTGCGTCAGGGTAAAGCGGTGTCCGCTAATCATCGAAGAACAGTCCGAAGTTCCGGCGGCGGTTTTATGCCGCACGTCGAGCGACTGCATCCTGATTTCAGCCGTTTTGCGATTGTCTTCGAAAATCTTTTGAAGCTCGCTCGCCTGCTCGCCGCCGTCTTTGGAAATGCCGTCGTATTTGCGCGAATAGCCGCCCGGAAAATCGTAAAATTCCAGTTTCTGATTGTCGCCGATATTAAAAATGGAAGGCTTATCGGCGGCAAGATTTGAACTCGGAAGCTGAAAATTATGGTCCCAGAGCGTTACTTTTCCGGTTTGCAGTTGATAATCGGTCTGCCAGTTATGAATCGAAGTTATATAATCTTCCTGCGAGCGCGATACATCGACAAAAAACGGAATCGAGCTTTTCGAAGGACAGTCACGATGCGACTGCGGCGTGTTTGCGACGACCATTTTGTGCGTTCCGCCCGAATGCTCGAAATAATAAAAAATGCCTTCTTCTTCCATCAGGCGCGAGGCGAAATCGAAATCCGATTCGCGATACTGGACGCAGTAATTTCGCGGCTCGAATGTTCCCTGAATTTCCCACGAAACTTCAAAACCTTTGAAAACTTCTTTCAAAATATCGGGAACGTTTTTTTGCTGGAAAATGCGGCTCTGAAAATTTTGCGTCAAAAGCCATACGTGCGGCACAATCGTCGCGTAATAAAACGAAAAACGGGCGTGGCGCGTGCCCTGCGAAAACTGGTTGACCATTCCCGTAAATTCGCGCGTCGTCCCGGCTCTCTGCTCGACCGTTACGGTAACAGCCTGACCGAGAATCGAACTAGCCTTTACGACCGTCGGCGCAAATCCTACTTTGTCCTCTTCGTGCAGAAGCTCGACCTCAAACGAAAAAAGCTGCGAAAGCCCTTCGCTTGCCGATAATTTATTAACAAGCAGAAAATCTTTACCCAGAGGAGAGTAAATCTTCATCAGCCTGCCGTCTTGTGTTGTCGCCATTATTTTACTTTCCGTCCTGCCGCAAAACGGACGAATTCTCGTCGAAAGTTTACCACGGATATTTGATGCGTATGCGGGTTCTCGTTACTACATAATTATAAACTTGTTCGGCATTACCTTTTCCAACATGAATACATCCCTTTGACGGGCTGCCGCCGTTTTCCTGAAGATTGTCGGGAAATTCGTGTATATAAATTCCCAATTGTCCCCAAATTTTGACAGCATACGGCATATCTACGTTATACTCTTTGCTTCTATGAACGCGTTCTTTAATACTCGACTTAGGAGCAGTCGGGTCAACCGTAATATCAGTTGGATATCTTTTGCTCGGGTCGCCTAAAATTCGAAAAGTTCCCAGTCCGACACATTCAAGCGTTCCTTCACCATTAGCCGAAAATCTAATGTTGATTCTACCGTTTATGGTAAGCTCCATCGGCAGTGTATATTCATTCTTCGAACCGGGGATATATGCTCTTATCATTGTTTTGCCGGGCAGTTTTCCCGTTATTGTCCAATCATAATAAGGTCCGCGCCTTGGTGGAGTTTTATCTGCAATATCAACTATATCCGGCGCGTCATCAAAAAGAGCTAACCTGTTATTGCCGGGCGGAGGACCTCCGCCAAACATCGTAATTGTTTTAGAGTTTCCAACAGTGATAGTTTCCGCTATTTGTAAAAAATTTGCCATAAAAATCTCCAAAGCTACTTTCTTTCAGCTTATTTCATAAGCGAACTTTTCGCCGTCGCCGACCGAAACGTGAACCTTTTTCATTCCGTCGCCCGATGCCATCCGCGATAAAACTTCGCCTGACATTTCGGGCAAAAGCGTTCCGGTCAGAATGTTATAAACATTGCGCGCGCCCGAATCGACATCCGTACAACGTTTCGCTACAGTGTCTATGACGGAATCGTCGTAGGAAAATTGCGCTCCGTGATTGTCGGAAATACGTTTTTGGATTTTCCCGAGCTGAAGCCTGATAATTAGGCGCAGAATATCGTCCGAAATCGGATAATAGGGAACTGTAACCATTCTGCCGAGAAGCGCGGGTTTGAACGCTTTGACGAGTTCCGGCTTGATGGCTTCGACTAAACCTTCCGGTTCGGGTTTTGTGTCCGGGTCGGCGCAAAGCTTCATAATCGTGTCCGTTCCGACGTTCGATGTCAGCAAAATAATACAATTTTTGAAATCGATTTCGCGTCCTTCGCCGTCTTCCAAAACGCCTTTGTCGAAAACCTGAAAGAACAATTCCATCACGTCGGGATGCGCTTTTTCGACTTCATCCAGAAGCACGACCGAATAAGGTTTGCGCCTTACGGCTTCGGTCAAAACGCCGCCTTCGCCGTAGCCGACATATCCCGGAGGCGAGCCTTTTAAACTCGAAACCGTGTGCGCTTCCTGATATTCGCTCATATTTATCGAAATCAGATTGCGCTCGCCGCCGTAAAGCGTATCAGCCAGCGCCAACGCCGTTTCGGTTTTACCGACGCCCGAAGTTCCGACCAGTAGAAATACGCCAATCGGACGTTTCGGGTCGGTCAAACCCGCGCGCGCCGTTCTGATTCTCTGCGAAATCGCTTCGAGCGCGTGATTTTGTCCGAGAACTCTTTCGGCGAGCGTTTTATTTAATTCCAGAACCGCGTTGATTTCGTCCGCGACCATTTTGCCGATTGGAATGCCCGTCCAGCCGGAAATGACTTCAGCGACGATTTGACCGTTGACGACGGGCGACATCAAGGGATTTTCGCCCTGCAATTCTTTTAATTCCGCGTTAAGGCGCTTAAGTTCGGATTTCAGAAACTCGGTGTCAATCGGCTTGCCCGTTTCGGCTGCGGGCGCAGTCGCCGCTCCGCTTGCGTCAACTGCCGATTCGGTTTCCGCCGTTGTCGCTGAATCGGAAGAAGCGGTTGCCGCCGCGACGGCAGGTTCAGCCGAAGCTTCCAATTCCGTCTGGTTTCCGTTCGAAGAAGCTTCGTTGCCGTTATTTGAAGCATTTGCCGCCGCGGGTTTTGCGTCGAGCGACCCTTCCAGTTCCTCCCGGATATTTTTAATCTGCTTGGTTAAATCCTTTTCCTTATCCCATTGCTCCTTGAGCTTGCTTAATTCTTCTTCGGTCGTCGTTCGTTTTGCTTTGAGCTCGTCGAGTCGCGCGTCGTGTTCCGCGCCCGTAACCTGCTCGCGTTCGAGCGAGTTGATTTCCGAAGTCAAATGCTCAATCCGGCGCTTTGCGTCTTCAACCGGCGCAGGCGTCGCGCCTTGCCCGATGGCGACTTTCGCGCAAGCCGTGTCGAGAACGGAAACGGATTTGTCGGGAAGCTGGCGACCTGTAATGTAGCGATGCGAAAGTTTGACGCATTCGACAATCGCTTCATCGAGAATTCGGACGTTGTGATGCTCTTCCATTTTTTCGAGCAATCCGCGCATCATTCCGATGGCTTTTTCTTCATCAGGTTCTTCGACTTTGACGACCTGAAAACGTCGCGCCAAAGCCGCGTCTTTTTCAAAATATTTTTTGTATTCAGCCCAGGTCGTCGCCGCGATTGTTCGCAGTTCGCCGCGAGCGAGCGCGGGTTTGAGAAGATTTGCCGCATCGTTTTGTCCGGCTGCGCCGCCCGCGCCAATCATCGTGTGCGCTTCGTCGATAAACATAATTATCGGCGTCGGCGATGATTTAACCTCGTCAATTACCGTCTTCAGGCGATTTTCAAATTCGCCTTTAACGCCTGCGCCAGCCTGCAAAAGACCTAAATCCAGAGTTCTGACGATGACGTTTTTCAAAGGGTCGGGAACGTCGCCCTGAGAGATTCTGAGCGCAAATCCTTCGACGACCGCCGTTTTGCCGACGCCCGCTTCGCCCGTTAAAATCGGATTGTTTTGACGGCGGCGCGTCAAAATATCAATCACCTGACGAATCTCGAAATCACGCCCGAGAATCGGGTCGATTTTTCCCGCCGCCGCTTTTGCGGTCAAATCTTCGGTGTATTGGTCGAGAGCTTTTGTTTTTCCCGGAACTCCGCTGGCGACCGGCGCGCCGTCGGAGATGCCGGACGTTTCGCCCAACGCGGACGCGTCGCGCGCTTCCGCCGAATCAGCCGTGATGTCCGGCAGTTTCGTTTGCAGAGATTCGACCGAAATATGATTGAATTCTCTGGAAATGTCGCGTGCGAGCCGCGCCGTGCTTTCGTTTGAAAGCAGCGCCATAATCAAATGCCCCGAGCGCACGCGCGATTCGCCGAAATCGACCGAAGCGAGCAGCCACGCGTCCTGAAACCATTTCGGCAGCCGGTCGCTCAAGCCCGGCGTGCGCGAATTTCCAGACTTCAAACGGTCGAGCGAAACGCTTACGTCTTTTGTCAGACGGTCAACATTTACCTCGTAATGATGACAGATTTTGCGCAAATCCGTGTCATCCTGCTCAAGCAGTTTAGCTAAAATATGCTCAATTTCGACATCATAATTTGTCCGTGAAAGACACAAGCCCGCCGCGCTTTCAAGCGCGTCTCTACTTGTATCATTTAATCTTCCGACCAGCGATTTTAAATTTACGTTCATTAAAAATTCTCCTTAAAAAATTTAACCATCCGCTCCGCGACACAGAGACACAGAGACATTCAATTTCTGATTCTTTTTATTCCATTTTTTAATACAGAAACGTGAAAATTCATTAATAACCCTACCGGTTTATTTGCCAGTTTCAAATACGATAGAAGTTGCGCCTCATGAACTGGAATTATATTCTCAACAGCCTTTAGCTCAACAATAACCAAATCTCCAACAACTAAATCCATACGATAACCACAATCTAATTTCACACCTTTGTAAATTACAGGTAAAGGAACTTGCCGTTCAAATTTCAAATTAGCTTGCGCTAATTCATAACACACGCATTCTTCATAAGCAGATTCTAAAAGTCCGGGACCTAAGACACGATGAACAGATATTGCAGAGCCGATAATTTTTTCGGTTATTTCATTTAATCTCTGTGTCTCTGTGTCTCTGTGGTTCATTACTCCATTTGCAAAACAACCTGCTCATCATCCTGCCGAAACGGTTTGGTTTTCAGCCACGAAGTCCAGCCGAGCATCGGGCGGCGTTTGGCGCGTGTCGTTAAAATACAGCCGGGAACCTGTTTCGCCTGCAAGACGAGCTGCGCGTCAAAATCAAGCTCCAGACCGACCATAAAGCGGATTATCGATTTCAAGGACTTGTGCGCCGAACCGTTCGGCAAAAAAGCCTGAAATTCGTTGAAAGACATTGCGCCGAGGACGACGCGGAATTTCGACTGCTGTTCCCAGATGCGACCTCCGATAATCGCGCTTGTGCCCATCTCGCTGTTTGCAAACCCTAGTTTTGTAATACTTTCCGTATCTAAATCCAACCATTGACCGAAAAATTGCTTGATTTTTGCCTTTACTCCAAAGTAATCGCTCAAAATTTGTCCGAGCGCGCTCGACGAATGCGGCTTCTGCGCGATAAGTCCGCCGTATGGCAAAAGCGATTCGTCTTCGAGGCTCATTCTGCCGCGCAAGCCTTTTGTTCCAAGCCCCGTGAAATCGAATAAATAATCGGTAAACTCATCTTTTCCGCGCTCGTATCCGACCGGAAAGCGATATTTTTCCCACGCGCGGAAAAAGAGCGAAACGGAGCGATGCGTGAACATATCCAGAAACGCCCACATTGCCGTGTCGCCGTAGCGAATGCGGTCGAGAATAAGCTCGGTATAATGAACCGGCATCACGCCGCTGACGCCAATCATGCCCATAAAATTGACGAACATTTCGAGTTTTTCTTTATCGGTAAATTCGTCATGCGATTCGGCAAACTCATAAATCTCGCTCGCCGGAAAATTGAGCATAACGCGCGAGCGAAAGCGGACGACTTCCTGCGTCGTCTGCGCTTCACGCCCGACCGGGATGCGTTCGGGAAAAACCTTTTCCAGAAGCCGCACGGCTTGAAAAAACTCAAACCGGTACGGCTCGTCGAAAAGTTCCTGATTTAAAGGTTTATTCAACATTTAAGATTTAAGATTTAAGATTTAAGATTCAAAATTCAAGATGAAGAAAATGCTAGTCTTGAATTTTGAATCTTAAATCTTGAATTTACAAAAGAATCTGTTCGCCCGTGCGCGGCGGAAATCGTTTTATCGTTTCTTCGCGCTGTTCGGTTCTTAAAACCAACTGGTTAAAAGAATTAAGCGATGTGTAAAGTCCTAAAAATCTTTCCAGAACGCAGGCGAAAAGAAACATTCCGCTGCCGACGTATTGTTCTTCGTCAAAGGTCAGAGTCGTTTCAATCCCGCGCACGAAGCCCGCGCCGATGTGTCCGCCGATTTGCCGGACGACCTTACGGCTGGAAATGCCTGTAATGCCCAAAATCTGTTTTCGGGCGGCGGAAGAATCGTCAAAATTATAAAGCTGGAGAATTTCCTGCAATGCTTCCGGCGTTCCCGTATCGCTTCCGATTATCGACAAATAATTTAGATTCAGATGCGAAATCAAGCGCCACTGTGCCGCTCTGCGCTGCGGCGGGCGAATCGTTTCGGTCGGTTTTGTCAGACAATGAACGCGCGATAAAAGCGCCGTGCCTTCGACTTCAAAATCGCTTTCGCGCCCGCCGAAGGGAAGCTTCGCGGGCAAATCGCGGTTTGTACACGTCGTTCTGACGTTGATAACTTCGGCGGCGGGAACTCGCGGGTTGAAATTCATATCGACGAGCGACATAAATATCTCCGTTCCGTCGTCGTCGTTGCGCTGTGAAGCGCGTCTGGTCGCATACCAGAAAGTTTTTTCCACCTGTTCGCCGTAAGCGTGTCTGAGGCTGTAAAACGGCGAAAACTCGCGCGTCGTATTCGTGCGCGGGTCGGTCGTGATTACCTCGTCAACCGAATAAACTTCGGTCGTCATCTGGCGGTGAACGTCGGGGATTACGTGATATTCGTATTTCTGCTGCGACAGGTAAATCGGGTCAGCCATCCGCGAAAAAAGATTGACGACCGGCGTGCAGCCGAGCCGGAAAGTCTCCTTCGTTACCGGCGCGCGCGGCGGCGTGATGTCCTTTAAATGAATAAGAATGTCGAAGTGGCTGCCGAACTTTTTGAAAATCGCCTGGTCGAGTCCGTAAATATCGAAAAATAAAAATTTATACGGAAACGTAAAATATTCGGTCAAAAGCCTGTAACCCGCAAACGAGCGTTTCGTGTATGGCAGAATATTTTCGTTTTCTTCAAAACCGACCTGTTTGATAACGTCGGCGGGCAAAATTACCGGGTCAGGCAGTTTTAACTGAATATTAGCCAGCGTTTTGAGCGTTTTATTGCCAATCGGCTTGTCTTTCGCCCGAAACTCGACCGCGCTCGCCTGATTGAAAATCAACTCGTAAAGCGGGAAAACAAGCTGCGGGTCGCCGTTCAGATAAAAGCGCAAAAACTTTGGCGGTTCGCCCGTGTTGCCGACTTTCAGCTCGTGCAGATTTGCGTCGCCGAAACAGCGCATACTCAGGCGTATGTGGCTTTCGGCAAATTTTCCGCGTCCGTCTTTCGGCGCGGGCGAATCTAAGGACGCCGATTCTATCTCAATCGGGACAAGCTGAACGTCGTAAGCGGTTTTAAAATGACACGGCGTTCCGTCAACCGGGCGCGAATAAAGCTTTGCGCCGCGTTCGAGATTTTGAACGGATGTCAGTTTATCGTTCGGCGAGCCGAAGGAAAATTCCGTAATCGCCATCGATGGAATCGGCGCGAGATAATGCGGGTAAAGAACGTTTAGAAAAGATTCGGTTATTTCGGGAAGCTCGTCGTCAAGTTTCAATGAAACGCGCCCGGTCAGAAACGCGAACGCTTCAATCATTCGCTCGACGTGCGGGTCTTCGATTTTTTCTTCGTCGAGCAGCAACCGCGCCGCGATTTTCGGATATTTGCGCGCAAACTCCGCACCCATCCGCCGCAGGAAAATGAGTTCCCGCTCGTAATATCCTAAAAGCTCATCACGCATAAACTAAAAATCAACCGAATATTTGAGAAATTATAATTTCATTAAATCATTTTTGAGGCAGTAAAATCCATCCGAAACGTTACTGTTTTTCTTTAACCTGAAAATCGCCGCTTCCGAGCTGGAGAATCGTGTCAAACGCAATCGGTTCGGGCGAAGGCTCGATATTAAGCTGCGCTTCAATCCTGAATTTAAGAAGGCGGTCGATGTTGCTGACCGGTTCGAGCGAAACTTTCGCGTTCAAGAATCTCGGCTCGAAAGTTTTAATCGCCCTTTCCAGAGTGCGCGTCAGACGATTAAGCTCCGAATCGCTTTTCGCGCTCATACCTGTGAAATCGGGCAGACCGAAAACCAGCACCGAACTGTTGACTTCTTCCAGATTCTCGTCGATTTCTCCGATAAAGCTTCGCGTATTCAGAAGCCATTCCAAATCGCGCCGAACCGATTGTTTTAGCTCAGCCAGCGATTTTGAGCGCGATTTCGGCGCTTCGGTACTTGTTTTCGGCTCGAAATCCAAGAGACGGTCGAGCACCGAAGATGTTACGCGAATTTCATAGTCAGCTCGTGCCATTTGATTTAAAAAAATTCCGCCCCGCCGATTCGGCAGGGTTATAAAATATTGTTATAAAGAAGGCTGTTGTTCGTCTGAAACAAACAACAGCCTTCTTTAACCCGATTAAAACTAGGCGCCTGTGCCTTCGACTTTCTTGATGTCGTAGCTACAGGTGTTGGTCAGAGCGACGCGACCGTCGGCTTTCTGCTGGAAGTATTCGAACGTAATTTTCGTAAAGTTAAACGAAATTTGTTCCATCGGCATAATTGCGCTGCCGTTGCTTCCGCCGGTTTGGAATGACGAGATAACGATGTCGCCAAACGTAACCTTCGTATAAGTATAAGGCGTGCCGTCGCCGCCGGTTTTGCGGCAGCTCAGAATCGCCTGCGGAATGTGGTTGCCTTTCGCGCACGCTAAGAAAAGCTGCGGCGACGCTTTACCGTTCTGGACGACGAAATGCATGTCCTGGAAACTAACTTTTCCAACGCCTAAACCCGTTCCCTGCGCGGCTGAACCGCTGTTGTGTTCGCCAAACGACCAGGATTCGATTTGCATTTGTTTTTCAAAACCCTTCGCGTCTGCTTCGCCTTCGATAGTATCAATTTTCAAGTAATAATCAGCTTGTGCCATTTTATTTTTATGCTCCTTTGTAAATAACTAAATAATTTAATTTTTATGGTCGCCTTGCCTTTCTGCAAAGCAACCGTTAAACCCGGCTTTCGCTCGTTTTAACGCGATTTTCTCTCGCATACTTTCTAAGACGAAGCGAAAGCCGCCTTTTGCTTAATCTCGACGTTTTTCCGTAAACGGCTGCAAAACCTGCTACTTACCAGCCGGTGTGGGCAAGTCTGCGACCAGACGCAGGCTGACGGAAAGCTCATCGAGTTGGAAATGCGGACGTAAAAACGCTACAGCCCGATACGCGCCCGGTTTGCCCGGAATTTCCGACACGTCAACTCTTGCTTCACGAAGCGGATATTTTGCTTTTTGCTCAGCCGGAGCGACATCGTTTTCCAAAACATATTTGCTTATCCAGCGATTCAGGAAAATTTCGGCTTCCTTGCGGGACATAAACGAGCCGATTTTGTCTCTCATCATCGATTTCAGATAATGCGCGAAACGCGAAACGGCGAACAGATATTGAAGCTGCGTTGAAAGACGCGCGTTGGCATTAGCTTCGTCCGTGTCGTATTTCTTCGCTTTGTTGGCGGACTGCGTGGCGAAAAACGCCGCGTAATCCGTTCCTTTGCAGTGAACGAGCGGAATAAAGCCGTTGTCGGCAAATTCTTTTTCGCGCCGGTCTGTAATCGCAACTTCCGTCGGGCATTTCATCGCAATTTCGCCTTCGTCGGTTTCAAATGTATGCGTCGGCAGGCTGTCAACCAGACCGCCGCCTTCGACGCCGCGAATGGCGACGCACCAGCCGTGCATCGAAAACGCTTCGGTCAGACGCGTTCCAAGCGAATACGCGGCGTTGCTCCACAAATATTTCTTGTGGTCTTTGCCGTCAACGTCTTCTTCAAAACGGAAGGTTTCGGTCGGTTTCGTCGCTTCGCCGTAAGGCTCGCGTCCGAGAACGTGCGGCAGAGTCAGACCGACATAGCGTGAATCTTCCGATTCGCGGAAGCTGCGCCATTTCATATATTCCGTGCGGTCGAAAATCTTCGAAATGTCGCGAACTTCGGTCATTTCGCCGAAAGTGTCCCAACCGAACATATCCGGCGAAGCCGCGCTCAAAAACGGCGCGTGAGCCGTAGCCGCGACACCGGCGATGTTTTGGAGCAGAGCCATATCCTGCGGGTGATTGCCGAATTCATAATCGCCAATCAAAGCGCCGAACGGAGCGCCGCCGAATGTGCCGTATTCTTCTTCATAGATTTTTTTGAACAATGAAGACTGGTCAAATTCGAGCGCGCGCTCAAAATCCTTGAGAAGCTCTTTCTTCGTAACGCTCATCACGCGGATTTTAAGCTGCGGTCCGGTCAGAGAGTTTTTCACCAGATGATGAAGTCCGCGCCACGAGCCTTCCAGCTTTTGAAAAGCCTCGTTGTGCATAATTTCATTCATCTGCGCGGAAACGAGCCGGTCAATCTCGGCAATGCGGGCGTTGATGGCAACGTCCATATTCTTCGACATCGTCAGCTCGCCGCTCATCACCTGATTGACAAACTCGCCAATCATATCTTTAGCGCGTTCTTTCTGAAAGTCGTCGCGCGCCATTCTGCCTTCGGTCAAAATCTGGTCGAGCAAACCGCCGCCGGCTTCCTGTTCGACGACTTCGACTTCTTTTTGTTTTGCTTTGTCAGCCATTTTCTTATTCCTCCTTTCCGCCTTCCAAGCCGAGCGCGTCGCTCAGTTGTTTTTGCTTATCGGTGTTTGAGATAACATCGTTAAGTATGTTTTCCAGTTTTTCGTTACCGTCCATTTTAGAACGCAAATCGGCAAGCTTTTGACGCGCTTCGACCAGTTTGCGAAGCGGTTCGACCTGCTGCACGATATTGTCCGGCTCAAAATCTTCGATGCTGCTGAATTTCAGGTCAACGCCGATTTTGCTGCCGTCGTCCTGCATTTTGTTATCGGTCGAAAAAGCGACGCGCGGCTTCATTCCGGCTAAAACCTGATTGAAATTGTCCGGGTCGATTTCGACGAATTTGCGATTTTTGATAGCCGGAAGCGGTTCTTCGGGATTTCCGACAAAATCGCCCATGACGCCGACCACAAACGGTAATTCTTTTAATTCGATTGCACCTCCGACCTCGACATCGTAGGTGATTTGGACGCGCGGCGGACGCACACGGTCTAATTTATGCTGCAAACTTTCTTTCGTAGCCATTAATTTTTCTCCTTTCTATGTTTATTCTAGACTTATGTTTAGAAACTTTTATTCGGGCGATTCGTAACCTTCCGAATCGCTCTGTAAACCTGTATTTAATCCAAGCGTCTGACGAAGCTGGTAAAGCACTGTTTCGTCCTTAATCACATCCTGAAGCCAGTTTTCAAACGGCATATTGCCCCATTTTACGGCTCGACTAATCAGATAAGAAACGGGACTTTGCGGCTCGTTTTTGCGGAAATATTCCGCCAATTCGCCAAGCCGTTTCAGCGCGTCCTGCCGCGTTCGAATCGCGCCGCCGCTTCCGGCAACGGCAACCGCGCCGCCGCCTGCTGTTCCATCTCCGCCTTCTGTTGCCTGCGCCTCATCGGCGCTTTCATCAGCTTCGTCGGGTTCTTCGGCGCGTTTTTCTTCAAGAAGTCTTTTAACCTGCGTTTGAATGTCGTCCAGCGCCTTTTTCAAATTGTTCAGTCCGGGCGCTTGATTGCGGTCGTATTTTTCTTCGATAACGCGGTTGATTTCGGCATATTCCGTCCAGCATTCTGCGATGGCGACGGTTAATTCTTCATAAAACGCGCGGCGCGTCGAGGCTTTCGACTTGCGCCATTTGTCGGCGGTAACTTTATTTTTTGCTTCGGCTTCCGCCGCGAGCTCCCGATATTTTTCTTGGTCAGCCGTATCGAGCGTGTCGATTCCTTCGGGAATATCGTATCGTTTCGAATCTTCAAAATCCGCAAAGCTGTAGCCTTCGCCGGTTATCGCCGCGCCTTTGACGGCGAGCGCGGCTTGCGCGTCCATCCACGCAACGGCGTTGGCGCGACCTTCCATATCGCCTTCGTCGATTTCGGGATGAAGAGTTTCCCAAAATTTATCCTGAAGCCCGCTCACCAATTTCAAACCGTCGCGCAAACCCGTAAAACCGTGCTGCTTGACCAGCGCTTCGGAAAGCCACGCGGCAATCTGCAAATCCTTCGTGTTTGATTCGAGCGCGGACGTAGCCAGAGCGATTACTTTCCGAAAATCGGCTGTCTTCAGCTCGGTCTGCCATTCGCCCTGCGGCAATTCCTCATCCGCTCGCCGCGCTTCCTTGATTTCGTCGTATATGTTCGAAAAGCGAAGACTCTCACCCGAAGGGCTTTCTTCGGAAATCGGCTGAAGCAGAGCCTCAAAATCAATGACAGACGGTTTTGATTCGATATTAGTCATTCAAAAATTATCCTTGTCTATTTCACGTTCAAACTATCCAATTTTTTTGCTGACGGGTAAACCGGCATATCTTTTAATCCTCATCGTTTTGACCAAAAAACTTAGCTTCTGACGTGCCATGCGTCCAAATACGGAGTCGGGTCAATCAAATCTGCCCGGCGCATAAAAGGCGGACGGTCTCTTCTGGTTAAGCCGCCGTGTTCGGTTCCCGAATACATTTCAAAATGAAGCATCGAATCGGTATACATTCGACCGACTTTGGCAATAAGCTGTCCCTCCGTAATATTATGGCTCGACAGTTGAACGCCGCCTGCGCCCGGCGCGAGAATTTCACAATATCTGGCAATAAAATTCGGATGCCGAACTTCTATCGCGTATGTTCCGCGGTAGAAAGCATACGGTCCGTTTATTAAAGTTCCGTCGGCGACGGCGTAAATTTCGGTTCCGAGCGGAGCTATTAAATCGCAGGCGGCGTGTTGTCTTCCTTCGCGCTGCGCGCCAAATCTTCTTCCGCCTGTTTTATAACTTAAACTCGGTCTGGCAGCCAATGGGAAAATCGGCATAATCGTTTCTCCTTTTAATCTTTAATAAATTCAATTTCCTTTAACTCCAAAACCGGCAAATCCTGACCGTCAGCCCAGAACATTCTCATTCCTTCGCCGATAAAGATTTCGCTGCCGGCGTCGCGCCAGTCGGTCATTCTGCCGAGCCGAACCATGTCGTCGTCGCTTTTCCACGAATTTGCGTAAAGCGCCGGAATAAACATCTCGCCGTTCGTCCCGTTGTCGGTTTCGACTTCCGCCTGAATCCAGAAAAGGTCGCGCAGAGACTTCATCTCGCCTAACTTGATTTTGACGATTTGCTCAAACGGAATCCAGACGTATGAATCTTTGACAATCGCTTCCAGAATACAGCTCGTCGAATCGTTATAATCGCGGAAATCAGCAAAATCCCTGCCGTTAATTTTACATGTAAAAGCCGGACGCTCTTCATCGACTTTATCGAGAAGCCCACGCGCTTCCGCCGCATTTCCTTCGCGCAGACGATTGTTTGCCGTCAGCAAGCCGTAAACATAATCGGGCGGAGTTGCCAGAAATTCAGGCTTCAGGCTTTCCGAAAAAAATCTCGCCCGCTTCTGCTCGGCTTCGACGCACTGGCGATAAATCTGCGAGCCAATCATCGCGTTCACATCCTGATGCCCGATAACGTCGAGCTGGCGCGTCGCTCGTTCCCAATCGCCCGAAAAACACGAAAGCTCAAACAGAAACGTTCGCGCTTTTGCATCGGTCGGATTTGATTTGACCGAGCCGAGAGCCGCTTCGATAGCGTCCTTCAAATTCCCGGAATCAAGATATGTTTTTGCTTCGTTCATTATTTTACCTTATTTCAAAATACTTTGCGGCACGTCGCGCAGCGCTTTGAAAATATTTTTGTCGAATAAATCGCCGCCGCTCGGCGTAATCACGACCGTTACTGTTTTGCCGCCGGTTTTGTATGTCAAGGCGTAAGCATTTGACTGCGGCTGCGGCGAGCCTTCGTTGAAAAATCTAAATAAGCCCCATGTCGTCTGTTTCGTTATCGCAAAACCCGACGAATTACTGCTCTGCGTTGGCTTGCTCACCGGCGTCGTATTCGTCGTATTAGAGTTACTGACGGTTGGCGCGGGAGTATTTGCCGAAGTCGGCGTACTCGTCGAAGAAACTTTCAGATTCACGCCGACCTGTTTGCCCGCGTCGGCAGGGAATTTGATGTTCTTGGTTTCGCCCGCTTTGACTTCCTCGCCGTCAACGACGCCTTCGACAAGCGCGTCCGCAATGCTTTTTATCTCAAACGTATACGCGTAACTCGGATTAGCATTTGTACCGAATAATGTATCTCTCAGACGAAAAGCGTTGTTCAGATATGTAACAAACGCCTCGTTGTATTTATTCGCCTCTTTCGGCTTGCATTGTTTGTTTGCGCATTCGAATTCTTTTTCCAGATTTTCCTTGAAAAACTTCGACAAAGTTCCGTCAACCGGATTCAGAAACGTCTTTAATTTGTTCAAATCCGCTTCGGTCTGACCGTCTTCAAACGGGAAGCCTTTCGCCGTTTCTTTCGCGTCGAGCGCGATTTTTTCCCACAATTTGGCGACCTGACTCTGCGCGTCTGCGCCGAGCAGCGTGTTCAGATTATCGACCGGCTGTTTCAAAAGGTCGGCGAGCGCCTGCGTCGAAGATTTTTCGTTAAAAGGCTTCAGCGCGGCGTCGATTTTCGTTCTCGCCTCTCTAAGTTCCTGAAAACGCTTATCGTTTTGCTGCGCCAGTTCCTGCGAAAGCTGATTTATCTCATTCGGCGTAAATTTGGCGAATTTATTGGAAACTTTCTCGACTTCGACCTGATATTTTTCGACCGGCGCGCCTTTCGGGTCGCCGTCGCCGAGAAATGTAAACAGGGCGCGAAATTCCTGTTCGACCGGCGAATTTCCGCCCGTGTCGGTGCTTTCCTTCGCCGATGAAAAGAAGCTTTTTATCCAGTCAATCCAGCCCACTGCGGCGGCTTTGCTCGAAAAATTCGTGTTCCGCGCGATTTCCTGCGACAAAATCAGCATCGGCGAGCTTTTTGAAGAGAACGACTGCAAAGCGTCTTTGGCGTTTTCCTTCGTGTAGGATTTCACGCGCGCGCCTTTGACGAAATTGCGCCACTGGTCGGCGTAATCGCGAAAATAACGCTCTTCGATTTTCCGCGCGTCGTCGTTTGTCCCGGTGATTTGCTTTTTATCCATCTCGCCCATCACCCAATCGTCGGCGCTCAAAGTCGTTTCGGCATCTCCGATTGCTTTTTTCATCAGGCGATAGCCTTCGAGCGTATACGCGCCCGGAACGGCGTAATTTCCTTCCATAAAACTCGCGTCGGCATTGTTTCTTGAAAGAATGGCTTCGACCGTCGTTGCGCCGAATTTTTCGTCAACCTGTTTCGAAATTTCCGTAACTTTACGCTTGTAATAACGGAACGGCGCGGGAAAAGCCTGTAGTTTTTTCCTGACGTTGGTAATCAGATTACCATCGAGCTGAATGCGCGGAAATCGCGCCGGAGCCTCGTCGCGGTCAACCTGTTTTGCCCAGAAGTCGAGCTGGTCTTTCGCCGCTTCCTGCAAATTTTCCGGCACTTTCGATTCTTTTATCCAGTAATCTTTCAGCGCGTTAGAAATATCCGTCTGGTTTGCCTTGTCCTTGTAATCGCCCGAAAGCATCAGATAAGCTTTGAGCAAATCGTAAAATTTGCCGAGATTTTTCTCTTCTTCCTCGGTCAGATTCGCCGGATTTGCGACCGAAGGACTGGCGGCAAACGCGCGCAAATCGTCTTCGACTTTTTTGCGCATCGGGTCTTTATAACGTCTTTCGACCGCGTTAAAGTAAATCGGCAGAAGCTTTTCCTTATACATCCGGTTGCCCGTGTAAAGCCCGAAACCCATATAAATCGGCGCGCCGTCGCGCTCGTAGCCGTCCAATTTAACAAGCAGCTTACGCAAATCGTCAATCGCGGCGATTTCCTTTCCCGTGTCGTCCGCGTTTTTGGAAAGCGGATTGATGTTGGCGTCTTCCCTGACAATTTTCAAAACCGTATCGCCTTTGCGGCTCGCTTCCGCGAGCATCGCTTTATTATTGAAAAGCGAAAGTCCGGCTAATATCAGGAGAGCGAGCGTCAAAATTATTCCGAGAATCGTCAAAACCCATCCTAAAATCGGCGGTTTCTGTTTTTGTTCGACAAAAGTTTTGACCAAATCCTTATCGCGCAAAACGACATCGCGGAAAAATCTCTCGGTAAAATAAGTCTGCCCGACCGTCTGCGGCATATTCGGCGGCAGCGTCTGTCCGGGATTGACTCTCGGTTTTGCGACGGGCGCAGCCGTGAAATAAAAACCTCTTAGAAACGGACTTTCGCTAAACGGATTCGGACGGAAAAGCGTCGAGACAAACGCGCCGAGCTTGCGGCGAGTCGAGCCGAAATGAAGCGGGAAGTTGAAAATTCTTAATTGCCTGACAGGCGGAAAAGGCGCGGAAAGACGCATCAGGCGGCGTTTCATTATCGAATTTTGCAGAAGCTCGAATTCGCCGTCGAAAAGCGTCTGCCCGTTTTCCGATTTTTCAATCGGAATCGTCGCGCCCCAGACAAGAGTTTTTCCTTCCTGTTTGGAAGTCGAGAACGAATCGCGAAAACCTTCGATAGAATCGGCGTTCGTGAAAACCAGATAAACCGGAAAACGAAGCTTGACGCGCAGCATAACTTCGTCGAGCCGCGCGCGCATAATTTTTGCCGTTTCTTCGATTTCGCGCTCGTCGGAATTTAAAATCTTTTCCGCGCTGACGACCAGCAGAAAGCCGTCAATCGGGCGCGTTCCGCGATATTTTTTGATTGTTTCGAGCAGGGAAGCCCATTCGTTGGCGTCGCCGCTTTCGGTTTGAAAACGTCCCGCCGTATCGACAAAAACGGCGTCGTTCGTTACGCGCCAATCGACGTTTTGAGTCGGGCGAATAAATTTTTGTTCGGATTCGCGCTGGCTCGGCAAGTTTTGAAAATTTAGATTCGAGCCGAGAACGAGCGACGATTTTCCGCTTTTCGGCGTTCCCGCGACGATGTACCACGGCAGAGAATATACGGCGTCTTTTCCGGCTTCGCCCAGATTCGAGGTTTTCAAAAATTGAACGACTTCTTCAGCCGATTTGGCTAAATCACCGTTTACCGCCGCAGGCGCGAGCTTCGGCGCTTTCTCTGCGTCGGCAGATTTTTCTTCCGCTTTTCCTTCAATCGCTTCCTGTTCCTTCTTTTCCTTTTTCGCTTTACGCTTGGTCGAAACGTAGCCGATTATCATCGCAAAAGGCATTGTGAGCAGAACGAGCGCGATGATGACGATTTTCTGGTTCATCGACGCGGTTTCCGCCGGAAGCATATAGACAATCAGCCCGACAATGCCGTAAAACGACATAAAGCCGCCGATTCCGAAAGCATATTTAAGTTGGTCAGTGTGCCAGGAAGCCATAATTTCAACAGTTTTAAAGCTGCAAATTCCTCATCGCATCGTCCAGAAATTTTGACGAAAGCAGAAACATAATCAGATAAATAATCACCGCAAGCCCAAGCCCGCCGAAAGCCGAAATTTTTGCCCATGTCGGCATTCCGCGTTTCTCGGGCGGCTTCGGCTGGTCGTTGGCAAGCCAGTGCGGCGAAAGCTCGGTCGGTTTGATTTTGCCGACTTTGACGAGCGCGTTCGCCGTTTCCTGCATTATCTGCAAAAGCTTTTCCTTCTCGTAAACGCCATATCTGCCCTTAAAGCCGATGAGCATACAAATGTAATAAATCTCGACCGCATCCTGCGTCGCCTCGATTTGTTTAATCATCGCGTGAAGCTTTTCAAAAAACTTGTTTCCGGCAAGCTGCTCGCCGAAATATTCGAGCTGCAAAGGATATTTTTCCCACTCTTCTTTGAGATGAAAATTGTTGGTCAGGACGGTTTCATCGACAAACGACGCGAGCGCGAATTTTGAAACCTGTATGATTTTGTGATTAAAACGATAGCGTTCGGCGCGTTTTTCAAAATCCGTCAGCATCGAAGCGATTTTCGGGCGCAAATCGTTGGAAGGCGCGACGATTCCGGCTTTCAGACGCAAAATCAAATCGAAAACCGGTCCGGCAAATGCCACTAAATCGTTTTTGTTTGCTCTCTCGCTCATAAAAATTCAAGATTCAAGATTCAAGATTCAAAATTTAAGATTCAAAATTTAAGATTTAAGATTTAAGATTTTGTCTTTCAATTTTGAATCTTAAATCTTGAATCTTAAATTCGTTACGGTTTTACCGCATACATTTCCAGTTTTACGTCGGGAATTTCGTCCGGCACGTAAACCGAAATGACTTTTGAGCCTTTAATTCCGTCCCAATATGGTCCGATGGTGTCGAGCATAAAGTATCGGAAACCGACGCGAGCCGGAATCGGTGCGGGCGGCGGGTTGGCATGGGTTAAAACAACGCCCGGAAGCGCCGAGTTGATAATCGTGTCAATCACGTCGCGCGAGCCGATTTTAACGACGCGCGGAACGCCTTCGATAAGCTTCGATTCGGGCATCTGCGCGCGAACCGCGAGATAAAATCCGGCTTCTTTGAGCAACCGTTCGTCTTCGACGCGCCCGACATAAAGCGTGTCGCGCGTTTTTTCGAGCGGAATCGGAACGCAGCGGCTCGGAATAACGGTTTCAAGCAGTTCCTTTAACTGCATCGACAGGCTGAAAAACGTAAAATACAAATCGTCGTGGTCATATTTGACGATGTCGCGCGGGTAAACTTCGGTCGAAAAAGTCATCAGTTTTCCGACGAGCTGCGCCATTTCCAGATAAAGCTTTTCGGGATGCAGAAGCGGCGTGTGGAAAAAATGCGCCATCATCGGAATCGAAGAATTTATCGTGTGCAGAAGCCAGAAAACGGCGACTTCAGACGTTGTAAAATCTGCGAGCGACGCGTTTCTTTGCCGTCGCTGCTCACCTAAACTTCCGCTTTTTGTGTTCAGAATTTCGACGAGCTGGCGAAGCATATTCACCAGCCAGACTGACGCCGAAACTTTCAGAGTCGGCGGAATATAATCTTCGAAAATTTGCAGTTGCCCGGTCGGCGTTCTCACCAATTCGGCAATTTTTATCGATGTGAAACCGTCGCGCACTTCGTCGTCGAAAATTATTTTGAGATTGCTTTTCGCCAGGGCAAGCGGCTGCTCGTTCGTTCCGCTCGTTTCGTCTTTGACGAGCGCGCCTTCCTGCAAAAAACGCAAATTCGAGCTAGCTTTCGCGCCGTTCGCCTGAAAATTTGCTTCACCCGCTTTTTTCGCCGGAATTGCCAGATGAACGCCGAGCTTTTCGGCTTCGGGATGAAAATGGTCGCCGACGACGCGCAAATCGGGAACCGGTTCGGTGTCGGGAACATTTACCAGCAAACCGTCCGGCAAAACCGCGCGGCAATTCGTTATCTGAAAATTTCCGTTGGCAATCGCTTCGCGGTTGATTTGAATGTCCAGAACGCCGTATTCGTAAGGCACAAGCGCGCGGATACGCGAATTTAAAAGTTCTTCGTAATAATTATCCCATTGCTGGAAATGGTGCGGCGTCAGGAGCATCCCTTCGTTCCAGACAATTTTCCGATACTTGCTCATAATTTAGAGTCTAAAATTGCAATATTTCGATAAGAGTTGAATTTTGATTATTATAAACGATTTTTCAATGATTGTGTGCTTTATCGACACGTTTGTCAAAAAATTATTTAATACAATTCCCGTATCGACTTAAAAGGTTACAGCATCAACCTTGACGCCGAAATCCGACGGATTTTGCATAATCGTTCCGATGGCGATAAATCGCACGCCGAGGTCGAACTGCGCGTCGCTGATTTTCTGATTTTCCTTCAAAAACCAGATTGTACGAATCTTCGTTGAAGACACGCCCGGAAATTGACTTGCCATCGATTGCAGCATATTTTGCATTTTCATAAAATCGCCCGCTTCGCCCTGCTCGAAAGCGGACAAAATCAAAAGACAATCGCTGGATGATTCGTTCCCGATTTGAATGCTCAGGTTATACAAAACGTCCGAAATGCTTTGCGCCGTATCCGCGACATTTCCGCGCTGGTTTCCGAGCTTTGCAAGCGCGGCGGTCGCCAGAAACTCGGGCTTCAGATTTTTCCCGCGCGCGATTTCGGCGATTCGCGCCGAATCTCGTTTAGCCGATTTCAAATTGTCGGCTAAAGCGGGCGAATCTTTTAGCTGATTGATTTTCGGGCTGACAATTTCCGTCTGCTTGTTGGTCAAAAAAGCGTTCGGGTCGTTGATGGCGACGCGGCGCAAAAACAGAGCCGCCGTTTGTTTGACCTTTTCCTTTTCATCGGAAATCTGCGGCGTCGGCTGCGTATTGGGCGAGTCCGGCGTCGGTGTCGCAAATCCGTTATTGGAAACGGGCGACGATTTTGTGTCAGGTGTCGGCGTCGTTTTTGAATTTCCGCCCGGCGGCGAATCGATTTCGGTATTCGAATCGCCCGAATAATAAAAATCGCCGTTATTTTTGACGACATTCGTTTCGCCTTTTCCGCGAAAAACGAAAAATATTCCGCCCGCGAAGAGTAGAATCAAAACGCCGAAAAGCGGCGCGAGATAGAAAAAACTAATCGGAATCGAGCCGCCCGAAGACGCGGCGGAAGCGCTTTGCGAGCCTGCCGCCGAAGAAGATTGCGAATCGGCATCGGCAGAATTTTCATCGCCGTTTGCAGGCGGATTTGCCGCATCGAGAGCGTCGGAAACGAGTTCGACTTCGATTTCCAAACCGCCTCCGAGATTTAATTTATCGCCGTTTTTGAGCGCGACCGGCTCGCTCAAATCTTCGCCGTTTAAGGTCGTGCCGTTGCTCGAATTGCAATCCGAAATGACGCAGACATCGCCGAAACGTTCGATTTTTACGTGCTCGCGCGAGAGTTTGCCGTTCGGAACACACAAATCATTTTCCGAATGCCTGCCGATGGAAAATTTCTCCTGTTCCACCAAAACTCGTTTCGGTTCGCCTTTTTCGTCGGTGAAATTTAGCCAAAGCTCGACCATAAAAGTCTCAAGTCTCAAGTCTCAAGTCTCAAGTCCGGCGTCGATTTTCGAGCTCGGACATTGGACTTGGGACTTGGGATTTTATTTCGTATATAAAGAAAGCGGTTGTAGATTCATCCCGAAATCCTGCGGATTTTCGCCGATGATTGCCGCCGCGAAAAATTTCGGAACGTATTTTATATTTTCCATCTGAAACTGTTTCGATAATTTTTCCGAATTTGCAATCAGCGTCCAGAACGAGCGTTCCTGACTTCCGCTCGCTTCCAGAGCCGTTTTCAGATTCTTGCTCAAACCGCCTTCGCCGCTGTTGTAGCTTCCGATGGCGAGCGGAACGCTGAGCGGTCCCGTTCCGTATCGCGCCGTCAAAGCTTTCATATAACGCGACGCCGCAAACGCCGCCGGTTCGGGCTTGCACCGGTCGTCAGGATTCGAAATTGATGCGCCCTTGATAACTCCGTCGGGCGGCTGAAAATGAAGCTTTGCCGTGGCGAATGTAAACTGAAACATTCCGAGCGGTCCGGTCGGGCTTTGCAGGCAGACGCAGTGTTCCGATTCAATCATCGCCAGATAAAGCCCGATTTGCGGGTCGATTCCTTGCTCGTAGAAAGCCTTGATGATAAACGGCGCGTTACGGCTGGCGCGTTCGTAGGTCGATTGCAGATTGTCGCCGAAACGGCACGAGCCGCTTTGAGATTTTGCGTTGATGCGCGTCGCATACGCGTCGGCAAAGCTTTTAATTTTACCCACCGCCGCCGGAGGAATCGTTTCGCTGCTTCGATTGCCAATCATCCGCGCCACTTTTTCGGCTTTTACCTCGATATACTGCCGCTTTTCCTCGTCGGACATTTCCGTATATTTTTTGCCGCTTGGCAGATTGATTGTAGTTTTGTTCGTTTCGTCAATCGGCAATATTTGTATATTCGTATTCTCGTTTGTTCCGCTTGGCTTACTGTTTTCGGTTTTAGGCGTCGGCGATTTTTTTGTGTTGTTTTCGTCATCCGGCGTTTTGCGCGGCGTTTCAAATCCGTCGCCGGGATTGTAAACAATCTCATCGCCGCCGCCTAAAACTTTCACGCCGATAAAAATTGCCGCCGCGCCGATAACGAAGATTGCGCAGGCAGTAATGACAAGCGGCATGATGCCGAATGTATTTTCGGAAGAACCCGAAGCGGCGACGGTTTTAGATTGACTTGAAACAACGGGCGCGGAAGCTTTTTCTTCCGTAATTCCGACTTTTAATTTTGTGTAATGACCGATTTTTACCGTGTCGCCGTTTACCAGAGGCGTTCCGCTGCCGCTTACTTTTTCGCCGTTGACAAAACTGCCGTTGGTCGAATTTTCATCGACAATCCAGATTCGCGTCCCATCTCGATAAACGGTCGCGTGAAGCCGCGAAAGCCCGTCGTCTTCAAAACGATAATCGGCTTCGCTGCCTCGCCCGAAGGATGTTTTTTCACCTTCGAGCGGGATTTCCTGCGAGCCTTCGTCAGTTGAATGTTTCAGAACGACTTTGAGCATAAAAAAATCAGGGAATAGGTTTTAGGTGTTAGGTTTTAGGAATTAGGTTGTAAGTATTAGCTAACACCTAAAACCTAACACCTATTCCCTAAAACCTATCTCAATAAAGCTGAGAAATCGGCAAATCCTTTTTCAAACCAAATTTCTGCGGATTTTCCGCGACGATTCCGGCGGCGAAAAAGCTTGTTACAGCGTCTCTTTGCGGCGATTTCAGAGCTTTCCAAATATCGGAACGGTCGGCGGGCAGAGTTTGTTTCCACTGGCTCGCTTCAGCCGGCGACATTCCGAAAGCGGCGACCGTGTAAATCGCGTCTTCGTCAAAAACCGTTACGAAAATCGATTTCAGATAAAGCGCCGTCGCCTTTGCCGCGCAGTTTTGCGAAGCGTCCGACAAAGTTTCCGTGCCGCACGGCTGAGTCAGGGAATTTGCCGTCGCAAAATCGTTTGAAATCTGCCACAAGCTTTCGTTCGCGTCCTGTTTTTGCGGATTAAATTTACTGCGGCTCATCGCCAGAATAAAGCCGAGCGACGAGGGCACGCCGTATTCGTGAACATACGCGTCTTTTATCGCGTCCTGAAAAGTCTGCGCCCGCGCAAAATAACCTTCGGCGCTCGCGTAATCGGCAGTTTTTTTCTGCACTTCTTCGAGAAATTCCTTGCTCAATTTATATCGATAATTGCCCAGAGATTTGGTTAAATTATCCGACATCGTCTGAACTTCAATCAGAGTAACTTTTCCTTTCGTCGTTTTCGGCGTCGGCGTCGGAGTTTCGACAGTTTCTCCCGGCGTCGGCGTCGGCGCTTCTATCGCTTTCGTTTCAAAAACCACTAAAACTTCGCCCGGCTGCACCATTTTGTTGCCGTCGGCGTCTTCGAGAACGATTTTCAAACTGTGATTCATTCCGTCCGCCAGATTCGGATAATTGTTCGGGTCAAGCGTCGTGCCGTAAGGCGATGCGTCCGCGCTCGCAAATTCCGCGCCGTCGAGCAGGAAAATCGCGCGTTTTGTACATTCGGTCTCGTCCGCGGTTTCGACCGTAACTTCGGTTGCGTCGTTCAAAGTTTCAAAATTATCCGGTTTTGTAATCGCGGCTTTTGCTTCGCACGGCTTTGCGCCGGTATATGAATACAAAACCGCCGCGACGACAAAAACGACCGCCAAGCCGCAAGCCGCGCCCGCGACGGCGAGCATCACGGGAAATTTGTTAGTCGTCTGCGCGTCTTTTGCGATTTCGGCTTCGCTCGACGCGCCCGCGCCCGCGCCGCCCGATGCGGCATCTCCGACGGAAGCTGTTTCCGCTTTTTCTTCAATTTCGTCTTTTTCAAAATGAAACTCGACGACGCTCGAATTTCCGAGCGTGATTATGTCGCCGTCATTCAATAATTTTTCCCCATCGACCGTCGCGCCGTTGATGGTCGTGCCGTTGCTGCTGCCGAGCTCGATAAGGTAATAATCTTCGCCGCGCCTTTCGATTTCGGCGTGATAACGCGAGATATTCGAATCGTTCGAGAATGAAACCGTATTGTCCGTCGTACGTCCGATAGTCGTTACGTCTTCGCCGATTTTTAATTCTCTTTCGTTAAATTTTAGTATCGCGTTCGGCATTCGTTAGAAAAGAAAAGAGCAGGAAAAAAGGCTGAAAAGGCTCATTTTTCCTGCCCTGAAATTTATTATCTTTTCGCTTTATTGAGAACAAAAGTTTCGATAATTTCCTCGTTATCTTTGGCGTTCGTATTGATGATTCGGACGGCAAAAGGCGTGTCTCCGCCCTGTGCGACTAAATCCTGACCTGAATCTTCAATCAAATCGACCAGCGTTTTCGCCTCGATTTTTCCAGCCGACATTAGATTTGCAAGGCTGACGCGCGTGTTTTTCACGTCGTTCGGCAAATCAATCAACTGGTCGCGCGTGAAAACGAGCGTGAAATATTCCTGCGGCGATTCTTCGACCGGAAAAAGCGTCAAAGAACATTCGCGCGGGTCGGGAACGGCGTCTTTCGGGCAGTTGAACGGCAGTTCGTATTCGACATTTGCCGCAACCAGATTGCTTCCGTTATTAACCAGCGAGGTCGGGAAAATTATCTCGCCGTCGTCTTCCTGCGATTTTTGACGGATTATGTACAAAAATCCGGGCTGATTCGCCTCGACCGAAAGCCGCAGGCGGTCGCGCTGCGTAAAAGTCGCCAGCGAATTTGCTTCGACCTCGCTTCCGTCGGCATTGACGAGCATCAGGCGAAGCTGAATGGCGAGAAGCGGAACCTGAATTCTGCGAACGATTGGCTTGACGGTTTTCTTCGCGGTCGTCTTTTTATAATTTTTCCGGCTTTTTTTCTCGACTCGAACGATTGTAACTTTTTTCTTAAAATCGATTTTTTTCGCCACCGGCTTGGCTTTCGGCTTGATGGTCGTTTTCGCTTTTTGTTTTGTGCTCGAAACCGCGTCGATTTGAGCCAAAGTATTTCCGGCGCATAAAAACAGGCTGAAAATAACTAAACAAATTTTCCCCAAGATTATTTTTTGATTCATAAATCTCAAATTTCCTTTGCGTTTTGCAGTCGAATTACTGACGAAACAAAGCCGGTTTATTTGCTTTGCGATTTCAAACGCGCGTCGTCCGCCGAAATCGCGCATCGAAAGCCGATGTAGCTCGTCTTTTCGCCTTTGGTAGCAAAATTTGGCGGAACATAAATTCGCGCGGTCGTTTTTAGATAGCTGTTGCTTTGCGAAGCGAAATATCCGCCGCGCACGACACGATTTTTCTCGCCGAATTCATCACTTTTAGCCGCGCTGTTCGGGTAGGGCTTAAAAAATGCGTCAACCCATTCGGCAACATTTCCCGCCATATCCATCGCGCCGAAAGGACTCGCGCCGTCAGGATATTTTCCAACGTCCGAAGGCGTGGAAAGATTAAATGCCGATTTTCCGTCTGCAAACTCGCTGCCCCATGGAAATTCCAGTTTCGCCTGTGTGCTTGCGTTCCATGAAGCGGCTTTTTCCCATTCTTCCTCAGTCGGCAGACGTTTTCCAGCCCATTCGGCATAAGCTTTTGCGTCATCGAATGAAATTCCCATAACCGGCGCATTCGGTCGATTTAAGAAATATCCGTTTTCAAAATCAGGGTCGGGCGGCGCGGCTTTTTGCTTCGCGTCGCAAAATTCCTTGTACTGAGCGTTGGTAACTTCGTATTTGTCGATGTAAAAAGCCGGAACGGTAATTGTATGCGCGGGTTTTGAAATGTCTTCGCCCGCATCGCTGCCCATCATAAATTCGCCCGCCGGAACTAAAAGCATCGTCGTTTTATACTCGATTTCTTTCGCCGCGTCGGTGCTTGTCAGCGGCGCTGAAGTGTTTGACGAAATGTTAGAATTCGAAGACGTACTTTCGTTTGTTTGCAGCGGTTTTTTGAGGACTTTTGCCGTCTCGGTTTTATTTAGAAACAAAAAATAAATGCCGAGCAGGAAACCTATTCCGACAACAAACATCAGAAAAAGTCCGCCGATAACGAGCGGAAGTTTCGAGCTTTTCTTTTTCGGCGCGGTGGTTTGCGGCTGAGACTGAGCGGTCGGCGCGACGCCCGGCAAAGATTTTTCAAACGCGGCGGGCTGGCTTTGCGGCATTGCGGGAACGGGTTTTGTGCCGTCCGAAACGCGAAAAACAGGCTGCGGCATTTCCCAACCGTCGTCTTTTTTTTCTGTCGGAACGCTCGCGTCCGGCGTCATTTCCCAATCGTCCGAAAGCTCAACGGGCGAAGCGGTTTGTTCGCGCGAAATATTTTGCGGAATATTTATGTTCGGCGTGGTTTTATCGAAATCCGAAGGCGGCGGCTGATTATGCGGAATATTCAGATTCGGCTTGGTCATTCCCCAATCGTCGGCGGGCGGAGCGGAAGCTTCCGGCGCGGGATTTTCCGCCCTTTTCTCCTCGTTCAAGCGCAAATCCGGCATCGTCATCGACCAATCATCTTCGGTCTGATTTTTCGGTTTATCGTTTTCGTCATTCATCGCTTTTCCTCCGGATTTTTAACGCTAAAAGAAAACAGGTAAAAGTAAAAGTAAAAATGCAAATTTAACTGGAAAATTAACTTATTAAAATTAATTTGTAAACTTGTAGATTCTTAACTTTTACTTTTTACGGTTGCTTTTGCCTTATTGCTTCTGCAAATCGAGCACGTCCGAGCGTGTAATAATCGCGGTAATTCGCTTAAAATCCTCGATTAAAACCGCCGGAGATTTTTGCAGTATCACTTTAATATCATTGAAACTCGCGTCAACGTCGAGAATCGGAAAACTTTCGTCCATCACTTCGCTTACCTGCGCGTTCAGCAAATCACGATTTTCGAGCAGGCGCGTCAAAATCCGGCTTTCACGAAGCGAGCCGACCGACTGATTTTCTTTCAGAACGGGAATTTGCGTTACGCCGCTCGCGTTCATTTTCTCAAGCGCCGCGCCGACGATTTCATCGGGCGCGACAAAAATAAGCTCGCGCGGCGAGCCGGAATTTTTCGTTTCCGCGATAAGCTTTGCCGTAATGCGTTGCGGTTCGAGCAGAAGCTTTTCCTTCATCCATTCGTCCGAATGAAACTTTGTCAGATAATGCTCGCCCGTGTCGCAGACGATAAAAACGACCAGCCCGTTTTCGTCCAAATCTTTCGCCACTTTCAGCGCGCCCGCGAAACTTGTTCCGGTCGAGCCGCCGCAGAAAATTCCTTCGACGCGTCCGAGCTGGCGCGCAAGCTCAAACGATTCGCGGTCGGTGATATTGATAATCTCGTCGATAATTTTCATATCAGCATTGCCGACCGGAAGACTTTGCCCGATGCCTTCGACCAGATAAGGCGTCGCTTCAGGAAAACGTCCGGTTTCTTTATAAGCTTTGAAAATCGAGCCGTACGGGTCTGCGCCGATGATTTGAATGTCGGGATTTTTTTCTTTCAAATAGCGTCCCGTGCCGGAAATCGTTCCGCCCGTTCCGACGCCGGAGACGAAATGCGTGATTTTTCCGTCCGTGTCGTTCCATATTTCCGGTCCGGTCGTCAGATAATGCGCCAACGGATTTGCCGGATGATTGTATTGGTCGGGATAAAACGAATTCGGAATTTCCTGCGACAGGCGTTTTGCCGTTTCAACATAATGGTCGGGCGTTCCGTGTTTTGCCGCCGAAGGGCAGACGACGACATCAGCGCCGATTGCTTTTAAATATCGATTTTTTTCTATCGAAACCTTATCGGTCAAAACAAAAACGCATTTATAGCCTTTAACCGCCGCCGCGAGCGCGAGACCGATTCCCGTATTTCCGCTTGTTGCTTCGATAATCGTGCCGCCCAGCTTTAATTTTCCGTCTTTTTCTGCGGCTTCAATCATCGAAATTCCGATGCGGTCTTTGACCGAATAACCCGGATTGAGGCTTTCCATTTTCGCAAAAATCTGCGCTTTGATGCCTTGCTGTTTGGCTAAGGCGTTGATTTTAACCAGCGGCGTATTGCCGATGAGTCCTAAAATATCACTATAAAATTTCATTAATTCTCCAAAGTTTTTAACGAGGTGCGGTTTAATTTTAAAGTGAAAAGTGAAAAGTGAAAAGTGGAGAAATAGGTTTTAGGTTTTAGGTTTTAGGTTTTAGCCCAATTCCTAGCCCCTAAAACCTATTACCTTTTTCCTTTTTCACTCAAAAGCCGCGCCGGATTGTTGGTGATAATCGCGTCCAAACCCAGATTTATCGCGCGTTTTACCCAAGCCGGATTGTCAGCCGTCCAGATTGTGACGGGGAAATTTCTCGCTTTCGCCCTTTCAATCATTTTTTGCGTCGCCAGCGAATAATGCAGCGAAAGCTCGTCTGCGCGGAAAGCTTCGGCTTTTTCGATTAAATGAAGCTTTCCGCGCAGAAGCGTTCTGAATTTCGGCTCGAAAAGCGCGACCGTTCTGATTTCGGGAAAAAGTTTTTTCGCCTGTTTGATAGCTTCGAGATTAAAGCTTTTTAATTTAACCTGCGGCAAAAATCTGCTTTCGCGAATGATTTTGCAGACAGCTTCGACCAAAGCCGAAACATCTTTCCCGGCAAATTTCATCTCGACATAAAGCAAGCCTTTGTAATCTTTCAAAAAATCGAGCAGTCCGGAAAAAGTCGGAACGGTTTCGGCAGAGAATCTTTCGTTGGCTCTATGCGGATTTTTCAGATTAAACCATGTTCCGACATCCAGATTTTGCAGCTCTTTTGAAGTAAAATCCGAAACCTTGCCTTCGCGCCTGCCGGTTCGCTTCAAATCATAATCGTGAAAGACGACCGGAACGCCGTCTTTCGCCATCTGCACATCGAATTCGATTCCTTCCGCGCCGCCCAAAATCGCTTTTTGAAACGCCGCCAAAGTATTTTCGGGCGCAAGCGCCGACGCGCCTCGATGCGCGATGATTAAAGGTCTTTCGACGTTAAACTGCATAAACTTTTCACCGCAGAGACGCGGAGACGCAGAGAAATAAAATTAAAAAATCTCTGTGTCTCCGCGTCTCTGCGGTTAATTCTTTATTTCTTCTCCAACAGAAAAATCATCTTCGACCAGCCAATCGGCTCGATAACGGGGAATTGATAATCGCCGATGATATTGAAATACTGGGCGGCAACTTTTTTTACTTTTTTAATCGGATGCGTTTTGAAATTGTAAATAATTTCCAGAATCGAGCCGACGAGCGAAGGTTTTACCGGAATCAAAACGAGTTTCGCGCCCGGTTTCAGCACGCGCGCCATTTCCTTTAAGCCTTCGTCCAGCGGAACGTATTCCAAAACGCCGCAGGTCAAAACCAAATCGAAAGTTTCGCCCGCGAAAGGAAGTTTTAGAATATTGCCCTGAACTTCTACAATGTTTTGCGCGTCAGCCGTTTCGTCTTTTTCAAATTCCGCGCGGGCAATTTCCAGCGAATTGAGAGATAAATCGAGCGCGACGCATTTTTTCGGGCGAAAACCCGCGCTGTAAAAGCCTAAGGTTACGATTCCCGTTCCGCTTCCGGCGTCGAGAACGAGTGATTCGGAGTCGATATTTAAATCGAGCGAGCTGAGAAAATTCGCCACTGAGCCTCGATAACCATTGATTTTCATCGCCAGATTGTGAACGTCGGCAATGCGGTCGTAAAAGGTCTGCGTCTCTTTGCTCTTTACTTTCTTTATTTTTTGAGCCATTTTTTTCGGATTTAAGATTTAAGATTCAAAATTCAAAATTCAAAATTCAAAGACCGAATCTTAAATCTTAAATCTTGAATCTTGAATCTTGAACCTACTTCTCCGCCAGAAGCTTCTCGATTTCCTTGCGAATTTCCTCTTTCCGGCTTTCGCCCGCGCCTGTTTCGATGTAGCGAACAATGCCTTTGCGGTCAATCAAAACGGTGGTCGGCATTGACTTTGCGCCGTAATTTGCCTGGTTTGTCTGCTCTTTGGCGATAACGAAATCATACGGCAGATTGTGCGTTTTTCTAAAATTCGCCAGAAATTCCGCTTCCGCCGGAGCCTCGGCTTTCTCGCCGAGCACTTCGCCGTAATAACGCGTTACGCCGAGAATAACCAAACCGTCTTTCTGGAAATTCTGATGCCATTCAATCAGAGACGGGAAAGCTTCGATGCACGGCGCGCACCATGTCGCCCAAAAATCGAGCACGACGACTTTGCCGCGCAGGCTTGCCAGCGTCTGCGTCTCGCCGGGCAGCCATTTATCGATGTCCGCCAGCTCAATCGCGGTTTCGCCTAATAATTTATAATGTCTCTCGCGTTTTTTGAGAGTTTGCACAATGCCTTCCTGCATCGATTTGAGGGAAAAATCTTTTGTCGCTTGAACGAGCGTTTCCGAATACGTCTGCAATGCAAGCGGCTTGCGACCTGTTTCGATTAGATATTTTATTTTCAAATCGACGGCGGCGTAATAAACGCCGTTTGACTGAATCAAAACGCCGGTTTTTCGCAAATCGTCGAGCGTTTTGTCCGCTTCAGCCTGTTTGCCGTCCTGCTCATAAATTTCAAAAAGCTTAATTCCGGCGTTATTTATTACATTCAGACCGTCTGCCCGCGAAGACCATGTTGTAAAAAGCGCTTTTGCCGCGTGATACGCTTCCTCGGCGTGCGCGGCGGCGCGTGTAAAATTTTTCTCCGTTTGATAAGCTGCCGCCAATTCGGTTTCCATTTTGGCGCGTTCGACTATTTTCAAAGGCTCGGTTTTTAAATATTCGGCGAGAAGTTTTTCGGCTTCGTCAAAATTTTTCCGCCGCGCCTGTATTGTTACGACAGCCGTGCGCGCTGCCTGCAATTTTTCCGCGTCGGGCTTTTCGGCGACGAGAAATTTCTGCAAATTTTCAAACGCGCCGTCCGTGTTTTCCGCAATCCAATGAAGCATTCCGAGATAATAAAACTCGTCGCCCGCGAGATTAGCGCGCGTCAGGAGCGCCGCCGCGTATCTCGCCGCAAGCTGTTTTTGTTCCAGAACGATTTTTTTATAAATCGAATTGCCGTAAGAAATTTTCTTTTGTTCGAACTCGGCAAATTTCGTTTTGGCGTAAGTGTTTGCTTCGGCGAACATCTGCTCGGCGCTTCGATTGTTTAATTCGGCTGCCGCCGTATCGGTCGTCGTGGTTTTCGGACCGACGCGCCCCGATTGCGCGAAATTATTCAGCGCAAAAAATGTAAGAATTAAAATTAAAACTGCAAAACTACGCATAATATCTTAAATCTTCAACTTTGCGGTCTTTGCGCCTTTGCGGGAAAATTTTTATCCCGCAATGGCGCAAAGCTGCATAAGGAAACCTAAACGCC
>JBARIW010000064.1:0-1644 GCA_049799955.1 Pyrinomonadaceae bacterium
GTGCTGTATCTCTTCCTCGCCAGTGCCCTGACGATCGGCACGATGGTCTGGATCTCGAAACGGATGCACCAGAAGCCGAACCGGATCCAGACCGCGATCGAGGTCGCCTACGACATGACCAAAAACACGATCGCCGGCGGCAGCCTCGACAAGGAGATGGCCCGGCGCTGGTTCCCGTTCCTGGCCGCGCTCTTCTTCTGGATCTGGTTCTCGAACATGATCGGCTTCCTGCCGCTGCCGACCAACACCGAGCACACGGTCAACGTCTTCGGCGCCGAAATCCCCTCCTTCGCGATCTACGCCGCCACCGCCAACCTCTCGATCCCGCTGGTCCTGACCCTGGTCGTCTGGGTCTCCTACCACGTCGAAGGGATCCGGGCCAAGGGTCTCTTCAAGTACCTGGCCAGCTGGCTCCCCCCCGGCCTGGAGGACATGAATCCGGCGGCCAAGGGCTTCATCTTCATCATCGAGGCGATCTCGCACTTCGCCCGTCTGATCTCGCTCTCCGTCAGACTCTTCGCCAACATCCTCGCCGGCCACCTGCTGCTTCTCTTCATGGGCGGCGGCCTCGCGGTCCTGCTCGGCATCGCCGCGCTCGGGGCCCTCACCTTCCCGCTCGCCTTCTTCTTCTTCATCCTCGAGGTCGGCCTCATCGCGACCCTGCAGGCATTTATCTTCTCGACCCTCACCGCCATCTACCTCGGCGGAGCTACCTCCGCCAGTCACTAGAAAAGGAGCACTTTTTCCATGGACCTGTCCCCTGTCGTCGCCGCCGTCTCAGACGAAGGCGTGGAAGCTGCCGGAAAGGCAATCGCGCTGGGTGTCGGTGCGGGCCTCGGTTCGATCGGCGCCGGCATCGGCATCGGCTTCATCTTCGGTAAGGAGATCGAGTCGGTCGCCCGCCAGCCCGAGATGAAAGACGAGCTGCAGAGCATCCGCTGGCTCGGCTTCGCGCTGACCGAGGCCGTGGCCTTCTACACGTTCATCTTCGGCCTGATCGCCTTCTTCCTCTAGGGCGATGGCGCTGCTCGGCTACATAGCCGCGGTCCCCGTGGCCGCAGAGAAGGCGAGCGAAGAAGGCGGAAGCTTTCTCGTCTCCCCGGGCCTCGGCCTGATGATCTGGACCCTGGTCCTGTTCCTGTTCACGATGTGGGTCCTCAGCAAGGTCGCCTTCCCGAAAATTCAGGAGGCCCTGGATCGGCGGGCGAAGACGATCGCCGAGTCGCTCGACGCGGCCGAGCGTCAGCGCGTGGAATCCGACGAGCTGCTGGCCGAGTACCGCGGCCGGCTCGCCGAGGCACGGGAGCAGGCCGACGACATCATGGCCCGCGCCCGCAAATCGGCCGAAACGTTCGAGGCGGAGGCCGCTGTCGCCGGCAAAGAGAAGCGCGAGGACCTGGTCAACGCCGCCAAGCGCGACATCGAGGCCGAGACCAGGCGTTCGCTGGACCAGATCCGGCGCGAGGTCGCCGATCTCACCGTGCTGGCGACCGAGAAGGTCACCCGCAAAAGCCTCACCGGCGAGGATCAGAAGCGGCTCGTCGAGGAGGCCCTTGCCGAGGTCGACTTCTCGACGCTGTCGGGCTCGGAGAGCAACTAGATGCCCGAGGCGTCACGCGTATATGCCGAGGCCCTGTTCGAGGC
>JBARIW010000065.1:0-104012 GCA_049799955.1 Pyrinomonadaceae bacterium
GGATAAACGGTCTGAAAGGTTGTAACTACAGGAAGCTATCTCAAAGTTTTTCAGACCGATTTTTGAGATAGCTTCCTATAAAAATTATTTGGCTTTCGCGCGCAAATCGGCGATAAGTTTTTTTATTTTTTCGGTATCGATTTCCTTTGGCGCAACTTTTAAATATCGCTCCAATTCGTCGGCGGCTTCCTTGTAACGCGCGGTTTTTTCATACAAAAGCGCGAGCTGCCAGTCGATTTCGGCGACCGGAGAAGCTTTTTCCGACAAGGATTTAGCCTGTAACAACGCCTTTTCCGACAGTTCAAAATTGCCTTCGATGCGCAAAACCATCCCGTAGAAAAGCTGCGCGTTGACCGATTTCGGGTTGATTGTAACGGCGGCGCGAAGAGCTTCGGCTGCCGCCTGCATATTTTTAAGGTTGTAGCTGGCGACGCCGAGCGCGTAAAAGCTCGAATAGCTGCGTTTATTAACGTCAATCGCTCTGGTTAAATACGGCGCGGCTTCCTCGTATTGCTTTCGCACGACGTATTCCGAGCCGAGACGGTCGAGCGCGTCGTAATAGGTCGGGAAAATTTCGACCGCCTGTTTGAGCGAATCTAAACCTTCGTCTTTTTTATCTTCGAGCTGCTTGACGCCTTTTTTGTATAATTTTCGCGCGTCGTCGGGAATTTCCTGCGCGAAAACGACGGTCGCCGCGCCGCTGCTGCCGATGTTTATTTTGCGCGGGTCGAGCTTTAAGTTGAACTGAACAAAAGCCATATCCGAGGCGTAACGCCCGTTACCCAAAGGAAGCGTAACGAGCCTGACATCCTGAACTTCTTCCTTGTAGTTTGTTCCGAACGTGAGAACTTTTATCTGATAATTTCCGCCTCTGAGTCCCGAAAAGGAAAAACGCCCAGCTGAATCGGCGCGAGTCTGCGCCAGAGAGAGTCCGAGCTGGTCTCCGAGTTCGACGTATAAATTCTCTACCGGCGAGCGGCTTTGAGCGTCGAAAATAAGCCCTGTTATAGAACTGTTTTGCGCCTGCGCTAAGGTCGCGGCGGCAATGATGAGAGAAAATAAAACGATACTTTTAATTAAATGATTGAAGGTTTTCATAGCCTTAAACTCCAAGGTTTTCTTATTTATTTAATAATCCAGCCGCCGCCGACCACTTCTTCGCCGTTATAGAAAATCGTCGCCTGTCCGGGCGTAATGGCGCGCTGCGGCTCGTCAAAAACGATTCGGGCGCGATTGTCTTCGAGAGCGTAAATTGTCGCCGTCGCCGGTTCGTGTCGATAGCGAACTTTCACTTCGGCGCGGACTGGTTCTTCGGGCGCGTCAAAAGCAACCCAGTTTACGCCTTTAGCGACGAATTCTATTGAATCGAGTTCATCTTTTTCGCCGACGATAATTTGATTTCTGGCGCGTTCGATTTGGACGACATAAAGCGGTTTTTCGTGCGCGATGCCAAGACCGCGACGCTGACCGATTGTGTAGCGATGAATGCCCGAATGTTTGCCTAACTTCGCGCCGCTTGCATCGACAATTTCGCCCGATTCGGGCAATTCATCGGAGCGGTTTTCGTGTTCCAGGTAACGGTCGATAAATTCGGAATATTTGCCGTCGGGAACAAAACAGATTTCCTGCGATTCCTGTTTTTCGGCGGTGTAGAGATTCGCTTCGCGGGCGATGTCGCGCACTTCCGATTTGAGCATTTCGCCAAGCGGAAAATAAGCGTGCGAAAGCTGTTCCTGTGTCAGTTCCCAGAGAAAATAACTCTGGTCTTTCCAATGATTTTTTCCGCGAAAAAGACGATAACGATTAGCTTTCGCGTCGTATTCGACACGCGCGTAATGCCCGGTCGCAACTTTGTCGCAGCCGAGAGATTGCGCCATTTTATCAAGTGAAGCGAATTTCAGACGCGAATTACAGGCGACACACGGAATCGGCGTTTCGCCCGAAAGATAGCTCTGAACAAAAGGCTCGACGACATCGCGCTCAAAATCTTTTTCGAGATTCAGAACGTAAAACGGAAATCCGAGACTTTCGGCGACGCGACGCGCATCGTAAACGTCGTCGAGCGAGCAACAGCGCGACGGCAAAGAATCGCCGTTTTCATCGACATTTATACCGCGCCGCTGATTCCACAACTGCATCGTGAAACCGACAAGCTCATGTCCCTGTTCTTTTAGAAGCGCGGCTGCCGAAGAAGAATCGACTCCGCCGCTCATTGCCACCGCAATTTTCATAAGCGTCACCAAACTTTACAGTATAGCGATTTGTTTTGATGCTGAAAACTTTCCAGAAATTGCTTGACATTAAAAACCAGATGTCTTATCTTTTGTATAAGCCGGTCTTAAACTTTGTAAGACTCGCATTTTATAAGGACAAAATATGCTTTTATCAAAAACAGAGGCTTTAATTTTACAAATAATGTCGGAAAACGGTTTCAAAGAAGTTTACGGCTTGGAACTTCTGAAACTTTCAAACGGCGGAATCAAACGCGGAACGATTTACACCACGCTTCAGCGAATGAAAGACAAAGGTTTTGTAACTTCGCGTCAAGAGGAAAAACCTGACGATGTTTCGGGAATTCCACGCCGACTTTATGAGATAACGGGAACGGGACAGCGCGCTTTGCAGGCATACGAATTAGTAGCGGCTAATTTTATAATAGCTTGATATGAGAGATTGTTTTATGAAAATTCTAAAACGTGCCTATTTTTGTTTAGCTATTTTATCTATCATTCCATTTTTTCAAAATGATGTTATGGTGACTACTATTTCAGTAAAGCCTGTTGTCTATTACAATGATAAAAAAAATTTTGGGAAAAATGAATCTGGATGGGCGCGCGCGTATTCCGGATATTTACGTGAAAAATATCAAAATCAAGGTTCGGATAGGGAAAAGGCATTATTTGCAGAATTTAAAAATTTAGCTAAAAAAGAAATTGATAATTTATCAATGTCCCTATTGTCAAATTCAGATAAAGAATCTTTCAAAAAAATGTTAGATGAACCAGTAACACTTGTAGTAGTTTCTAAAAGAGGAGATGCTATAAAATCATATTCTTATATAACTCAAAGATTGAATCAATTAGAGAACGCAAAAATAAGTAGTGAAAAAGCAGTTAATTGGGTTAAATTTTCTAACAAAAACATTTTTTTGAACCTAATAACTTTTATTTTAGTAGCTTTTGCTTGGTTTACTATATCTCTAATTTTTAGCAAATTGACTAATCAATTAGAAAATCCGCCTGCATTTTTTTTGATAGAACCTGCTAATTTGCTTCCGAAAAAACATCGTGAAAGTTTAATTCAAGAAATCTCAGACATGCGTTTAGAATATTTCGAAGCATTATCCGAAAAGAAAATTTGGCGAGCAAGATGTATCATTGCTTTTTACTATATTGGCTTAAGTTGGTCGATTGTAATGTGGATTTCTGACAAAGCAAAAGAAGTTGTCGGACTTGTTCCGAAAAAAGATTAAAAATCATTTTATTCGGCAACAGTTTGAAAAATCGGTGTCAGCTTTTCTTTTATCGCTTCGGCAATTGCTTTCGAGCCTTCGACGTTAGGATGACCGATAGTTGCAAGCTCGCAGGTTCGGGCGCGGAGTTTTAAATCGGTTAATTTTTTTAATTCGTCGATTGTTTTGCCGCAAACCGACATTCTTTCCGCCGCCAGAGCGTCTTCGGCTTTTCCTTTTTTTCCGACCTCAAAAAGCAGAGCGTTTTTCGCGCCGATGCTGTTTTCCGCCTTTATCGGCGATTCGATAAAAACGGCTCGCGGTTTGTCGAATTTAGCGTTCAGACGTTCAATCGCTTTCTTAAATTCAATGTTCGAATTTTCCGCCCAAATCATTGAGCGTTCGACCATTTTCTTTCGGTAGGGCTTGAGCAATCGACGGTTTAAAGGATTATTAATCAGAGATTTTACGGGTTGCGGAACGTCGTATATTTCGAGCAGATTGTTGAAAATTTTGCTCGACGGCGTGTATTTCGAAAGAAAAGGGTAATAGCCACAAACCGCAATCAGCGCGTTCGGAAATTCTCCGGCGGCGTGTTTGAGCAGCTCAAACATTTTTTCGTTGCAGTGCCCGGCGATGGCGCGTTTTAATTCGTCGTTATCTTTGAGCGGGTTGAGAATCGTCGAAAGGCGAATGTCGGTGATGCCGCCCGTCAGCATTATCAGATTTACGCTCTGCGGGTTTTCGTACTCCTTTCGGGCAACGTCGATTTGCGCGCGGATGCTCGGAAACGAAAGATTGACTTCGCGGTGAAAAAATTCGTCTTCGCCGATTTCCGCCGCTTGCAGCGCGTCCGTTTCGTATTGCTTCAGATTGATGCTCGCGCCCGAATGCGCTTTGACTTTTAAGTTTATCTGCCGCTCGTTTTTGAAAATTTCGGTTTGCAGCCATTCTCTTGTGAGGTGATAAAATTTTTGTTCTTCGCGCAAGCCTTGTCCCCAAACCAGAGAGTCGCCGATGACCAGAAAATCGAAATTTTCCCCGGAATTATCTGAAATCTCTGACGAAAAGGCGCTTCGTCCGGCGAGCGCGAAGGCGGCAAATGCTCCAATCTGTTCTAAAAAGCGTCGGCGTGAGTGTTTTTTCATTTTTCCGTGCTGTCGGCGAAAGTTTCGCAGTTTGATGATAAACCGGTTTTATAAAGCGTCTGTCGGCAGATTGTTACACTTTTCGCCGCTGGCACAATCGTTTGAAATTATGGAACAAGCAATTTTCTTTTTTGAAGCATTAAAAGAATCGCCAGACAGCCGAGCGCGGAGAGAAGATGTTTAATCGTATGCCCGCTGAGAAGATTTTGGCTCAAGCCGAAAATCATCTTGTCGCCGAGCTCCGTAACTTTCGCCAGCGCGTATAAACCGAGTCCGGCGAGCAACAAGCCTTGATGCGAATATTTGGCGCGATACAAAATCATTACGACCGGAATCGTCAGAAGCGGAATTACCTGAACCCAGACGTAAAAACGCAAATCGTCAAACCAGTGCCAGTAAATCACGCTCGAAAAACCGACCAGCACGGCAGGCAAAAGGAGAAATTTACCGAGCCGCTCGCCGATATATTCGCCCAAAAGCGCGGAGAACAATCCCATAAAACCGATTGTCATCGGCAGCCTGTCCCAGACGAGCGTTTGATTGTTCGGATTCCAGTGATAGTAAGCCGAGCCGATACTGACCAAGCCGACGCCCGCGAATAGTATAATCCACGCGGCGCGAAGATTTCCCAAATCGTTTTTAAGACAAGCTTTAAGCCCGATGATGCCGACAATAAGAAAGGCGAGATTGGACGAGACATCGAAGAAATTCGGAATTCCGAAAAACGCGCGCCGGTCGGCAAAATTATGATATTCGGGGTTTTGTTCGAACGGCTGAAACGAGAACACCAGCGCCAGAGAGCCGAAAACGATTAACGCCATCAGAAGATGCCGCCAGTTAAATTCGAGCCGCGCCGCCGCGTCCGCCTGTCCCGTTTTTCCGCGCATAATTCGCAATTATATTAAATTATATGCGTCCAGAAGCGCAAACGCCTCGGTCTTTTAACTACGCTGAAAGATAGGATATGTAACTTTTCGCCCGGATTGCGTGGCTGCGAATTGCCTTAATCGTAACTTTTATCCTTTGCCGTTTTGACGAATCAATGATATTTTACTTCACACAATTATAACAAATCCGCAAAATCGGAGTTTCCTTAAAAAGCGATGAAAAAATGCCCGCAATGCAACAGCGTTTATACATTTGAAACAACATATTGCCTGAATGACGGCGCACTTCTGATTGACGAAAATTTTTCGCTGCCGACACAAGTGTCTTCAGGCGAGGAAGAAACCGTCATTAGAAGCAGACCGGCAACATTAAACCCTTTGCCTCCGACAGATTCAAAAAAACCTTCAAACTTAAAAAAATACATTCTTACACTTATTCTCGGACTGGTAATCGGCGGCATTCTCGTGTTCGGAGCTGTTGTTTTTATTGTCTCTCGAATGAAAAGTTCGGACGCGGGAAAAGCTGAGGGAACTATTCAGGTATCGAACGAAAAGCACAAGGAAAAAAATAAAACCCGAAAAGATTCGGAATTTAACGGTTTTGTGTTAAGCGAAAACGCAAATTTAAGGTCTTCTCCGAACTCGACCGTCTTTGAGGCTTTGCCGAAAAACGACCGTCTCAGCATCATCGAGCGCGACGGCGTTTGGTATCGCGTAATGTGCGAGCACGGCGCGGCGGGTTGGATGCACGGAAACACGATTGACTGGTCGCCCGGCGCAATTCCTTTTTAGAGAAAAAATTCTGCCGAAATCTAACGCGGAACCTCGACTGTTTTGATAATGTCGGAAATCACGGCGTCGGTCGTCGCGCCGTCGAGCTCGGCTTCGGCGCGTAAAGCCAAACGATGACGAAGAACCGGACGCGCAACGTCGCGCACGTCGTCGGGCGTCGGAAAATCGCGCCCGCGAATTGCCGCGAGAGCTTTCGAGCAAAGCAATAAAGCGACGGATGCGCGCGGGCTTGCGCCGTAGAGAATCGTCGGATGCGTGCGCGATTTGTGAACAATTTCGACAATATATTTTTGCACGCCCGGCTCGGTTCGCATCTGTTTTACTTCATCGCGGCAATTCTGAATCGAGTTTCCTCCGGGCAAAGACTGAACATCGATTGCTTCCAGATGACGCGAATTAAAGCCCGCGTCCCAGCGCGAGACGATTTCGAGTTCCGCGTCCTGCGGCGGATAGTCAATCAAAATTTTGAGTAAAAATCTGTCTAACTGCGCTTCGGGCAAAGGATAAGTTCCTTCGTATTCAATCGGATTTTCCGTTGCCAGAACGGTGAACATCGGCGACAATTTATAGCGCTTGCCGTCAATCGTCGCCTGTCGCTCTTCCATCGCTTCGAGCAGCGCCGCCTGCGTTTTCGGCGGCGTGCGGTTGATTTCGTCGGCGAGCAGAATATCCGTAAAAATCGGTCCCGGACGAAGCGAGAATTCCGAGTTTTGCATATTGAAAACATTCGTTCCGGTAATATCGGACGGCATCAAATCGGGCGTAAACTGGATACGCGAAAACTTCGCGCCGATGATTCGCGCCAGCGTTTTTACCGTCAGAGTCTTTGCCGTTCCCGGAACGCCTTCCAGAAGCGCGTGTCCTTCGGCGAGAACGGCGACGAGAATCTGCTCGATAACTTCGTCCTGCCCGACGATGACTTTGCGGAGTTCGGTTAAAATGTGTGCAACGGTTGTTGGTGTATGTGTAAGCATAGATGTCAGATGTCAGATGTCAGATGTCAGAAACTAGCATCTAGCATCTGACATCTAACATCTTTCCAACTATTTCATTGTAAAATCAAAAATCGTCTTAATCGCTAATAAAAAAACTGTCGATAGAAAAATTCTTTTCAGCCACAAATCATTTAGCTTCGTGACGAAATGCGCGCCCATGTATGCGCCGATAAACATTGTAACGGCTAAAATTACGCCGATTTTGTAATCTACCAGACCTTGCCACATAAAAACAATCGTGGCAACGGCGGAAGAAAAAACATTGACGAATTTCGTGCCCGCGACCGCTTCCGAGAAAGTCATTCCGAGAAAAGCGACGAACACGGTCGTCAAAACCGTAACGTAGCCGCCGCTGTAAAGTCCGCCGTAAATTCCGAGCAGAAATGTCAGAACATACGCGATTAAAAGCGAATTCGGCGAAACATTTTCCGGCTTTTTCACGCCCGCATCGCGTTTTACGAGAGTAAAAATCGCAACTGCAATCATCGCTGCCGAAACGATTATCGGAATCGTTTTAGCCGAAATCCAGCCGACAAGAAGCGCGCCGAGAGCCGAGCCGATAATGGTTAAAACAATCTGCGGCGAGAGCCGTTTGACGCTGACCGTTCCGCGCCGCAAAAAAGGAATGCTCGCGCCGACCGCCATAAACGTCAAGCCGAACATATTCGTCGCCACCGCCTCTTTCGGCTCGATGCCGAATTGGAACATTACCGGAACGGTTATAAGCGAATTGCTTCCTGTAACAACGCCGATTGCAGTCGTTATAAAAAACAGTAAAACGAGAATAATTATCGTCGTCGTTGACATAAGAGATATGTCAGAAGTGAGAAATGAGAGGTGAGAAGTAAAAACTATTCTCATATCTCACTTCTCACTTCTCCTTTTCTTTCGTCTCTGCAAACCTAACTTTTCCTCAAGCTCGCGCAGGCGTCCGGCAAGCCGTAAAACTTCTTTTTTGTTGGTTTTTTCGCCGTAACCGATGTTCTCGCACTGTCGCATCACTTCGTCAATCTCCCGAACGTCTTCCGACGGCAGGCGCTCGGCAATCAGACGCGCCAGCTCGCTTCGCGAAGTCGTAAAATTATCGACGCTGAAGGAACGCGCGGCGCGGCGGCGAAAATCCGTGTAGATATTTTCAATCGCCAAATCGTAGCCTTTCGTGCGCTGCTGAAGCTCAGCCATCGCCGCCACGTATTCGAGCTTTGAAAGACGATTCGGCTCGTCCGACGGCAAAGCTCTGCCAAAGCGGCGGCTCTGCGAATAAAAAATCAGACCGATTAAAGCCACAAGCTGCAAAATAATCGGAATTACGGGCGTTCCGGTAAAATATGCGAACAGTTGATTGTTTCCGCCGTAGCCCTGATGGTATTCGTCAAAGGCGATTAAGCCATCGGTCGAAGCAACGACGTTGACGGCGAGCTGCGCGTTATCGACAAGACTTAATCCGCTGTTTGCAACAATATACGGGTCGGTCAGAAAGACGATTTTGCCCTCGCCGTAAGGAAAATCGACGAGCAGATTTTTCCGGTCGTTCGCCAGATGCACGACCGGCGCGGTTTGCTCATCCGGTATGTCTTCTTTAGTAATAGTCTGCGGCGGAACTTTTACTACCGGCACATTCGTCGGCTTCGGAGTCGGCGGCAGTTTGATTACCTGATTATCTTTCGCCGTTTTGCCGTTTGTTTGTCTCGAAGGCGTCGGTTTGGCAGCGAGAGGCTCATCTTCCTGAAAATATTCTTCGTCGTCGTCAGCCGTTTCAGGCGTTTTTTTGGAAACCGGCGTCGCTTGCGAACTCGTTTTTTCTCCGATTACCGCTTTAGTTTTCGGCGCGGACTCGCCGGACAAGCGCGAAAATCTAACCGAAGACGCAAACCGCGAAGGCTGAACGGCGTTAATATTTATCGTATAAACGGTCGGCTGCGCGGGCTTTCCGGCAATTATCCGGTCGGTCATCTCCTTCTGGTCGGACGGCTCGACGCCGAAAGGCAGCTCATTGCGTTCGGGAACGGCGGAAATCGTCCAATTCGTCGTGGTTTTGATTAACCCGGCGGGCGGCTCGCGGTCGATAACGACTAATTTTCCGCCCATTGAAACCCAATCCAGAAGCCATCTTATCTCGTCTTCCTCAAACGCGCGCCGCAGGCTTCCGATAACGACAAACGTATTCGGCTTGTTTTTTCCGGCGACGAGCAGCGCGGAAGGCGGCTCCTGCCAGCGCGTAACGCGTCTGCCCGTTTCCGCCAGCAAATCGTAGAACGCGCGCGTGCCGGTCGTGCCCGTGTTATAAGTCGAACGATTCGGCGAAACCTCGCTGTCCGGCAGCTTTTCGCGCTTGACGAAAGACACGGCATTCAGCCCGACTAAAAGTATAATCAGGATGATTAGCGCTAAAAATATGACGAGACGCTCTTTCATTTATCATTTATCATTTATCATTTATCGTTCCGCTTTTTGGTCAATGATAAATGATAAATGTTCAATGGTTTGTGCTTACTGCTTTCCGGTAACCGTTTCTAAATTCTTCCCAATCTTTTTGTTCCGCTTCTTCAAAGCCGTACCAATGGCGCTCGAAATTCGAGGTTAAACCGCTCATATTTTCGTAAAGCTCGCGTTTTTTGCGAACGTCGCGCAGGTAATCGCGGTTGGTTTTGTGGCGCGAAAGTCCGATGACTTTGCGGTCGCTTAGCTCGCAGAGAAGCGCGATGTAGCCTTTGCGAATCGCGCCGCGCATATTGCCGCCGCGCGCAAGAAGCTCGGCTTCGGAGAAAAGATTGTCCGCCGTTTCGTCCGCCGCAATCCGCTCGCCGAGGATAACGCGGTCTTTTTTCTCTCGCTTTTCCCGCCGCCTGAACCGCGAGGCGAGAAACGGCGCAAAGCGATAAATCAAAAAGCCGATTAAGCCGAGAATTACGGCGTAAAGCACTATCTGCATGACGAGCGAAACGGATTGAAAACCTGCCGCTGACGGATTGATATTCGGAGTCGGAGCTTCACTTCTAAACCAACCGGCGATTTTGTCCAGAAGCCGCTCGATAAAGCTTTTTTCCTTTTCCGGCGGTTTTCGATATTCCTCGCGGCTGAGTATTTCTCCGAGCTTGCGCTTGTCCTCGTCCTTCGTGCGGTTTGAAGCGGAAGGATTTTCAAGCTCGTCCAGCTTTTGTCCGATTGAAGCGAGACGCTCGCTGATTTCGGTCAAAATCGCCTCGCGCTTTGCCGTTGCGTTTTCATTTTCGTATTCGTTCAGCTTGTCCTGAAGCCATTTGTTATTCGTCTCGACATTCGCGCCTTTCCATTCGACCTTTTCAGTCGCGGGCAGACTCAGGCGAAGCTCCGCAAGCGTTTCCCGCTCGCTCGCCGCACGCTTCGCGGCAGACGTATCTTCTTCATCGATATACAATAAACCGGCAACCAGCACCTGCGCGACATCGATTTTTTTGCGATATTCCGCCAGAGTCGCGGCGCAGATTGCCAGAGGCAAAACGAGAAACAGAAACAAAAGAGAAAAGGAGAAAAGGAGAAAAGGAGATGCGGAGACGCGGAAACGCGGAGATTGCCGAATTTTGGGCACGATTCTTCCTCCTTTTCTCCTCATCTCCTTTTCTCCCTTTCTCTTCATCTTCTCTTCATCCTTCAATTTAACCCGAGCGGCGACATCGAATCGCGCTTCGGCGGTTTGCGCGCCTGATTCGGCAAAGCCTGTTGTGCCAGCGCGGGCTGCAAGGGATTAATGTAAGTTTGCGGCACGGCGGGAATTTCGCCCAGGCTGCGCGCCGCCATCAATTCTATATCGTAGCCTTCGTGCCGCACGCGCTCGTCGATATACAAAAGGCATAAGCCAATCATCCAGACCGGCATCAAAAGTATAAAGCTCGCCTGTGAGATAACCTGATTGGCAATCTGATACCACGCCGGAATCGCGTCTTCATCGGCGGCAAAAAACACGACGCCGTCCATCCATGCGTAAATATTGAGCGGAATATAGAAAAGCAAAAGCGCCGAATAAGTGGCGACCAGAGTAAAAACAAACAGCGCGGCAAAGCGTTTGACATTTCCGCTCGCCAGATTTGTGCTTCGCCCGATTGCCGCGAAAACGCCCTGACCTTCGACGAGCATCACCTGCGGAACATACGCAAGGCGCGAAGCTATCAAAAAGAAAAGCCAGCCAGCCAGAAAGGCGATTCCCGCGCCCAGAACAATCGATACGACAATTATTAAAAACGGCGAAAAGCTAAAAGCGGCGGCAGCGACGGCGATGGCTAAAACCGCGATGACAAACGCGAATATTAAAATCATATAGCCGATGAAGCTAAGCAGAACCGTGATAATCGCCGAAGCCGCAATCAGACCGAAAACTCTTTTTCGCGCGTTTTTGTACGTTTCCCGAAAGGTTACGGGCTCGCCGAAAAGCAGGTGCCGGACAAAATTTCTCGAAGCGCCGCCCATCACCGTCATCACCGCAATCGATTCGACAAACCAGATAAAAAGATTGCCGACCCACAAAAAGAGATAATAGACGACTATCTCATCTTCGCTGCGGTGCGCGCTCGCCGAAAAAAGCCCGCGCCCGAGCGTCGTCCAGACAATGGAAATTATAGTTCCGACCAGAATCGGCGGCGCGGAAATCCACACGAAAGTCCAGAAATTTTGGCGGTAAAACCTGACGGCTCGGTCAATCAAATCTCCGGCACCGAGCGGCGTAAGCGATAGATGAGTGTTATCCATAAACGAAAATCCGGCGTTTTTCGACAAAAATATCTTAGCATATTTTAAGATTTAAGATTTAAGATTCAAAATTCAAAATTGAAGGACAAAATCTTAAATCTTGAATCTTGAATCTTGAATCTTGAATTGCCAAACGCTCTTAAATTCGCGGCAAAATATTATAAGTTTTGATTTTCGAGTTCAAAGTCGTCGCGTTTAAGCCTAAGAGCCGCGCGGCGCGCGATTGATGCCCGCCGGTTTGCTCCAGCGAACGGCGAATCAAATCGATTTCAAAACGCCTTACTTCGTCGTAAAAATTTACGCCGCGCGAGATGTCGATGTCGTCGGAACTGCCTTCGGTGAGCTTTATCATCTCACGCGCAAGCTCGGGATTGCTGACTTCGGGACGCAGGCATTCGACCGTAATTTCGTCGGTCGGCGCGATGACGACGGCGCGCTCGATGATATTTTCAAGCTCGCGGACGTTGCCCGGATAATAATAGCTCTCCAGTAAAGACAAAACTTCGGGCGAAAGATTTTCGCTGATTTCGCGCAGATTTTCCGCGTTATATTTCTGGATAAAATGCTTTGCGAGCGGCAGAATATCCTCGCGTCGCTCGCGCAGCGGCGGAAGCTCAATCGGGACGACCGAAAGGCGATAATATAAATCTTCGCGGAAAGTTCCGTTTCTGACGGCTTCCTTCAAATCCACATTCGTCGCGGCGATAATGCGAACGTCAACCTTTGTCAGAGTCGTGTCGCCGATTGGCGTAAACTCGCGTTCCTGTATGACGCGAAGCAGGCGCACCTGAATTTCGGGGCGAAGGTCGCCGATTTCGTCTAAGAAAATCGAGCCGCCGTCGGCAACTTCAAACAAACCTTTTTTTGCGGCAACCGCGCCGGTAAATGCGCCTTTTGTGTGTCCGAAAAGCTCGGATTCGAGCAGTTCCGAAGGAATATTCGAGCAGTTGACGACGACGAACGGCATCTCGGCTCTCGGGCTTGATTCGTGAATCGATTTGGCGAGCATTTCCTTTCCCGTTCCCGATTCGCCCGTGATTAAAACGGTCGAGCGCGCCGGAGCGACACGTTCGACGAGGCGAAAAACGTTTTCCATTTTGTCCGAACGCCCGATAATCGCGCCGCGCGAGACAGAACGCGCCATCGCCTGACGCAGAGATACGCGTTCTTCTTCCTTGCGTCTCGTTTTCACGCCTTTTCCAATCAGCGCGAGAATCTGCTCGTTTTGAAAAGGTTTGCGGATAATTCCGGTCGCGCCTTTTTCCCACGCCGAAATCGCCGTGTCGAAAGTCGCGTAAGCCGTAATCATCAGGACGACCGCCTGCTCGTCCATTTTGACGATTTCCCGCAAAGTCGTCAGCCCGCCCATTCCGGGCATCGAAACGTCCATCAAAACCACATCGTAAGGCTTCTGCGTGTAGGCTTCGAGCGCTTCTTCGCCCGTTTTCGCCAAATCGACCTTGTAACCCGCGCCGGAAAGAATCGTTCCGAGCACGTCACGCATTATCTCTTCATCGTCGCAAACTAAAATCGAACCTTTTTTCGCCATAAGTTACTCAATATACCAAATTTTAAGTAGATTTTTTAACGCGACAACGCAAAGACGCGACGACGCAAAGGATTTAGATGTCAAAGGATTCGTTATTTTTGCCTTTCGGCTCTTAATTTTGATTTAATTTTCTTCGCGCGCTTGCGCCATCGCGTCTTTGCGCTAAAATTTTCCTGTCGATTATGAAAAAATCCAAAATCCAAAATCTAAAATCCAAAATCCGCGCCGGCTGTCAGGGCTGGAACTACGCCGATTGGACGACAAAACCCGGCGGCGCGACGATTTTTTATCCTCGCGGGACGCGCAGCAGCGAAATGCTGGAAAAATACGCGGAGATTTTCGACACGATTGAAGTCGATTCGACATTTTACGCGATTCCGCCGCTTGCGACCATCGAAAACTGGTATAAAAAAACTCCTGAAAACTTCACGTTTTCGCTGAAGATGCCGCAGGAAATCACGCACGAACACGCTTTGCGCCAAAAATCTTACCCGATTCTGGACGAATTCTGCGAGCGCGTTTTGGCGCTAAAGGAAAAGCTCGCGTCCGTTCTGATTCAGCTTGCGCCGCAGTTTGAAGCGTCAAAGGAAAACGCGCAAAACCTGCGCGAATTTCTGGCGCGGCTGCCCGAAGAAATAAATTTCGCCGTCGAGTTTCGCGAGCGCGCGTGGCTGATTGACTGGACTTTTGAAGAATTGGAGAAAAACAAAGTCGCGCTCTGCCTGACGGAAGGAAGCTGGATTCCGCGCGAGCAGATGTTTGCGGCAATCGAAAAACCGACGGCAAATTTTGCGTACGCTCGTTTTATGGGCGAGAGAGATTTAACGAGCTTCGATAAAATTTACCGCGCGCAGGACACAAACCTGCAAATGTGGGCGGAAGAAATCGGGAAGATAAAAGCAAAGGAAATTTACGTTTATTTCAGCAATTTTTACGAAGGACACGCGCCTGCCAGCGTAAACAAATTAAAAGAATTATTCGGGCAAAAAACCGTTGACGCAAGCGCTCTTGAAAATCAAGGCTCGCTGTTTTAAGTGAGAAGTGAGATGTGAGATATGAAAAAAAAGATTTCAGTTCTCACATCTCACTTCTCACTTATTTCCATGTTTTCTTTCGGTTCAAGTAATCCGACGAAAAGTCCTTTGCTTCCGAGATGGTCGAGAACGTGTTTGTAGATGACGGTCAGAAGCGCGACAATCGGAATCGAAAGAAAAACGCCCGGAATGCCCGCAATCTGTTCGCCCGCGAGAACCGAAAGAATAATCGCCAAAGGATGCAGGTGAATGCCTTCGCGGACGATTCGCGGATAAAGAACGTAATCCTGCAAAATACGCAGAACAGCGAGGAAAATTGCTGTCGTAAGCGCCTGATAACCCGATTCGAAACCTGCCACGAAAGTTGCCAGAAGACCGATTGTAACCGGTCCTATCAATGGAATAAACTCGAAAACTCCGGCGAGAATTCCAAGCAGCAGAGCGTAGTTATTGCCGAGAGCGTAAAAACCGGCGGTGCAGATTAATCCGATGAGAAAACATGAAATCATCTGCGCGCGCGTGTAGGCGGCAAGCGTCGTGTTTATATCGAACAGAACCGATTCCATTCGCGCCCGCCAGCGTCCCGAAGGAAAAATCCTTAGAATTCCGACGCGAAACAAATTTGCGTCCTTTAAGAAGAAAAATGCGAGTATCGGAACTAAAATCAGCCACGGCAGATAAGTCGCCACGACAATCGCGGTCGTTCCAATCAAACCGGCGATATATTCGCCGAACTCACTTATTTTTTCATTGATTTTCGTCTGAATATCGTCGGAAATGCGCATTCTGTCGAGGCGTTTGTTCAGATTGGAAATCTGCTCCTGAATCGAGGTCGAAGTAATGTTCGTCCCGAATGCTTTTGCCTGATTGCTGATTAAAGGCGTGGCGTAAGCGATAGCCAAGCCCAAAACGCTGAAAACCAGAATATACGAAACGCCGATTGCCAGCGAGCGCGGCATCAATTTGTCGAGACCTCTTTCCTTAAACGGGCGGCGAATCATCTTGACGAGCGGCTCAATCAGATAGGCAAAGAAGATTGCCAGAACAATCATAAAGAAAAGATATGTGAGCGAGGCGAGAATCGTCTTGGCAAAATCGAAAATGGCAATCAGCACGAGCGTGATGATGACGACACGCACGATTGAAAGAACCGAAGGCGTCGAAGGGTCGAGAAAAACCCGGCGGGCGGTTTGTTTCTTTTCGCGTGTTTCTTTTTCTGCCACTTTTCTTCTCCTTAATTAGAGCGATTATCGCTTGTTCACATTTTTCTGATTATTCGAATTTTTCGGCGATTGATTCGAATTACTCGCATTATTTGCGGGCTGCGGCTGCGGAATTCCGGGTTTCGAATAATCTTCGAAGATAAAACGCTTTTGCAGCGCCTCCACGTTTTCAAGCGAGAATGTGTAATTAGAACCGGCGATAAAAACTTTTTCGTCAGCGGTCAAAACTCTGCGGTTGATGTCGGGCGAATTTGCCTTCAGATACTGCTTGTCTTCCTTATCGAAAACGCCGCCGTCCTTACGCTTTAGAACATAAATAATGTCAAAGCCCGCTTCCTGCATATCTTTTACTTCGCGCTGAACGTCGTTGAGCTTTTCCGCGACTTCTTCGACGGTCGCCGGTGTCGCCTTATTCACCATTGACGGCGCAGGCTCGCAGGCGGAATTCAGTAAAAGCAAAGCCGCAAGACAAAGCGCGACCGGAAAATGATTTCCTGCCTTGTTCGATTGAAACATTATTGATTTTCCTCGTCCTGATTGTCAGCCATATTTGCGTTTTCTTTTTCCATTTGCTCGTCGAGCTGTTTCTTTTCTTCCGGCGTCAGCTTGCTTTCGTCGTCGGTCGCGTCGGGCGGCGCGTCGCCTTTCGCGTCGCGGATTTTCAAAACGCGTCCTTCGTTGTCTTCATAGACGATTTCCGCCCAGCCGCTTTCGAGCAGCTTGGCAATCATATCCTGATTTTCCCTTTCGTCGGCAAAAACGTAGCGCGCGCCGAATTTTTCACGGATTTGCTGCGCGGCATCGTCCACTTTTCCGGCGGTTATGTCGTTGAGTAATTTATACAAATCGGGATTTTCCGTGTATAGATAATTCGGGTCGAGACCGTAAACGTAAGCGTGTTTCGTGTCGAAGAAAAACAGCTTCGGAAAATCGTCCCAGTTGCAGTTAAAAATCCGCTCGCCTTCGGGAATATTTTCCTTCGTCCAATCGGTTACGCGCTTATAACGGTCGTTGTCCTCGTTGTTTTTAATGCTCGTAATCAAGCCTTCCTGCTCGATTGAGCCGATTTTGATGCCGCGAAAATTGTAATACATCAAAACGACGAGCAGAATGCCGATAATCCAGAGCGAAGCCTGCTTTGCATATTCGAAATACTGCTGCCGCTCGGTCGGTTTATCCTTGTCGAGAAACGGCTCAATCTCGCGCTGGAAATCTTCGGGAAGCCGGTGCGCCTGCGAAATCTTAAAAGCCTGCCAGCTAAACGAGGCGAAAAGAATCGCAAACGGCGGAAAATATTCGGAAAAGCGAATCGAACGAAACTGCGCGAGCAGCAGGACGGTTACAAATCCGAGAAAAAACGTCGCTTTTTCCGGCAGCTTGCGGCTTCGCGGCATAAAGAGAATGTAGCCGATAAGCATCGCCGTCATCGCAATCGGGAAATGCGTCAAAAGCTGCTGTCCCGAATACGGATACCATTCGCCGCCGACCGCTACGACAAAATCCGTTCCTATTTTGAATTTTTCGAGCAAATGCTCCCAGAAAAGATAAAGATTAGTCGGAAAATACGGGTTGATTAAATTTCCCAAAATCATCCCTGCAAAAGTATAGACGACAGGCTTCCATTCAAGTCTGCGCTCATTCCATCCGATAATTGCCGCCCAGATAAACGCCGCGATAAGCAGAAGCGGAAACAGGCTGTAAGTCCAGACGAAAAAAAACATCAAAGGCATCAGCCATTTATATTTTCGCTCAAAGAGCATGTAAATTCCGATGACCGTAAAAATAATCGTCAGCGGCGGTGCTTTCGCCATGTTCATCCGGTAGAAAAACGGGTTGGCGCACGTCAGAAGCGCGAAAAACCAGAGCAGAAGATAATCTATACGATACCGAAACATCAGCCAGTAAACCGAAAAAATCGCCAGACTTCCGTAAAAAACCGCCGCGACTTTCGCCGCCATGACCGGCTCGAAAAACCATAGAAACGGAATCTGCAAAAGGTGAAACAGAAAATGATGGTCGGCGTAATCCTTCGGATTCAAAACGGTCAGCGGCAGCCATCTAAATTCGGGCAGCCAGTGTCCGCCTTTAAAACTGTTCCAAAGCTCGGCGCTCCAGCGAATGTGATAATAGCCGTCCCAATCGCCGCAGCAGATGGCGCTTGTCGAAAACTGAAGCAGCACCATCAGCAAAACGATGGCGCAAAAACCGAAGATGAGATAAACCCAGCGAATCGCCTCGTCCGTGCCGAGCCACACCGTCCAGGATTGTTTTGCGCTCCCGGTCGGGGCTTCCGGCGCAGCCGCGTCTGTTTGTATTTCTTCCATTTGTATAAAAATAATTACAAGATTATGAATAAGAAAAATATCACGAAAATGCGTCCTTCGGCTAATAAGGCATTATAGATTTTGAAATTTTTATTCATCCACGGATAAACACGGACAGACACGGATAAAAACAAACTTTTATTTATCTTTTAGAAATCTGTGCTCATCTGTGTTTATCCGTGGACTATTTTCTTTTTTTGCTTTTGATAATCGGATTTGCTAATCCAAAAACCAAAATCTAAAATCTAAAATCAAGTATGTACCCGAAAGGAAATCTGACAATTCCGGCTTCACACGGACAGCTCGAAGCAATTTTGAAAGAGCCGCAGGGCGAGCCGCGAGGAATCGCGCTCGTCTGTCATCCGCATCCGCTCGGCGGCGGAACGATGCACAACAAGGTCGTTTTTCGCGCGGCGGCAGGACTCGTCGATGCCGGGCTCATTACGCTTCGCTTTAATTTTCGCGGCGTCGGCGCATCGACCGGTGCGCACGACGACGGCGACGGTGAACAGCAGGACGTAAAAGACGCGCTCGATTATCTGGCGGAAAATTATCCGAATCAGGAAATCACGCTCGCCGGATTTTCCTTCGGCTCGCGTGTCGGCTCGGAAGCGGCGCTCGATGATAAAAGAATTGCGCGGCTCATCAGCATCGGAACGCCGGTCGATAAATACGATTTTTCCTATCTGAAAAATTGCCGCAAGCCGATTTTGTTCGTTCACGGCGACGAGGACGAATTCGGCTCAATCGAAAATCTGAACGCTCTCGTCGCGCAAATCGCCGAAAACACGGACGCGAGATTGATTGTTTTTGAAAACTGCGGGCATTTTTTCGACAATCATTTGGACGAATTGAGAAACACAATTCACGATTGGGTTTTGGAGAAAATAGCCGAGGAAGAAAATTTACAGGGATGAGGAAGATAAACAGGGATAAAAAAAAAATTATCCTTTTCATCCTCTTCATCCCTGTAAATTTCTCTTTCAGGAAATAAAGGAATGGAAGAAACTAACGAAAAAACAGCCGAAAGAATGCGTAATGCCGCGATTCGAATCACGATGATGCCGCGCGACACGAACGCGCACGGGACGATTTTCGGCGGAGTTATTTTGAGTTATATCGACGTGGCGGGCGGAGTCGAAGCCATCCGACACACCGGGCACGAACGCTTTGTAACGGTTGCGATGAAGGAAATTATCTTTCACGAACCCGTCTATGTCGGCGATTTGGTGAGCTTTTATGCGACGACCACAAGCGTGGGAAATACTTCAATCACCATCAAAGTCATTGTCGAAGCCGAACGCTTCGGCGCGCACGGGCAAATCGTCCGCGTAACCGAAGCCGAAGTCATCTACGTCGCCGTCAGCCAAAATCGCGAAAAAGTGAAAATCGGGAAATAATGAATAATTGATAATTGATAATTGATAATTAAGAAAGAGTCTTCCAATTATCAATTATCAATTATCAATTAAATAAATGCCTACCTGGAAACTGGAAATTGAATACGAAGGAACGCGTTATCGCGGCTGGCAGATTCAGCATAATTCGAAAACCGTGCAGGGCGAATTGATGAACGCGGCGCGCGGGCTTTTTGAATCGCGCGTCGAAATCGGCGGCGCGGGCAGAACCGACGCGGGCGTTCACGCCGTCCGTCAAATCGCGCATTTAAGAGCACCCGATTTGAAAGCGAACGTCACGCCGCGCCAGATTCAGTTCGGCTTTAACGACCTTTTGCCGCACGACATCAACATCCTGAAAGTGTCGAACGCGCCCGATAAATTCGACGCGCGGCACAATGCTTTTTCGCGCTATTATCTTTATCAAATCGCGCCGCGCCGGACGGCTTTCGCCAAAAATTTCGTCTGGTGGATAAAAGACGCGCTCAATGTCGAGGAAATGAAAGAAGCGGCTGAAATGCTCGTCGGCAGGCACGATTTTCAGTCGTTTACCGAAACTGACGACGACGAGAAAAAGAAGTCTTCAACCGTTGTCGTCGTCGAAAAATCGGAAATCTTTCTCGACGGCGATTTGATTTGCTTTCGCATCGGCGCGGGTCATTTTACGTGGAAAATGGTGCGGAGAATCGTCGGAAGTCTGGCGGAAATCGGGCGCGGAAAGCTTTCTGTCGAAGGCTTCGCGCGTCAGCTCAAATTTTATACAAACGCGCCTGCCGCGACGACCGCGCCGCCTTCTGGATTGTTTCTGGAAAAAGTTTTGTACAAAGGCGATACGCCGCCGGAGCATCGAAAAGCGATTTTTCCGATTTAGATTTTCCTTTTGGCAATGCGCCGCATTTTTTCGAGCACACCGTCTTTAATTGAACGAGTCGAATTTTCGAGCGTGCCCAAATGCCTTTTTTTATCGGGATAATTGCTGCTCCATTCGAGAAAAACGATTTTCTCGCCGAGCAGAAAATCCTTATTCCCGGTCGAGGCTTCGATGACCGTGTAAAATTCAAAATTCTCACGCTTGATTTTGCCTTTATAAACTTCCTTTACTTCCGCTTTTAGACGATACAAACAATAACCGCCGCCGGAGGTTTCTTTGCAGTTGCCCGTCCCGATAGAATCTACCAGTTCGTGCTCTTTTACATCGACGTAAAGGACGACGGCAACCTGTTTATAGTCGCCTTTGAGCATTTTTGTCTCCTGCGCGTCCCATTCCTTGTCTTCCGCGTTTTTAGTCTGACCGAAAGCCGTCTGGTAAGAACCGAGAAATAAACCGGCAAAAATAACGATTACGACGACAGCGTTTTTTAACATATTTTGAGTCATATATCAGATTTACTCTACTTGCTATTTTCCTCTAATTTGTGCCAAATTCAAAGTATAAAGTTTTACGGAAATTTACTGATTTGGAGTTTAAAATAAATGCGGAAAATCACTGCTGAAACGGCTAACGGCACGCTCGCTTTTGAATGCGAGGAAGGCAGAAAGCTCGTTTTGTGCCTCGAAGACAACGGCATCGACATCCTTCACCGCTGCGGCGGAAACGCGCGCTGCACGACCTGCCGCGTCGAAATTCTGGCGGGCGACCCGGGCGAAATCGGCGAACCGGAAAAAGCCATTCTCGCCACCAAAACCGATTTGAACGACCACACGCGCCTTTCGTGTCAGGTTCGCCTGTCGGACGATTTGCACGTTAAAGTTATCAATCAGGCAAGCGTCAAAGGAATCGACGCCGGAACGCGTCCCGAAGAATAAAATTCTTTATAATTATCAGCAAAAATCGGCTTTGCGCCAAAAATAACTTCAACTTTTGGCGCAAAGCCCGTTCTAGCTTTTACCGGAAAAATTAAAAGACATTCAAGCTTCGGAAATATTGCTTGAAACGACTTCCCATTTATCGGAAAATTTGAATTCCGCTTTTCCGCGAATTCCTTCAATCGCATAACGAAATTCGACCGTCGCCGTCTTACCGTTTACTTTGATTGACGTAAATTCGATTGCCGGAACTTTCTTCGCGGCGGCTTCATCCGCGCTGATAAATTTGACCGGCTCGCCGAGCGCGGTCAGGCTGACATCATCTTTCAAAGACGCGTTTTTTACGACATTAACCGGCTTCCGACCGGGTTTATCCGCGTGATAATACTGCTGCAAATCCGGTAAATCCAAAGTCAGCTGGCAAATTTGCCGGATGTCGTCGCTGGAGCTATTTTCTTTCATATTATTTTCCTTTGCCGCACTTGCTGCCGGCGATGTTTTTGGCGTTTTTGTCGCCGAATTTATGGCAGAGTTTCCGCAAAAAGTCTGGACAACGCTAAACAAAACCATAAAAACTACTGCGATATTCATAAAACCTCCGTTTTAGACAATCACTTTTCCGTAGATTGCATTTTCAAAGTGTTCGCCTTCTTCGCCTTCCGTGTCAATGCCGTCCTGGTCATCCGCCCAGTGCGTCAGCTCATGAAGAAGCGTTACGCCGACAAGATAGACGAGATGCCCGCTCTTGGTTTTTTTCAAACTGTTCTTGCTTCCGCTTTCAAATTCCTTGACGATTTTTTCCTGAATACGAAGCTCGTTTGACTTTGAATTCGGCGTAAATTGCCCATAATCGTTCATAACGACAATTTTTATCGTCGGTCCTTTGCCCCACAAGAGCGCCTCTTTAATTTTAGCCTCGTCGATAATTCCGGCAAATTTATGAATGGCGGTAATAATCGACGTAACTTCGACAACTTTGGGAATTGCGATACTTACATACTGTTTGAATTTAGGATATGTCTTCACATCTCCCGGGCTCATCTGCATAACTGAAATCCTCCGAATTTAAAAAATCTTATCAAAAAATGAACGCTGGTTGTCTTCGTTTTTGCCTCTTTTTTGAAAATACTTTTCAGATGATACAATGAAATTATTACAGAATTAAGGAGAAGGAAAATGTTTGATAAATTAAATAAATTGAATTTTGAAACAGCCGAGGCTCACTGCGACGGACCGTGCGGCGTTTATGACCCGGCGCAGGCTCGGATTGAAGCCGAATCGGTTTTGCAGTTGACGAAAAAGATTCTCGATTTGAAGCGTCCCGAGGGCGACGATGCGAAAGCGCACGCCGCTTATCAAAACACTTTGACGCGATTTATCGCGATTAAAGAAAAACGCGCCGAACTGGCAAAAGAACATCTGCTCGTTCTGTGGACGGATTATTTCAAGCCCGCGCATCTGGAAAAATATCCCGATTTGCACGAAACTTTCTGGAACGCCGCAAAAGCCTGCTCATCGTGCAAACAGGAAGTCAGCCTCGAACACGCGCAGGAACTGATGGACGCGATAAAGAAAGTTCATGAAATGTTCTGGGACAGCAAGGGCAGAGACGTTCCCTGGTACACGGCGAGTTAGAACGATTTTAGATTTTGGATTTTGGATTGCCGATTTGAGATAAAAATCGGCAATCCAAATTTTATTTTAATGGAATTACCGGAAGCAAATTGGAAGGAAAGGATTTTGTTTTTTCTCGGGCGTCGGCGCGGTTTTCTCGTTGAGGGCGATTCGATGCTGCCTGCTTTGAAAGACGGCGACGCGGTTTTGCTGAATCCGAAAGCCAAAATAGCGACCGGCGATATTGTTCTCGCCAACCATCCGTATAAGGAAAGCGTCAAAATACTGAAACGCGTGAAAAAATTTAATAAAAAAGGTGATTTGTATTTAGTTGGTGATAATCCGAAGGAAAGTACCGACAGTCGCACTTTCGGCGCGGTTCCGTTAAAATATTTGATAGGCAAGGCGACTTGCCGTTTGAAATAAATGAAGGATTTACCCGAAGCCGGTTTTTATGAAATCGCTCTGGTTTTCTTAGGCTCGCGCCATAAATACGTTTGCGAAGGCAAATCAATGAATCCGACTTTGAAAGACGGCGAAAAGGTTTTGGTTGACCGGGCAGCGGCAAAAATCGAAGTCGGCGACATCGTCGTCGCCAGACACCCGGTTGAACAAACGAGTGAAATCGTTAAAAGAGTCGAGCGAATCAACGAGCGCGGACATTATTTTTTGGTCGGCGATAATTTGGAAGACAGCAACGACAGCCGCCATTTCGGAGCGGTTAGAAGAGAATATATCAAAGGAAAAGTCGTCGCTCGCTTGAGTTAAGGGTCGTTTACAAAGTCCGAAAAACATCTGCTTTTTATGATTGAAGAAAAAGTTTTAATCCAGAAATTCGTCTCGAAAAAGAAAAAAGAGCGGCTCAAAAAACCCGATTGGCTGCGCATCAAGCTCGGCGACCCGGCAAATCAAAACGCGGTTTTGAAATTGATTGAAGGCTTAAACCTGCACACGGTTTGCCAGGAAGCGCGCTGTCCGAATATTTTTGAATGCTGGACTGACCGCACGGCGACGTTTATGCTCGGCGGCGACACGTGCACGCGGCATTGCGGTTTTTGCGCCGTCAACAAAGGCAAACCGATGGAGCTTGACCCGCTCGAACCGACGCACGTTGCCGAAGCCGTCGCGCATCTGAATCTCGCGCACGCCGTTATCACAAGCGTCAACCGCGATGATTTGCCCGACGGCGGCTCGATGCACTGGGCGGAAACGATTACAAAGGTGCGCGAAATGAATCCGACCTGCAAAGTCGAAGTTTTGATTCCGGATTTTAACGGCGACGAGACTGCCCTGAACAATGTTCTAAAAGCGCGTCCCGACGTTCTCAATCACAACACGGAAACCATCGCGCGTCTTTACCGCCGCGTCCGTCCCGACGCGAAATACGCGCAGACTTTGGAATTATTGGAACGCTCGGCGCACTGGCGCGATTTGCGGCAGCCGGCAATGAAGACAAAAAGCGGAATTATGGTCGGACTTGGCGAAACTTTCGAGGAAGTCGTCGAACTGATGAAAGATTTGAGAGAAGTTTCCTGCGACATTATGACCATCGGGCAATATCTACAGCCCTACGAACGCCGCCTTCCGGTCGAACGCTACGTTACGCCCGCCGAATTTGCCGAATGGAAACAAATCGGCGAAGCGATGGGCTTTAAACACGTCGAATCCTCGCCCTTAACCCGAAGCTCGTACCACGCCCGCCAGCAAACCGAATCGGGCGGAAAGAGTTAGCCGCGAACGACACGAATTACACGAAAAATAATTGCTTTTTATTAGTGTTATTCGTGTCATTCGTGGCTAAAAAAATCCGTTCTACGACATCGCAGCCGGACCGAAGATAAACCAGAAAGCGGTTGTCGGCAGATTTCCCCCGATGTCCGGTTTAATCAGATTCACCGAGCCGTCAAGTATGCTACCGTTTAAGAATTGATTGCCGAAGCTGCGGTCGGCACATAGAATCGTATATGTCGGCACGTTACCCAGAGGGTCTGTGCCGTTCTGAGTGATAAGCCACATCGTTTCATTCTCGCCCGGGTTGGGCGCGAGCTGCACCTGCCCTACGTCCACGTTGCCGTAGAGGATTCTATTGCCCGCAGGTCCTCCTATCGTTTCAAACATAACGGCGGGTTCGCCTTTCGGCGTCACAGCCTGAGTCATACTCCATTGCGTGCCCGAAAAACCGGAGTAAGCAAGGCTATTCGGCGACGGCGCGAGAGCCACCGCGCTGTTTGCGGTCATCCCGTCCAGCCAATTAGCTGCCGCGCTGCCGTTACAAAGAAGATAAACGTATTGGTATTGTTGCTGCATATTATTCTCCTGAAATTTAGTTTCGATATTACCGAGACAAAAATTTTCGCCTCTATTTGTTAGCGCGACAAATTTTCGATAACAGGAACATTTTTTTTATTAAGTTAAACTGCTTGCCCAATCTTTTTATTTTTTTCGAAAATAATGCTTCCAATTTAAAGCGAAAAGGTGTAGATTACCCGTATAAATTTTTAAAAGCCGCTGACGAGACTTGGAATTTTGCTAAAAAGTGCCGGAATACGGTCAAAAATTAGGGGAATGGTTGTAAAAAGTCGTGGAATGTTCACAAAAACTCGTGGAATTGCCGCAAAAACTGACGGAATACTCCCGAAAATCAGTGGAATCTTCTTAGAAATTTATGGAATGTTCGCAAAAATTTGCGAAACTCCGTTTTTATGTTGTCGCGCGGGCGGCGAATTTTTTTCAATCTGCCATAAATCAAAAGGAGGATAATAAAAATGGCTGTTTCACTAAGCAAAATAAACGATAGGTATCAACGCGCTTTGTCCTGTCTGGATGCCGAGTTCACGGATTTGCCCGCAGATTCGGGCGGAAAGGAAGCGGCTGACGGACTTCGGGCGGCGTTTGCCGTTATTCAGAGTAAAACGGTCGCGCAGTCGAGTTCCAGCGGGACGGCGAAGGCGGGAACGGGCGAGCGCAGCGCGGCGCGGTTTAATATCAGGGAATATCGCAAGAAGCTGGCAAAGACAGCGAATGTAACCTCCCGCAAAAAGCCGGGCTTTAACAGTAATTTTTCGTTGCCGCACGGCGAGACGGACGAGGAGCTTATCACGAAAACACGCGCAATCGTGCCGAAAGCCGTCGATAATAAAGCAGATTTTATGCATCGCGGTTTGACGTTGGAGTATCTCCAATCGGGCACGGATTTGGTCGACATTTTTGAGGCGACGCTCGATATTACCAATGAGGCGCTGAGCCACCGGGGCGCGGCAACGGGCAGCAAGAGCTCGGCTTACAAAGATGCGGACGAATTTTTTGACGAATTGGACATCTATATCCGCAATCGATACGCCGACCAACCCGACAAAATCAACGCGTGGAACAACGCGACGCACATCGAACGAACGGAGGAGAAGAAAGAGGAGGAGAAGAAGGGATGAAGACGTGATACGTGATACGTAATACGCAATACGTTTTGATTTTGCGTATTACGTATCACGTATTACGATTTATTCATCCTTCAAAAAGCTATGGCTACAAAAAGCGGAACATTTTGGGTAACGTGGGCAAATACGAACGCGGTGAACAGCGGTAATATCGAAGACCTTGAACCTGTGTTTAGGGCGAATGTGAAGGCGTTTATCAAAGCGCTCGAAGCGGCGGGCGCGAAGGTTTCGGTTACTTCGACCAAGCGCAGCGTGAGAAGGGCTTATCTTTTTCACTGGTCGTGGCTGATTGCGCTGAAAAAGGTTAAGCCGACGGATGCGCCGCCGCTGGCGGGCGTCGATATTCTCTGGAATCACGGCGTTGACGCGCAGAGCGTTGCGGGCGCGCGCGAGATTGTCAACGGCTTTCATCTGGCAGTTCCGCCGGCGAGCGTCAATCCGCCTTCGCTGACGAGCAGGCACATCGAGGGCAAGGCGGTCGATATGACTATCACGTGGGCGGGCACGATAAAGATAAAGGACAAAACCGGCAAGCTTGTGCCCGTCGCGTTTAAGGCTGACGGCAACGCGAACAAAGCGCTTCACGCCGTCGGCGCGACCTACGGCGTTAAAAAATTGACCACCGACGAGCCGCACTGGTCAACCGACGGGCATTAAGGATGAGGAAATTTTATGAAAGGCGACGAGACGGCGAAAAAAATTGCGAAGGAATTGGGTAAATTATTTAACGATATGATTGACGAAACACCGCTCGAAGACTTAATCCCGTTTTATCGCGCCGAGCTTAGAATGCAGAAGAAATGGCGGACGCATAACATGCCCGGAGCATTGTCCGACGAAAAATTTGCCGCGCTCGAACGGGCGGTCGATGAATTTGAAGCGATTTACGAGGCGGAAAAAGCCGAAGCCGAAAAAATGCCTCTGTCCTGGGAAGAAGCGCGCCGCGTGCGCAAGCTCTTTGACAAAGCCGGCGATTACGAGCCGCTTTCCGATAAACGCACGGAATATAAGCGCGCAGAACATTAAACCGGATTATCGCCAACAAGCCTGCAATTCAGCAAACGCGTCGTCTGCCGGTCGTCTGTAACGGTAATTATGACGAAAAAATCTAAAACTTACCTGTCGCTTATATTGTTTCTCGTTTTTGCTTTCGCGCCTGCCGCCATTTTTGCCGGAGATTACGCGAGCTTAAATTTTATCGGTTTTTCCAAAGACGGAAATTATCTCGCCTTTGAAGAATACGGCTCGCAGGACGGGACAGGCTACCCGTATGCGAACGTCTATTTTGTCGATGTCGCCAAAAACGCGTTTGCCGGCGCGCCTTTCCGCATCAAAATCGAAAAGGAAACGGCAACCGAAGACGCCGCCAGAAAACAGGTAAAGCTCGCCGCCGCCAAAAAGATGCTTGAGCTAAAAATCGTTCAGGGAAATACGGGAACGCACACCGTTTCGAGATTGATAACCGACCTGCCGCTCGATATGGAAAAAGAACATCAAGCCGAAAAAATCAGGTTTGCCGAAGAAATCGGCTCGATGTATCATCGCGGCGATTACACTCTGACGCTCAATCCGGTTGAAACAAAGACGAAAGAATGCGAGCCGTATGAGCTGCCGGTTTTTAAAATCGAGCTGAGCCTGCTGGACAACGAGATGAAGAAAACCAAATTTCTGCAAAAAGACGCGACGCTGCCCGCGAGCCGAGGCTGCGCGATTGATTATCACATTCAGGATGTTTACACCTACGAAGGTAAAATCGCCGTTTTTCTGAACGTATACGAGCCGGGCTTCGAAGGCGCGGATATGCGCTATATGGTCGTTACGGGAAAACTCGAATAAGTGAACAGTGAACAGTGAATAGTGAATAGTTTAAGAAATCTTTTCTTCACTGTTCACTGTTCACTGTTCACCATTCACTATTTTGAAACCTGCCTTAAAATCGAAGCGTATTTATAAAAAACCTTCCTGCACTTTTCGGAGGAAATATGAAAAAATTCGCGGCGTTTGCGCTTTCGTTTCTGCTTTTATCGAGTCTTTTTGTGTCTGAGGCTTTTGCCTGCACGACATTTTGCCTGAAAAGCAAGAGCGAAGTTTTGTTCGGCAGAAATTACGATTGGATGATTGGCGACGGGCTTGTTTTCGTCAACAAGCGCGGCGTCTCGAAAACCTCGACGCAGAAGGAAAATCCCGCCGGATGGGTGTCCGTTTACGGCAGCCTGACGTTTAATCAATACGGGCGCGAAACGCCGATGGGCGGAATGAATGAAGCCGGACTCGTCATCGAGCTGATGTGGCTCGACGGAACGAAATATCCGGCTAAAGACGCGCGCCCGGCGCTCGACGTGCTCGAATGGATTCAGTATCAGCTCGATATTTCCGCGACGACCGAAGAAGTTTTGAAAAATATCGAGAACGTTCGAATCGAAGACCGCACGCCGCTTCACTATCTGGTCAACGATAAAACGGGAAATTCCGCGACAATCGAATTTCTTGACGGAAAACTGGTCGCGCGCACGGGCGATACGCTTCCCGTTTCGACGCTTGCAAATGATACATACGACAAATCTTTGAGTTACGCCAAAGCGACGCAGGCGCTCGGCGGCTCGCAGGAAGTTCCGCAAACGGCGAATTCCTTAGACCGTTTCACGCGAGCGGCGCTGAAAACGAAGGAATTTGAAAAAGCCGGAAAAACCGAAAAAGAAGCCGTCGCTTACGCATTCGACATTCTCAGCAACGTCGCGCAAAGACCGGGAACGCAGTGGAGCATCGTCTATGACCAGAAGCGCGGAAAAGTTTATTTTCGCACGCTGCAAAGCGCGTCGATAAAAAGCGTTGACTTAAAATCCTTCGATTACGCCTGCGGCAGCGTGGTTAAAATGCTCGATATAAATTCAAAGGAAACCGGCGACGTTACGTCGAAATTTATCGATTACACGCGCGCCGCAAACCGCGATTTAATCGAACGCTCGTTCGGCGGAACGGATTTTTTGAAAAATACGCCCGCCGAAACTAAAAATCATCTCGCCGAATATCCCGAAAGCTTCGCCTGCGCCGCGAAAACCGACAAGAAGTCGGAAATCAAAAAAACAAACGCGGCGGCTTCGGGAAATTTTAACCTTTATTACTATTCGCTCGGACAAGTTTTCCGCCTGTTATTAAAAGCATAAATAATTTCAAATTAGACGAAACGGGAAAAGAAGTTTTTGAAAAAAATTACTTCTTTTCCCGTTCCTGCTTGAAAAAATCTCGCATTTCGAGAAAAATCTATCTTCAATGCAAGAAGTAATTCTGCACATCGCCAATTCGACGGAAAACGAAACGCTCGCGCTCAAAGACGAACTCAGCATCGGGCGCACCGATTCGTCTCAAATCGTGCTCTCGGACACCGGGCTTTCGCGCAAAAACACGACATTTTTTCGCGACGGCGAAGCAATTTTCGTGGTTGATGAAAACTCTCTGAACGGCACTTTCCTAAACGGCGAAAAGCTTGCCAATAAACCCGTTCAAATTTTTGACGGCGACGAAATAAAAATCGGAAGCGAAACGCGAATTCGGATTGAAATAGATAAAAAGCCGACGGTTGCCAGTGGTCAGTTGCCGGTAGAAAAAACAACGGACGACGGACAACAGACGACGGACAATTTTACAAATCCAAAATCCAAAATCCAAAATCCAAAATCAAATAAGCCTCCGTTTATCCTAATCGCGGCGGTCGCCTCCACATTTCTCATCATTTTCATCGCGCTGATTGCGCTTTTCATATCGAGTTCATACAAAAATAACGGGAAAACCGGCAAGCCGACGCCGCAGATTAGCGCGAAAGTCTCGATTCCGATTCGCGTGATTGACCCGCTCGGCGGCGAAGACCCGGACGATGTGGACGATTTGATTGCCTCGTGGGAAGTCGAGGAAGACCCGCTCAAGGCGGAAGATTTGAAGGAAATCGCTTCGGTTTCGACGACCGAGGCGAATAAGCCTTCCGATTTGAACGTTCCGATTGATTTCTGGAAAAAACAACTGGATAAAGCCTTAAATCATGGCGCGACCGGCGCAGAACCTGCCGGGCTGATTCCGCTTCCGGTCGAGCTGGTCGGCGGAAACGTCTCGAAACAAAAGGCGAAACTCGCCGAGATGATTAACAAAAAAGGCTACAAACAGCCGTTGGATTTTGCCGATTTGGCGCAACTGCGGCTCGAAGGCAAGTTTGTCGGCGAACTCCCGATGGCGACCGAAAGCTATGTTCTGGACATCGGCGGAAGCGCGACCGGCGATGAATTTACGTCATTCGATTTTGATACGGGCGTCGGAAAGCTCGCGCCCGATTCGCCGAAATATAAAATTCTCAAACAGCTTGCCGATAATTTTGACGGTCAGAAATACGATTTGAACGTCGCGGCTGACCGCAAGCAGATGCGGATTCGGCTGCTCAGAATGTATAACAAGGACGCGCGAAAGCTTTTTGAGGAAATGTGCGCCGCATATTTTCAAATGTCCAAAGCGCCTCTGCGCGTTACAAGTCTTCTGCGCTCGATGGATTATCAAATCAGTTTGAACAAGACGAATTCCAACTCGTTCAAAGTCAGCGGTAAAGGCAGTCTGCCGCCGCACACTTCGGGCTGCGCTTTTGATATTTCGCGCAAAAATCTGACGCGCGACGAGCAGAATTTTATCATGCAGAAATTCGCCGAACTCGAACGCAATCACAAAATCGACTCTCTCCGCGAAGGCAACGCCAACGCCTGTTTTCACAGTTTTATTTACCCGGACGGCATCGAGCCGACCAATTTGAACACGACGATTGCCGGAATTATCCGGTTTAATGACCTTGCCCAAACTTTTCTTTTTTCGGATTCCGACTTCTAATCTCCGCTTTTTGCTTCAAACGCTTTTAATCCTTAAACTAAATTTATGGCGGAAGACGAGAAAAAGGAAACTTTCACAGGACTTGCACGAAAACTGACCAAACTGTCATCCGAGCAAAAACGCGCCGCGCTGGAAATGAGCGCGACTCTCGCCGGGGTTTCTCTGCGCGTCAGCCGCGAATTTGTCGAAGCCGTGCCGACGGCGGCGCGAGTTTTATCGGCAGAAGATTTGCGAAGCTGGGCGGAAATGGGCAGACGCCTTGCGATGGGAAACGCCGATTTGGGCGCGAAGTTTTTCTCGGGCGGCGTGAACGATTTGAAGCTCGTTCCCGAAAAAGCGCGCCCGCTCGTTTTTCAAATCTGCACGCGCCAGCTTGTTCTTTCCAGCTCGATTGCGCTCGAAACTTTTGAGCTTATTCCGCGCCTTGCAAAGGAGATTAAAGACGACGAGCTTTTGACCGAAATTTTGCAGCTCGCCTCGGAAATTGCCAATCGCTCGGCAAAACACAGCGCGGATTTTCTGCAAAAAACGCCGCAGGTCGCCGAAAGCCTGAAAAAATTCGGCGAAGAAAAGCGCGAGGTTTCGCGTGCGGTTGTCGCGCTCGCGTCGCATTTTGCCAATCGAACAGGCGGAATGACCGCCGATTTGTGGGCAAATTTGCCGTCGGTTTTGGAGAAAATTTCCGCCGAAAGCGCTGTTCGCCTGATGGAAAAGGCGCGTGATTTTCTCGAATTCGGCGGAAGCGTTACGCTTCATTTTGTTTCGGCGGGAAGCGACGTTTTGCAGAAAACGGACGCGGTTTTTGAAGATTGGTGCGCGGTTTTGCAGCGGATTGCAAAACACGGAAACGCGGTTTTGATTGCTTTTCTACGCGCGACGCCGAAATTTTTCGCGCAAATTTCCGTGCCGTCTTCAAAACATCAAAACGCAGATAAATTTTATTCGGATACGATTTTTATCGTTCGAAAAGTTTTGCAGCTCGTCGCCGGAATCGCCGGAAAAGATGCCGAAAGCGCGCTTGCCGCTTTTCGCTCTTCGGCGCAGGCGCTCAAAAAAGTTTCGCTCGCGCAGTTTGAAGAATGGGTTGAAACCGGCTTGGCTGAAAAGGAAAACGAATCGGCAAAAGCGCGGCGCAGTTATTTCGCATTGGAAACGCGCCAGTCCAATCAACTTTTGCAGGAAGCGCAGGTCGGTTTGCCGCTCGAACGGGTGCAGGCGATTTTAAGAATTTACGTCGAAGGCTTGACCGGAAAAGAAGTCGAAGTCGCGCCGCTGACGGCGATGCCGCAGGAATTGCGCATCGGCGACGGCAAGATGATTTATCTGCCGGCGAACGTCTCGGAATTTGACTCGGACGAGATGGATTTTCGGCTTTACAAAGTTCTCGCGGCGCACGGCGCGGGACAAATCGAGTTCGGAACTTTTAAGCGAGATTCAAAGGAACTGAAAGCGGCTTTTGCTTCATTGTCAGAGCTTTACGAAGCGACCGCCGAGCAAATCGCCGCGTTTTCGCTTTCGGGTTATATGGAAGACGCGCAAAAAGGCGAACGCGCATTGAGCGTAGAAGAAATCCGCGAGGAATTGAAAAAGCGTCGGAAAAAATTGCCGAAAGATTCGGATTATCGCGCCGTTTTGCAGGTTTTTCCCGAGCCGCGTCTGGCGAAAAAGATATTCGGCACGATGGAAAACGCGCGAATCGATGCGGCTTTAAGGCGAACTTATCGCGGTTTGCGGAAGGATTTGGATTTGATGCAGAAATTCTTGCGCGAAAAACGCCCGTTTATTTTTGACGTTCCGATGGCTCAGGTTCCGTTTGAGCTTTTATTTCAAATAACGCTTTGCGGCGGCGCGACCGACGACGCGCGGCAATTTTACGGGCAAATCGTTTCGGAAATCGAAACCGTTGTCGATAATTATCTGCGAAAATTTCAACGCGGAGACGCGGAGATGCAGAGAAATTTGAAAGAAGGCGAGCAGGACACAGCCGCCGAAAAAAACTCCGCGTCTCCGCGTCTCCGCGTTGAAAAATCTTTTCCGACCGTTGCTGATTCACTGATGGCGACGAGCCGCGTTTACACGCTTTTTCAAAACATCACGTCCGAGCAATCTCAGGAACAGGAATCGCCCGAACAGGAAGATAAAGGCGATTTTGCCCGCGAAGACAAAAACGCGACCGAATCGGTTCTGGAAAATCAGGTCAAGCGCGAGCAGAAGCCGAAAAAATTACAGGACATAAAAGATTTGTTCAACGCGTGGAACAACCTGGACGACGACGGCGAACCCGACGACCTTCAGGGCGCGGAAGTCTGGACGCACAACGAAATGCCCGAACAAGCGCTGGAATCGGGCGATTTAGCGTTTTCTTACGACGAATGGGACAGAGAATTATCGGATTTTCGAACGGGCTGGTGCCGCGTCATCGAGAAAAAAGTGCGGCAGGGCGACCGCAATTTTGTCGAGCTTGCGCGCTCGCGCTATCGCGGCGTCATTTCTTCAATCCGGCATCAGTTTCAGTTGATGAAGCCGGAAAATTTAACGCGCATTAACCGCGAAATCGACGGCGAAGATTACGATTTAAACGCGCTCGTCGATTACGTCATCGACCGCCGCGCCGACGGTCGGCAATCGGAAAATATTTATACGAAACGCCTTCGCAAACAGCGCGACGTTGCCGTTTCACTCCTTCTCGACCAGTCTTCTTCGACGGCGCGGACAATCACGCGAAATCCCTTGCAGCCCTACACGCATCCGGGCAGGCGGATTATCGAAATCGAAAAAGAAGGTTTAGTTTTGATGAGCGAAGCGCTTGAAGCGGTCGGCGACGTTTATTCGATAAACGGCTTCACAAGCGAAGGTCGGCGCAACGTAAAATTCTACGTCGTCAAGGATTTCAACGAAAAATATTCTGACGAAATTGAAAAACGAATCGGCGGCATCACGTTTCAAAACAACACGCGTCTCGGCGCGGCAATCCGCCACGCGGCGGCAAAACTTCTGCGCCAGGAATCGCGCACAAAGCTCCTGATAATCCTCACCGACGGCAGACCTTACGACCACGATTACGGCGACGCCCGCTACGCCCGCGAAGACGTGCGCGAAGCTTTGACCGAAGCCAAAACAAACGGCATCACGCCCTTCTGCATCACGATTGACCGCGAAAGCGAATACGAATTAAAAGATTTATACGGCGATGTCGGCTACACGATTATCGACGATGTTTTGAGTTTGCCGGAGAGAATGCCGAATATTTATCGACGCTTGACGAGTTAAAGTTAAGACCTTATATCATATTGGGTTTGACAAGAAGGACAGCCGTAAACCTTACCAGGATATGAAATTCCTTTCCAAACTAAATGTATTGCTTTATGATTTGCTTCCCAACAATGAGAACAATATGGCTCACCGCCCTTCAATTTCAATGCGGTTTCGTCAAAATATACTCCATATTTACGAACTAGTTTTAATTTAAATTCAACTGCCTTTTCAAGTTCAACTATTTTTTCATCTTTTTCTTGGAGCAAATCTTGAATTTCCGCAGCTTGAATCTTAGCATCAGCCAAAGCCGATATAAGGTCTGCCATTTTTAATTTTGCTTCGGCTTTTTCAAGCGATAAATCTGCTCCTTTAATAGCTTTTGCAATTTCAGTTGCCGTTTTAATGCTTCCAAGAAATGTAGAAATTGTTGCAATATCAGGCATAAGCTTTCTCCTTATTCTTCATCTAATTTTACATTGCATCTGACTCAGCGGCTTGCAATTGCTGTTTTTGAAGCGCGATTTCGTGGAGAGTTTCGGGGGCGATGTCTGCGCCGTTTTCCCAGACGACCGTTGCGCCGTCGAGCGAGAAGGTTTTGAAGTAATCGATGTTTTCGAGCGGTTTGAAAAATGGGTATTTTTTTATCCAGACGGTGAAATCTATCTCCGCTTTTATGCCGTCGCTGAAAGCGAGTTCGAGCGTGTAATCGTGTAAATGCCGCGCCGATGTAACTACAATTAAATCTTTCATTTTTTTATCTCAGGTCAAAGGCGGAATTTTCCGAAAGCCTCTGCCATTTTGCAAATCTTCCCAATTTTCCGTGAGTTCCGCCGGGTGTAAATCAATCCATTCACGAATCAGGCGAACCGCCGTTCTCGAAGAAATATCGCCTGCCAGAATGTTTCCGCGAAAATCGAAAACAGCCATTTCGCCTTGATGTTCCGCGTGACAATGCGGCGGATTATGGTCGTCGAAATACATCTTAATGACAATCCCGAAAAACATTGAAATAGTAGGCATAAACTTTTCAATAACTCAATATAAAAATTTTAGCACAACAAATTCACCTAGTACACAGGAAAATTTGCATCCATAATGTTTAAACTCATAATGAATATACCAAATATTTACCAGCGCTTAAGAAGTTAAGATTTTCAAGCCGAAAGCAAAAAGATTTATTCTCGGTTCTGAAAAAATAAGTTTACTGCTAAATTAGAAATCTAAACTTACTTTGGAGGAAATTACTATGGCTCTTGTTTTGGAGCGCCGAGCGGGATTTGTTTTAACGAAGCGAAGCGTGATTTTGTGCCCGCACGGCGGAATGGTTATGCATTCGCCGACGAGTTTTTCCGGCGAGCTTGTTAATGGCGAGATTCCGCTGCTTATAAATGACGTTTACACTGTCGTCGGCTGCCCGAATTTTATGGGCGGCGCGACAAGCGCGTGTATGACGGTGATTTGGACGACGGCTTCGACGAGCTATTTGATTAACGGCGTTCCGGTTTTGATTCATACGAGCATCGGTATCTGCCAGAACGCTTCGGGCGTGCCGCAGGGCATGGCGATTATCGCTTCGTTTCAAACGACCGTGATGGATTAAAATCAATCTTTCTGCAAAACGCGCAGAACTTCGGCGACGCTCCAAGCCTGCGCCATACAGCCGCGCGGCGCGTGAGGCTCGCGCGCATCGAAAATCTCGGAAATTTGCCCGGTTCCGGCTTCCGTCAAATGATTTTTGAAGCCGGACATAATTTCTTCGATGCGTTTTTCCGTTTTGTTTCCGTTCGGATAAACTTTGCGATAAGCATCGACGAATCCGCCGATGAGCCAAGCCCAGACCGTGCCCTGATGATACGCCGAATCGCGCTCGAACGGCGTGCCTGTGTAAATCGGACAATAGCGGGAATCTTTCGGCGAAAGCGAGCGCAAACCGACGGGCGTGAGCAATTCCTGCTCGACTTTTTCAACGATTTTCTGCGCGCGCCCGATTGAGAGCATCGAATGCGGAAGGCTCGCGGCAAAAATCTGATTCGGGCGAACCGAGCCGTCGCGGTTTCCGTTTTCGACGACATCAAAAAGACATTGTTCCGCCTCATTCCAGAAAACCTGATTAAAGGTTTCCTTCGCCATCATCGCCATCGAATCGTATTTCGCTTTATCTTCAGTGTCGCCGAAACGTTCGGCAAAATCAGCCATGATTTTCAAAGCGTTATACCACAAAGCCTGAATTTCAACCGGCTTTCCGACACGCGGCGTAACGACGTAATCGCCGATTTTCGCGTCCATCCACGTTAATTGAACACCTTTTTCGCCCGCATAAAGAAGTCCGTCCGTGTCAACGTGAATGTTGTAGCGCGTTCCGCTCAAGTGCCAGACGACGACGTTTATCAGCTTTTCGTAAAGCTTTTCGCGGACGAATTCGTAATCTCCGGTTTTCTCCGCGTAGGCGCGAATCGCTTCGAAATACCAGAGCGTTGCGTCAACCGTGTTGTATTCGGCTTCGTCGGAGGCATCGGGAAAGCGATTCGGCAGCATTCCCTGCGAAAGATGCTGCGAAAATTCGAGCAGAATATTTTTGCCGATGTCCATACGGTTTGTCGCCAGAGTCAAACCGTTTAACGCAATCATCGTGTCGCGTCCCCAGTCGGAAAACCACGGATAACCGGCAATTACGGTCTTCCCTTCGCCGCGCAAAACGATAAACCGGTCAGCCGCCAGAACGAGCTGTTTTGTAAAATCGTCTTTCGCGCCGGCAGTTTTAATCAGATTTTTGCGCCGTTTGATTTCCGATTTTTCAAGCTTTTCCGCATAGGCGGAAACGCGAGTGTGAACGAGCGTGTCATTAATCGTCGAATTCACACGCTCCTTAACAGTCGCGTTTCCGCCTTCCGTTGAAACGATGACGATTGCCGTGTCTTCTAAATCGAATTTTAAGGCGAACGGCTGAAACAAATCTTCACGAAAATCAAAACCGCGCTCTTTTTCAATCGCGTATTCAAAATTGCGATACCAGAAACCTGTTTTCTCAACTTTTCCCGCATTGTGCGCGAAATAAAGCGCGGGCATTTCGTTATACGGATGAACCGAAATCATGTCAGAATCGCCTGCGGCAGCGGACGGGTTTTCCGAAAACTCTAAATTAAAGTCGTTATTTTCGTGCTGCAAAGCGTGATAATCGCAGAAAGAAAGCAAAGGTTTTAGCTCGATTTGCGATTTGCGATTTGCGATTTGCGATTGATTTTTGATTGTCCACCGGCAGACGGTTGTATTTTGCCCGTCAACCATAAAAATTTTCTTTTCGATTTCGATGCCTTCGACTTCAAAAATCCAAATTGGAAACGGGTCGAGACGAAAGCTTTTTAAATATTTGAAGCCTTCGGGATAGATTTTATCCGGAAATTGGTTTGAGGAAAGCTCATAAGTTTTGCCGTCGATAATCAGAGTTTCTTCAAATTTTGAAAGCATCGTGATGCGCCCGAGCGGCGGTTTTGTCGCGGCGATTAAAAGCGCGTGATAACGGCGCGTGTTTGCGCCTGAGATTGTGCTTGAGGCAAAACCGCCGATGCCGTTTGTTTCAAGCCATTCGCGCGAGCTTGATTCTTCAAAATTTGTGCAGATTTTCGAGTCAAAACTTATCATTTCGTTTTCTAGCTTACGACAGATGAATGCCGCAAATAAAATGACCTTTGAGCTTAGAGCTTTGACCTTTGAAATTAAGTAAAATCAAAGGTCAAAAATCAAAGCTCAAAGGTCAAAATTATTCTCGTCTTAACCGAACAAACCTTCGGTGATTCCTTTTTCGTAAATGATAAAAAGTCCGAGCGCGATGCTGACCAAGCCCGCAACGCCTTGCAAGAGATGATTTAGGCGATTGAATTTTTTTGCCGTAAGCTGAAACGGCAGACCGACGAGAAAGCTCATCAGCATCATTCCGCCGATTGAGCCGACGCCGAAAATTATGATGTAAAGCAAGCCGACGGTGCGTGATTCGATAGTCGGAATAACGAGCAGCATCAGCGCCGCGCTGCCTGCCAAGCCGTGAACCATTCCGATAAGCAGCGCGCGCGGGCTGAATGAAAGTCCGTGATGCGTGTGCGCTTCTTCGCCGGCTTTTTCGTGAATATGCGGGTGAACGTGTTTGTGTTCGCCGTGCGCGTGCGCGTGAAAATGAAGATGCCCGCCCTGCGCCAGTTTTCTGATGACATTAACGCCGAGCAGAAAAAGCATTATTCCGACGCAGAATTCCAGAGTTCTTTCGGTTCGCTCGCTGATTTGAAAATTAAGCAGAAGAACAAAAATTCCCGCGATAAAAAGCGAAATCGTATGTCCCAATCCCCAGACGCCGCCGATGAGCGCCGAGCTGAACAGGCTTTTGCGCTCCGTAACGATAGTCGAAACCGCCGCCAGATGGTCGGCTTCGGTCGCGTGTTTTAAGCCGAGCAGAAAGCCGAAGCCTAAAATCGCAAATGTCGATGTTGCCGAAAACGCAAACAAGATTTCGCTCATAATTTTATCCTAACGAGTTATAACAGATTACCGCGCCGACCACAGCAATGACAAATGCGCTCGCCGCCGGAAGAGTTTTGACGATTCTGTTTTCTGCTAGCTTTGAACCGCCGAAAGCTTTTCCGACGTACAGAAAAACGAGTCCGACCGCCGCTAAAGTCGCTGCCAGACCGAAGCTGAATGCGAGCGTTAAAATCATTCCGTAACCCGTTCGACCGAGCGAAATCGCCGAAAGCATCAGCACCAGCGCCGACGGGCACGGCAGAAGTCCGCCCGAAATTCCGAGCGCGAGCAGGCTTTTCCACGAAATTTCTTCCGGCGGCAGATGCGAATGATAATGAACTCCGTCGTGCGTGTGCATCGAAGCGTCGCGCGCGTGATGCGAATGACTTTCGTGCAAGTGTGAATCGCCTTGATGATGTACATGTTCGCCGTGAGAATGTTGATGCCCGTGTTCATCATGCGAATGGTCGTGATGCTTTTCCTTTTTCCAGCCTAACGCCGCGAACAAACGGTCTTTGAAAAGTGAAATTCCGATAAAAAAGACGAGCAAGCCGGAAACGAAATTGAGAAACGGCATCAGGCGTTCGGGCAGAATGTAATTCGAGGCAAAAAGCGTAATCAAACCGAGCGCGAAAACGCCGAGCGTGTGCGTAATCGTTACCGTCAAACCGAGAAAAGCGGCGTGTTTGATTGTTCCGCGCGAGCCGACAAGGTAAGCTCCGACAACCGTTTTGCCGTGTCCGGGCGACATCGCGTGAACTGCGCCCAAACCGAACGCAATCAGCAGACCAAAAAGCGCAATCGCGGGCGTGATTTCCGGCACGTTGATAAGTTCGGCTAGTTTATCTTTTTTAATAGTCTCTTTTTCAATAATTACAGCGGTCGTATGCCCGTCACGGTCTTGCAAAAGCGCGGCATTTTCGGGAATCGCTTTTGTCGTGAAGGAAAATTCCGCCGCCCGCTCGTGAAGCGGCGCAGCCAAAGTATCTTGCGGATACGATTCTATTTCGTTGGTTACGCCGCTTCCCTTAGCCGTCGAGTCGAAAACGTTGACTCCGTTTTGACGATTTACGACGATTTCGTTCCAGCCGATGCGGTCGGCATAGTTTTTATTTTCAAATTTAACGCGGCTGACGATTTCTAAATTCTGCACATCAGCGATTAAGTTCCATTCAATGCGAAGCGTCGAAAGCCCGCCCGCGCCTTCTTTGAGCAGGATTTTTTTATTATCGGCGCGAAGTTCGAGCGGCTGATTATTGACCGACAGAAACAAATTTGCCAGAAACTGCGGCGTTATTTTTTCCGCGTAAGCGTTTAACTCGTCCTGCGAGAGCGCGCCGTTTTTGTCCGTGTCAATCGCGCCCGTTTCCTGAAAGGTCGGAATTTCCGCCAAATCCAAAATCTGCCGCACTTTTATCTGCGATTTCCCGACTTCGAGGCGCGAATATTGATTAACAGAGAAATTTCCCAATGGATGCGCCATTGCCGTTTGAGCAAAGGCAAAAATTAAAAGCGCAATTATTAGATAAAGTTTGTTTCGCATTTTTCCGTCCGATTTCAGAGCCGGTTTTTGATTATCGGGTTTGATTTGCTGGTCTATCGATAATCAAAAACCGGCTCCAAAAAGCTATGTTATTTCAATTCTTCTAATGCTTTTTTCGCATTTTCCGCCTGCAAAACGTCAAAAGCCGGATTTGTTTTCATCGCAAGCCGCAAAAGCTTCGCCGCTTCCTTTTTGTTTCCCAGATTTTTTTCAATCATTCCGGCGTGATAGAGAATTCGCGCGTCGTTCGTTTTTAGTTTCAAAGCTTCGGTTATCGACGTTTTTGCTTCCTGAAACTTCCCGTTTTTATAAAGACACCACGCGTAAACGTCAGCCGTGTAAATGTCTCGTCGCGCGTCGTTCTCGCGCCCGGCGATTGTCAAAGCTTCGTCAAGACGAATATCGCGGTCAGCCCACAAAAGCGCGAGACGGCGCAAATCCGCGCTGCCGAATTTCTGCTCGATAGTTTCCGCCAAATCGTATTGCCGCCGCGCTTTTTCCGCATCATTTTGTTTCGTGTAAATATCGCCTAAAACAATAATCGTTTCGGTTAAAGGCACTCGATTTTGCGAATCAGTTAAATATTTGATTGCCGAATCAAAATCGCTTTGCGCGGCGCGGACGATTCCTTTTTCGGTCAAAGCGAGGTGATAATTCGGGAAAATCTGCAAAGCTTCGTCAAAAACCTTTTCGGCTTTGGCAAAATCGCCCGCTTTGAAATATTCTTTGCCAAGCTGAACCAGACACCAGCTTTGCGCTTCCTTGTCCTGCGGGTCGGCGGTTTTGGCGGCGAGCGTCATCATTTCAACCGCGCCTTTTGAGTCGCCGTGCAGCGAGCGAAGATGCGCGACGCGGGCATAAGACGAGCTGTTCGGCTTCAAATCAATCATTTTCTGCGCCGCGTCAATCGCTTCCTTATAATTTCCAAGCTCGACGTTCGCGTCGGTCAAAACGCCGTAAACAAATGCATCGTTCGGCAATTCTTTCTGCAATTTCTGTCCTAGTTCGAGCGCGTTTTGAAAACGATGGAACGTAAGATTGAGCGACGCCTGAAGCTTTCTTGCGGGAACGTCCTGCGGCTCGATTTCCAGAGCGCGATTAACTGCCGTTTCAGCTTTCGTATTGAGGCTGAAATCGCCCGTTTCACGCGCTTTTTTGATATAAACGGTCGAAAGCTGAACGTATCCGAGCGGCAAATCCGGCGATTTTTCGATGATTTTCAGAACGGAGTTTATTTCCTTATCCGCCGCATCCGTCGAAACATTTTCTTCCGCCGCTTTAACGGTTACTTCGCTTGTTTTTGAAGAACACGCGCCGCTGATTAAGGCTAAAACAAAAAATGCCGTGATTATAAAAAAATTAATTTTTGCCGGTTTTGTCTGCATAGATTTTCTCCGCAACTGCTTTTAAATAGACTTCGTGCCTGAAGGCGAAACGGTTTCACTTTCAGGCACGAATGTTTGCACGGACTATCTTAAATTGCCGTTTTCATCGACGAGAAAATTGATGTCGCCTTTCTTTCTTTCAGTTCTCTGCGCCGGAGAATTTGCCGGTCGCGGCGTGTTTCCCTGATTCGGCGAAGCCAGATAAGGAAAACGCGCCAGATACGGCTGCTCGTTGCCGCTGACGCCGTCGCCGACGGAATTGTTCGGCGCGACGTTGTAGTCAGGCGTAAAAGGCGTTCCGCCAAGCACGACGCGAAGCGAGATGTCGATTACATCATCGCCGACTCTGCGCCCGTTCGGATAACCGCTGACATCGCCGCCGAGCAAGCCCAGACGAGACGCGCCGGGCGCATTATAGGCAAGCGCCGGAATCGCCACGTTCAGACGCAGGTATTCGTGCGGCTGACCGTCGGACAAAAACGTCGTGTAATTCGGTCCGGTTACAGCATTGACCGGAATTCCGGTTGCGAAAATCGAAACCATATCATTACGCGGCGCGGGCGGAATGTTTATGTTTATACCGTTAAAAGCGGCGAGCGCAATCTTTATAAGCTTCGGAAGCTCCGGGTCGAGAACGGCGGGCGCGGCAACCGAATCGCCGGTCGGCGCAAGCGAGTTGAAAGCGTCTTTTAAGCCGAGCGGAATAACGACCTCGTTGACGAGCGGATTTCCCAGACGCGAAACCTGAACCCAATCGCCCTGCGTGCTCTGCGTTCCGTTTCCGTTCAAAACACGCGTCGAGCGGCGGCTGGCGGTTGACCAGACGCCGATAACCGCATCCGGCGCGGTTGGGCTTGACGGAACGGCGCGCGAGACGGTCAATTCCTGAATCGGAAGCTCGAGCGCAATCGTGTTGATGTTAAAGCTTCTTAAAGTATCGACGCCGCCGCTCGCGCCGAGCGAAGTGTAATTGATAGCGTCAAAAACGCCGAGGTCGAGAAAGAAACCTTCGTCGCGCTGTCCGGCAAAAACTTTTCCGCCGCTTGCCAGATTATAAACCGCCGGTTGTCCCAGATTTTGTTCGTAATTCGGCGTTACGCGCGGTCCGATATTGCTCGGCGGCGTTAGAAGTCCGGCGGCGATAATTCGACCGCGACGACCGCCGAGACGCTCGATGCGCCGCACGGTATAAGTTTGCGGCATATTGTAATCGGCGTCCGTCAGGCTCGAAATCACGGCGTCCGAATTAACCGTGTTCATGCCCAAAACGGTGTTCGGGTTTTTGATTTGAGTCGTGAATTGAAATTGATAGGTAATGTCTTCGACGCCGTCGCCCGTATTGTCGATTTTGATTTCATACAAAACGGTATCGTCAAAACGGAAAAACTGCGGTCCGGCTGAAGGGTCTTGTGCCGGAATAAAATTGGAGATAAGCGTTACAAACCCGCCGCGTCCGGCTTCGCTGCTGCGAAACGCGTAAACGTCGGTGTTGTCGGCAAATCTGTCCATGCTGATAAGCGGCGCTTCGGAATGGCTCGAAGCAAAAATCGGCATCGCCGATATTGAAAAGACAAGCGCGGCGGCGGCTAAGCCTTTCCCTATATTTTTTACTAAATTTTTCATTATTTCCTCCTTGGAAAGTGTCATTCGTCATTAGTCCTTTGTCCTTTGTCCTTTGCGGGATTGAATTTAATTAAATAATTCAACTTAAATTCAATTAGCAAAGGACGAAGGACAAAGGACAACTGACAAATTAGTGCGTGTCGTAATTTGCGACCGGATAATCTCCGTTTTGTCCGAACTGCGTTATCAAAACAGCGTTGTTAAAGCTTCTAAATACGTAGAATATGCCGCCCGACGGGTCGAATGTTGAAATATCCGTTCTGCCGTCGCCGTCATAATCGCCCTGCGTCGTGTATTGCGGTTTCGTGCCGAAATTAACGATTGTTACGCTGCTGTCGGAACTTCGCAAAATATACCATGTGAATTGCGAGCCTTGGCGGACGACCGCGTAATCGGTCTTGCCGTCGCCGTCATAATCGCCCGGAACGACCAAATCGCTGCCCAAGCCGAAGCTGACGGCGGTAAAGCCGAGCGTCGAGCGTTGAACGTAATACGTCGCCTGCCCGCCGCCCGAGCCGCGATACGCGCCCAAATCGAAACGACCGTCGCCGTCGTAATCGCCCGGAACGGCTACGTCGATGTCGAGTCCGAACTGTTCGATTCGGAAGCTGTTGTTCGCGCTGTTGTTGATATACCAGATAAGCTGTCCGCCCGTTCGGCGCGCGACCGCGTAATCGGTTTTGCCGTCGCCGTCGTAATCACGCGCGACCGGCTCGTCGCCGTTAATCCCGAACTGATAAGCCTGAACCGTCGCGTCCGAGCTTCTGAAAATGTAGAAAATTCCGGTCGAAGGTCGCCAGACGGCAACGTCCGTTCTACCGTCGGCGTCGTAATCGCCCGGCGTTTGAACGTCGCTTCCCGCAAGACCGAACTGAACGGTGTAGAACGAATTGTTCGAGCTTCGGTTGATGTAATAAGTATTATCACCGAAACGGTCAATGACGTTATCGGTTCTACCGTCGCCGTCAAAATCGAGCGTCGCCGTCGAAGCGCCCGCAGCCGTGCTTCTGCCAACGGCAAATGCGCTAATCGCCTGTCCGCCGCCAATCGGACCGATAATCGAAGCCGCGCCGGTTGTCAGATTGATTGAATAAAGTCCCGAATTAGTTACGCCCTGCACCTGCAAAGCCGCCAGAGCTGAATTGCTTCCGGTCGTAATATCGAATCCGTTGACGGCGGAAACATTCACGCCGAGACTGCCGACAGTATTCAAAGTGCCGTTATTCGGCGGATTTTGCGTCGCCAGAATATCCAGATTCGTGTCGATGTCGTAAAGCGTCGTCGCCGTCGCTCCAGCAAAGCTGTTTGTATAGCCAGCCGCCGTAATGTTCGGATTCTGTGCGTTGTTCGGGTCGCCCGCCGCATACTGCAATGTAGTATCCGTCCCGGTTATAGTTCCGTCGTTCGGATTGAGCCGCAGATTCTGGTCTGTGTCCGAAACGACGCGGATGCGGTCAGGCACGGGATTAAAATCAAAGCCGAAAGCCGTGCCGTTTAAGGTAAACGCTCCGGCTGCTCCGACCGCGCTTGCCGCGCCCGTGAAAATATTTATCGTGTATAAACGGCTGGTGCTTCCGAGAGCGTAAAGCTGTCCGGTCGCGGGACGAAAATCGATGCCGAGAATATTTTCGCCCGTCTGAAGTCCGGTAATTGCTGTCGGCGCGCCGAGAAGCGTGTTCGGGCGAGACGTGTTAAAGCGAATCAGATTGTTCGAAGTCGTTACGGCATAGCCGATTGAATTTGTCGTCGCGCCCGTCTCGACTGCAATCCCGCGTATCGGGATAAGATTGGCAGCGCCGCCGACCGAGCCGACAGCCGTTGCCGCGCCGCTTGCGAGATTCACCGTGTAAAGCATCGGATTGCCCGTGCCGATTGCCGGCGAGGCGACCAGATAAGCCGTGCCGTCAATCGGCGAAATATCGAAACCGTTGGCGTCGCCGACATTCGTGCCGAGCGCGCCGACCGTAACGAGCGTTCCGTTGTTCGGCGGATTCTGCGTGTAAAGCGTGTCGTTATTTGTGTCGATGTCGTAAAGCGTCGTCGTCGTCGCGCCGAAAAAACTGTTTGTATATCCGGCGGCAGTAACGTGCGGCGTGCCCGGATTCAGATTCGCGTCGTTTGTTACCGCGCCGTTCGCCGGATTAACGCGCAAATTTTGCCCTGTATCCGAGACGATGCGAAGACGGTCAACCGTCGGGTTGAAATCGACTCCGAATTCCGTGCCGTTAAGCGCGGTCGATAAAACCGCGACAAATGTTGCCGCCGCGGTCGTTTTATTTACAACGTAAAGACGGCTCGCGCTGCCGACGGCGAAAAGCTGTCCGGTTGCCGGTCGAAAATCGATTCCGATGACCGTTTCGCCGCCCTGCAAGCCCGTGATTGCCCCGATTGTTACAAGCGTTCCGGGATTTGCGCTGTTAAAACGAACGAGCTGGTTTCCCGTCGTAACGCCGTAAATATTAGCGGCTGTAACGGTAACTCCTTCTCCTTTCTGCGCGTTCACCTGAACCGAACCGGCGACAAAAAATACACCCAATAAAAAAAGCACAGCCCGGAAGCTATGCCCGTAAAATCTTTTTCTCATAAACTAATCCCCCTGAAAATTTCCCGCAAAATAATTTGCCGGATAAATGAAACGTATGCGGGAAAAACGCGTCGGCTTTTCCGATACTTTTCTACACCTTGATATTGTCGGATTCGCCCGCTTTGCCGGAACGGATTCAAGCGGATGAAAAAAAATTTGAATCTAAAAATCAGGCGGCGCGAAGAACGCCTTAAAGTGCGAACCGGCGAATGTTTTGTTATTGTAGTTATTTGCTTGAACGCAAGAATTTTTATCTGTTTTAATATAGCTAGTTTTATGAATCCGAAATTTATCAGAAACTTTTCCATCATCGCCCACATCGACCACGGCAAATCAACGCTTGCCGACCGAATTCTTCAGCTCACGGGCGCGGTTTCAGACCGCGATATGGAAGACCAGCATCTCGACGATATGGATTTGGAGCGCGAGCGCGGCATCACGATTAAGGCTCACGCCGTGCGGCTCGATTACACGGCGAAAGACGGTCAGAAATACGTTTTGAATTTAATCGACACGCCCGGGCACGTCGATTTTTCCTACGAAGTTTCCAGAAGCTTGTCGGCTTGCGAAGGCGCGCTTCTCGTCGTTGACGCGTCGCAGGGCGTCGAAGCGCAGACGCTTGCGAATACATATTTAGCGATTGAAAACGATTTGGAACTCATTCCCGTTCTCAACAAAATCGATTTGCCGAGCGCCGAACCCGACCGCATCAAGGAGCAAATCGAAAACATTATCGGGCTTGATACGAGCCACGCCGTTCTCGCTTCGGCGAAAATGGGCATCGGCATTCAGGACATTGTCGAACAAATCATCAAGGATGTTCCAGCGCCGAAAGGCGACCACAACGCGCCGCTCAAAGCCTTGATTTTCGACAGTTGGTACGATTCGTATCGCGGCGTTATCGTTCTTTTCCGCATCATCGAAGGAACGATTAAAAAAGGCACGAAAATTCGTTTCTTCAACACCGGACGCGAATATCTGGTCGAAACTCTCGGCGTAAACCGCCCGCGCCCGACGCCGATAAATGAGCTTTCGGTCGGTGAAGTCGGATTCCTGACCGCTTCGATAAAAACCGTCGCCGACGTGCAAATCGGCGACACGATAACTGAAGCCGCGCGTCCGGTCGATACGCCTTTTCCCGGTTTTCAGGAAGTAAAACCGATGGTTTTCGCAGGACTTTACCCGATTGATTCGGCGCAATACGAAGATTTGCGCGACGCGATGGATAAACTGCGCCTGAACGACGCATCGTTTTTCTACGAGCCGGAAAGCTCGACCGCGCTTGGCTTCGGTTTTCGCTGCGGCTTTCTCGGACTTCTGCACATGGAAATCATTCAGGAGCGTTTAGAGCGTGAATTCAATCTCGAACTAATCACCACCGCGCCCGGCGTGCGTTACCGCGTAACGACGACGAACGGCGAAGTGATGGAAGTCGATTCGCCTTCGAAAATGCCGGAAACGGGCAGAATCTCCAAAATCGAAGAGCCTTATATCGAAGCGACGATTTTAACGGGCGACGCATTCCTCGGCGGAATTCTGCCGCTTCTCGACGAAAAACGCGGCGTGCAGAAAAAGTTCGAATACGTTACCGACACGCGCGTGATGCTCGTTTACGAGCTGCCGCTCAACGAAATCGTTCTGGATTTTTACGATAGATTAAAGTCTGTTTCCAAAGGCTACGCCTCGCTCGATTATCATTTTTCCGATTACCGCGAAAGCAATCTCGTAAAATTGGATGTTTTAGTTTCAGGCGAGCCGGTCGATGCTCTCTCGCTCGTTCTGCACCGCAACACCGCCGAAGCGAAAGGCAAGCTCGTCGTCTCGAAAATGAAGGAACTAATCCCGCGCCAGATGTTCGAAGTCCCGATTCAGGCGGCAATCGGCAGTAAAATCATCGCCCGCGAAACCGTCAAAGCGATGGGCAAAAACGTAACCGCCAAATGCTACGGCGGCGACATCAGCCGCAAGCGCAAACTGCTCGAAAAACAAAAAGAAGGCAAAAAGCGAATGAAAAAAGTAGGCAGAGTAGAGATTCCGCAGGAAGCATTTTTAGCGATTTTGAAAGTTAATGAAAGCTGAAACTTATCAAATCATTTTAGATACAAATGTTTTGCTTTCGGCTTTGCGTTCACAATTCGGCGCATCTTTCCGGCTTTTATCTGTAATTAGAAGATTCGCGCTTTAAAACGAATCTCTCAGTAGCTCTTGTTTTGGAATATGAAGATGTTCTAAAGCGTCCTGAAATGAATCTACAGCTTACGCATCAGGAAATTGATGACGTGCTTGATTTTTTGTGTCAAAATGCAAATTTAAGGGAGATTTTCTATCTTTGGCGACCTACCTTACGCGACCCGAAAGATGATTTTCTTTTAGAACTGGCGGTTGAAAGTAATTGCGATTATATTGTTACCTTCAACACGAAGGATTTTGCCGAAGCCGGAAAATTTGGCATCAAAGCAATTAGACCGAATGAATTTTTACGAATAATCGGAGAACTAAAATGAGCGTAATCGAAAACGTAACCATTCCCGAATCATTACTCAAAAAGGTGCGCGAGCTTTCCGAAAAAGAAGGCATCACTGTTGACCAGTTCATTTCGTCAGCTATTGCCGAAAAAGCATCGGCTTGGGCAACTGTCGAATATCTGAAAGAACGCGCAAGCCGCGGAAGTCGTGAAAAGTTTCTAAAAGCATTAAGTAAAGTGCCAAAAGTTGAACCCGACGAAGAAGATAAAATCTAAAAAGCAGGACGCGTCGAGATTCCGCAAGAGAATGTCCGAATAAAAAACTGATTGATTTGACGGCTTTTCAATTTTAATTATGTGCAGAAACATCAAACCGCTTTATAATTTTCAGCCGATGGCGACCGATGAAGAGATTCGCCTCGCGGCGATTCAGTTTGTCCGCAAGGTGAGCGGGTTTAATAAGCCTTCCGCCGCGAATCAAGAGGCTTTTGAAACCACGATTGAGGAGATAACGACGGCTTCGAGGAAAATGCTTGACGCGCTTGTAACAAACGCGCCGCCGCGTGACCGAGAAATTGAACGCGAGAAAGCGCGGGAACGAAATCGGCTTAGATTTGGCAGCGCGAAGTAAAGAAATTGAAACGCAGAGACGCGGAGGTTTATTCAAATAAATTTCTCTGCGTCTCTGCGTTGATAAATCTTTTTACTTAGTTGCCGCTTTGGCGTTTGGGCGGGCGATTTGGTACATTTCCTGCGCGATGCGCTCGCCGAGTCCGTCTTTGTACATATCAAAATGACTTCTGCCTTCCATATATTCAATGCGCGCGTCGCTTCCGAGCTTTTTGAGTTCTCCGTCAAGCAAAACGACCGCTTCGTTTAAATGAAAAGTATCGGCGGTTCCGACCCAGATGTGCAGTTTGCCTTTTAATTTAGGTCCGAGCGTCGTCCAGTTGTCGCGCAGAACTTTGGAGATGTCGTATTTTTCCCACGCTTTGGCGACAAACTCGTCGATTCGTCCCGTTTCGCGGTCGAATATCGGCATCGGCTGACCGTCAAAACCTTTCGGACTAAACACGGCTTCAAACGAGGCGAACTGCCCGCCGAAATAGCCGAGAACCATTTCCTGCTGCGCGTATTGTCTGAACGACATAACATTTTTGCCGCCGAAACGGACGAGATTATATTCTTTGCCGCCGGCATTCGTATAAGCGTTTTGCAGCGGAAGTTTGGTTATATCAGGTCCTGTGAAATTGCGGAAATCAACCGGGTCGGGCGAGGTTGACCATGTTCCGCCGAAGAAATCGGGATGCGTTATCATCACCCAGAGCGTTGACCAGCCGCCCGAAGAATGCCCGGTCAGAAATCTTCCGCTCGGTTTCGCGTCCATTTTAAATTGTTTCTCAAGATACGGAATAAATTCGTTTGTTAAAGCCGTTCCCCACGGTCCGTTGTTCGCTGAATCGGCAAAAACGTGATGTCCGAGCGAATTGTTCGCGTTCAGATAAACGTAAATCATTTCGGGACGCTTGCCTTCTTCCATCGCTTTGAGCATAGTCGAAACGCCGCCCAAACCTTTCAGATGATTTCCGCCGTAGCCGTGAATGCCATAAACGGTCGGGTATTTCTGCGATGTTTCTTTGCTGTAACCCGGCGGCAAAACGACGCTCGCCTGCATTTTTACCGGTCTGCCCCAGAACGCCGAAAGCATCGGACTTTCAAATTCGATGATTTTGATATTGTCCGTAAGCGGCGACATTTTTCTTTCGGGAATTTGCTTCGAAAGCGTCAAAACGGTTTCGGCATTCGGCATTTTAACTTTCACGACACTGCTGTAGAGGTCGCCCGCGCCCGCGCCGCCGTATGTGTAGGAATGATTCTCGTCGAGAAGCGCCATAATTTGATATTCGCCCGCCGGAGCTTCGGAAAACTTTCGCGGAAAGGCAAGCAAATCGGGATTTACCTCAATCGTTTTGCCCGCCGACAGATTGCTGACTTCCATTCCCGTAATATAAACCGCTTCGGGATTCATAAAATCCGGCTCGATGCCTTCGAGCGGCTTCGGATTGCCAGTCATAAAAATAAGCAGCCTGCCCGACAAAGGTTTTTGAGCAAGCGCGGCGTCAGCATTTACTTTGAAACGAATCGCCTGCGCCAGAGCCGCATCGGTCAAAAATAAAACAAAGACGAGAAAGAAAACGATGTTGAATTTTTTCAGCATATTGATTCCTTAAATATTTTAGAATAAAGACGAATTTTACAACCGAATGTTCCGAATCGAATAAAGTTAATTTAATCTTTTCTGCAATCCTCTGAGCGCTTTGTAGGCTTGCAGGTAATTCGGCTGCTCGTCGAGCGCCAAGCCGTAATGTTTTGCGGCTTCGAGCAGGCGACCGCGTTTTTCGTAAACGTGCGCGAGATTGAAATGCGGGTAGGCGCGGGCTTCGTAGCGCGGAGCGTCGATGGCGAGCTTGAACCAGCGCACGCAGTCGTAAAAATTTCCTTTCGCAATCAGATAGCTGCCGATGTCGTTGTATGGATTTCCGAACGCCGCGTCAACCGAAATCGCGGCGAGACATTCGGCAATCGCAAGGTCGTATTCGCCCCGAAAACTGTATGTCCAGCCGAGAAAAGTGTAGGCTTCGGCGGTCGGGAAAATATCGATTGACTGTTTATAAAGCTTGATTGCCGCGTCGTAATCTTCCGCCATCTGCGCCGCGTAGGCTTCATTAAAAACCTCGACGGCTTCGCGCATTGCGGGAGACTTTATTTCAACCTCGGAAAACATAAAAGAAATGATAGGTAATAGGTGATTGGTAATAGGTGATAGGTGATAAGTCAAATAAAAACCAATTACCTATTACCTATTACTTATTACCTTATTTGATTTTCACGATTCTGCCTTCGAGCTTCGGCGCGATGGTTTTCGCGTCTCTTATCGCTTTTTCGAGCAAATCCGAATCCTTCGGCGCGTTTGCGGCGGTCGTTAAAAGCTTCGCGTCTTTGAACATCGTGTAGCCGTCGCCGCCTTTTGAAACGAGAAAATCCGAAGTCGCCAGCGTGTAAGTTTTCGCGTCGTCGAGAGGTTTTCCGCCGACGCGAATATCCGAAACTCTCTGCCCGACGGGCTTGGTCGTGTCGAATTTGAAGCTCAAGCCGGAAATTTGCGGAAAGCGTCCCGGCTCGTTGTCTTCATTTTCGCCGCTTCGCGCCACGCCGTGTTCGAGAACGTCGCGCAGAAGCTTCCCGCCGAGCTCGACTTTCACAACCGGGTTATTGAACGGCAGAATCGAAAGCACGTCGCGCATCGTCAGAGTGCCAGGATTGTATGTCAAATCGGCGCGAATCGAGCCGCCGTTCAAAAATCCGATGTCCGCGCCGACCGCGTTTCTATAGGAATCGGCGATAAAATTTCCGATGTTCGTTTCCTTTGTCCGGCTCGAAAGCGAAAGCGCGTCGAGCTCCACGCTTGTCGCGCCGACCGGCGCGGATAATTTTTCCAAAAGGTCTTTGTATTTGGCGACGACCGGCGCGAACTCCGCCGCGTCCGGCACTGCGTCCGTAACGGGAATTATTTCCCAGTCGATGCTCTCTAACCGTTTGGTTTTCTGGTCGAAATTCAGATTAAAACGTCCAAGCTCGCGCGCGTCGGCGGTCATTTTGAAAATCGGCGTGCCGTTCGACGAAGACTGCAAAAGCGTGTGTTCATGCCCGCCGAGAATCAAATCGAAATCGGCGCATTTTGCCAGCTCCTTGTCCTCGACCATAAACATATGCGTCAGACCGATAATCGCGTTCGCGCCCGCTTCGCGCATTTTTGGAACAAGCTCTTTCGCCGTGTCGCAGTAACTTTTCACCGTCAGGTTCGCTTCCATCGAAGAAGTTTGTTTTGTTTCGGGAAGCAGAAAACCGATAAATCCGATTTTTACGCCGCCGATTTCGCGAATAACAAAAGGCGGCAGGTCGGCGAAAATCTTATTCGTCGTCGTGTCAATCACGTTTGCGCCGAGCCATGCAAATTTCGATTCCTTCATTCGCTGGAGCAATTCCGCCGTTTTTATATCGAATTCGTGATTGCCGAGAACGGCGTAATCAATCCCGACGGCGTTCCACGCGTCAATCATCTGCGCGCCTTTATACGTGCGCGTTTCCACCGAAGGCGAAAGCGTATCGCCGCCGAACGTGAAAAGCGTGTTCGGATTTTCCTGCTTGATTCGATTCTTCAGCGTCAGAATCCGCGCCAGCCCGCCGCGCTTTCCGCCTTCGACCGGCGTGAACTGGTAAACGTCGTTGACGTGCAGAATCGTTACGCGCGTCGTCTGGGCTGAAACAATTAATGAAAATACAAGCGTTAAGATAAAAGCCAAGAGAGATTTTTTCATAAATTTTATTGTTAAAAACGAAATCAAACAATTAACCCGCTTTCAGATGCGTTCGCGCTTCCCAGAGCTCGGGAAAGAATTTTTTCGAGAGCGTCGTTCTTAAGTAACCCGCGCCTTCCGAGCCGCCCGTGCCGCGCTTCATCCCGAGCATCCGCTCGACCATCAAAACGTGATGATAGCGCCAGAGCGAGATATTTTCGTCGTGCTCGATGAGCAAATCCTGCATTATAAAATAGTCCGCGTATTTTTCGGGATGCGTCAGGATTTCGACGATTGCGCCCACGCGTTTTTCTTCGGTCGAAACGTCAAAACCGTTTTTCCCCAAAAGCCGCCAGAATTCTTCGGCAAGCGTCGGCTGGTTAAATCTTCCGGTTAATTTTTCAAAGGCGAACTCGTCGAATCTGAAAAACTTCAGGATATTCTCGTCCTTCGCGCCGGAAACGAATTCGATTTCGCGAAACTGCATCGACTGAAAACCGCTTGCCGGATTGAGTTTATCGCGAAATTCGAGAAAGCCGATTTGCGCCATCGTCTCTAAAATATGAATCTGGCTGACGACGACTTTTCCGATTGCCGTAACGGTTTTCAACGAATGATTAGCGCGAAAGGTGCGGTTTTCCCTGAGCCAGAGAATCGTCGCGTCGATTTCGTGAAGAATCTGTTTGAACCAAAGCTCATACGTCTGGTGAATGACGATAAACAAAAGCTCGTCGTGGCTCGTCGGCTCGGACAAAGTTTCCTGAAGCTTAATCAATTCGGGAACTTTCAGATATTGGTTATAGGAAAGCGGCGCGTTTTTTCCGTATTCGTCTGACATAAAAACTATAAAAATTCTGTTGCCACAAATTAGATAAATCTGAAATAGAGATAGCTTATCGAAATCGTAATGATGATATTAAATCCTAAGTAAAAAGCAGGACCGAATTTCCCCGGCACAAAAGGCAAGTCAGTTGTTTTGAAAAATGAACGTAGTGAAACTCTGGCGTTTATTTCAGGACGTGTAGATGCAGCCTCTGTTTTATCGCTTTTAATATGCCACTCCAACTCATCACTTATTTCTTCAAATAAGACTTCCCCTTGCTTGCGTTTCGATTCATATGAATATATTGCGGTTATTACTAATAAGAACGGTATCCAATAGAAGAAAAGAAGAATCATAGCCGACGTTTTATAAGTACTAGAATATCCTTTGTCTAAATAGCCAGGGGAATCATATAAAGCTAGTGCTATAGCTATAAGATTTGAAAATGTAAGGACTAAAATTATCGAAGATAGTAAATTCAACTTTTTTGTTATCTGGTTTAAAGATTCAAGAGATTTTTCAAGTGGAGAATTCAAAGAATCCCTATCTGTAACATCTTCTTTATTTAATTTTGGCGTTTCTAATATTTCGATATTTTTCATAACTTCAAGCCACCTTTCCCGATTGCCGATATTAGCTGAGCCAACAAGCTTTCTTTTACGTCAACCCTGTCTTTATCATCAAACAAACCACAAGTGGGACTTTCTCCGTAAAATTTATGAAAAACTGCACAATAGGGTAAAACACTAGGTGATAAAGCCCTTGCCGAACCAAGCGCTTTAAAGTATTGTCCCGATTCATAATGCGATATAATTTCATCTTTTTTATCCCACCACAAATCAGCCTTATTAACTAACGTAATCAACCACTTACTTGTTTCTTTATCGCCTATCAATTCTGTCCATTCACTCAATAAATCTATTTCAGTTTTTCGACGTTTAGTCAAAAAATCCTCTCTAATTTTACCATTATTATCAAAAACTTCACTTTTGCCGGTTCGGGATTCATGATAACCGTATGCGGTAATATTGATTATACCCTCAATTCCGTGTTTCATTGCTTCCCCTGTTGCTTTCATACGTTTAGGTTTGTGTTGTTCTTGTCCCGGAGTATCAACAAATATAAATATGTTTTTTGAGATTTTGAGCTGAATGTCATCGACAAATTCCGAGCGATTCATATTGTTAATTGCTTCTGGTATTTCAGTAATAAGTGAACTTAAAAGCTGAGTTTTTCCGACTCCGGTAGCTCCCAGAACCAAAATCTTATGCTTCTTTTTGAATACATTTATTAACTTTTCCAGTAAACCTAATTCTTTGGCTTGTTTGGCAAGACTAATTGCTGTTGAGGCTCCTTTAGCACCTGTTATGATAGTTGAAATCGGATCAGGCATTTGATTTTCTCCATTATAATATTAAGTGTGAAAAATATCAGTTTTATCTTCGGTTATCGCGGCTTTTAAGTCAATTTTACATTATTTCGCACGTCCAAAGAAAAAACTGCGATTTTTGTCTTGACACGGCGCATTTTATCCGTTAAATTTTCCAACGTTCTATAAAAACAACACAAAGAACTAAACCCCCAAAAATCTTGCAGTTTAAGATTTTCCAATTATTTAGGAATGAGTTGTAACACTATTTTAATTTACGCTTGAAAAGGTCTGAAATTTAGGTTTTGGAAAGGGTAAATTTTGGTTTTGCCTGTGTGTTTATAAAAAAACGCTTTCGGCTTGGAACTTGAAACAGAGGCGTCATTCGACGTTTAAAATTAAATTCACTGAAGTTTGTAGGAGGAATTAGAAAAGATGTCAAAAAATACCGCTAACGGTACGGTCAAATGGTTTAACAATGCAAAGGGCTACGGTTTTATCGAGCAGCCCGGCGAGCAGGATATTTTCGTGCATTACAGCGCGATTTCCGGCGACGGCTACAAAACCCTGATTCAGGGTGAAGAAGTCGAGTTTGAGGTCATCAACGGACCGAAAGGACCGCAGGCTGAAAACGTGATGAAGGTCTGAGCCAAAGGTTAAATTACCCGACCGTTTCGGTTTTCCCAAGCGAGAAGACGGACGGCGTTTATAAATAAAAAAAAGCGGCTCGTCCTTTATCGGGATGAGCCGCTTTTCTTGTATAAATTTTTTTTGTCAGAGCAATTCTTCGCCCTTGGTTTTGAGAATTCTGCGCCAAAGCTCGCGGTAAGACGTAAAGCGCGAAACGACCGTGTTAAATTGATAACGCTGCGCGTAAGTCAAATTTCTATCGTCGGCGATGCGCTTTATGAGAGATTCGAGCCGCGCGCGCGCTTCGAGCGGCGGGCGTTTCGTGCCGCCGTTAAAATAAATGTCGAAATCGATTTTCAGCTTGCGAATATCATCTTCGATTCGCGCTAACTGCTGGTCGATACTGACCGATTCGTCGGTTTTTAATTTTATATTCCGGTATAAACTGTTGCCTAAAGTTGCCATTTCGTTTTTTTGTTCTTGTTCGGGAAAGATTTCGTCTTCTATTTAAATCAAATTTCCAAAACCGAATTTATTCCTTAAATTTTATGCCGTCTGAGATAAAATAATTTTATGGAAAACAGCGAAACGTCGAAAAAGGTAGAGATTCTGCGGCTTTTGCCTTCGATTGACGCGCTTTTACGCTCGCCGGTCGCCGACCGGATTTTGCCCGAAACCGGCGCGAGACATCTTACCCTTCTGGCGCGAGCCGTAATCGATTCGATGCGGCAGGAAATTCAGCAGGCAACGGGCGACGCGGAAGATTATTCGCGCGAAAACCTGCTTGGTGAAGCGGAAAAACGACTGGAAAACGCGTGGCGCAGCGAGCGAAATACGGGTTTGCAGCGAGTTATCAACGCGACCGGCGTTATCATTCACACAAATCTCGGACGCGCGCCGCTGCCTGAAAATGCCCGGAAAGCGATTTTTGAAGAAGCCTCGCGCTACTGCAATTTGGAATACAATCTCGAAACGGGAAAACGCGGACGACGCGGCGCGCGCGCGGAATATTTATTAGCCGAGCTCGCGGGCGCGGAAAGCGCTCTGATTGTAAATAACTGCGCGGCGGCGGCATTTCTGGTTTTGACGGCGCTCGCACGCGGCGGCGAAGTGATAATTTCACGCGGCGAAATGGTCGAAATCGGCGGCGATTTTCGCATTCCCGATGTGATGGCTGAGTCCGGCGCGATTTTAAAAGAAGTCGGCGCGACCAACCGGACGAGAATTTCCGATTACGAAAAAGCGATAACCGAAAACACGCGTCTGATTTTGAAAGTTCACCCGTCGAACTATCGAATCGTCGGATTTACGGCAGCGCCGACCATTGCCGAGCTTGCCGATTTGGCGCATCGAAACGAGATTTTGCTCTACGAAGACGCCGGTTCGGGCGCAATGCTGGATTTAAGCGAGCACGGTTTAACGGACGAGCCGATTATCAACCAATCAATCGTCGCGGGCGCGGATGTCGTCACCTTCAGCGGCGACAAGCTCCTCGGCGGCGTCCAGTCGGGCTTGATTGTCGGGCGGCGAGACGTTATCGAATACATCCGCAAACATCCGCTTTATCGTGCTTTGCGTGTCGATAAATTGATTTATGCCGCACTCGAAGCAACGCTCGAAGCTTACCGCAAGGAAACCGTTTTGCAGGAAATTCCCGTTCTCAAAATGCTCTCGCAGACGACCGCCGAACTGAAAACGCGAACTTGGCAGTTTGCCCAAAAACTGCGCGAAAAACTTGGCGAAAATCATGCGTTGCGATTCGAAGTAATCGAAGGAAAATCGGTCATCGGCGGCGGCGCGGCTCCGACAGTTCAGCCGCCGACCGCGATTTTGGCTTTAAGACACGAAAAAATGCCCGTCAGCCGTCTGGAACAAGATTTGAGATTTTCTAAGCCGCCGCTCATCACGCGAATTTTTGAAGATAAAGTTTTGATTGATTTGCGAACTGTTTCAGAAAGTGAGGAAAACGAGCTTTTAAAGATTGTTACAAATTTGAAGTAAAAACCGTTTGCCTCTGCCGTGTCCATTTCCGTCCGATGAGTTACGTTATGAAAATATATGTATCGGCGAACCCAATGCACATAAGTTTTTTCGGTTTGATAACCGTAATGCCGAACGCGCATCACATCACGAACATCGTCCGGTAGTTTTGACATAAATTTAATAATTCGGTTGAAATTTTTCAACCGAATTATTAAATTGAAAACCTCTAAAGTCAAATAATCGTTGACTTTTATTCTGTAACTAAGCTATATATAATTCGGTATAACACAAATTTGAATACAAAGTTCGGCAGCTATCGCTTAAATGGATGTGGCGATAGCGGACACGCCTTGCTAAAACATCCTTTAAACAAAGGAGAACAACATGACTACACTTCTGTGGCTATGGGCATTAACCGGAGGAGGCATTGCTACCTCAATCATGATACGCATTTGGCTGCCCCGTCCCGTGCCTATTATCAAATACTTTAGCATCCTTATCGCCGGAATCGTCGGCGGCGTCGTTGGCGGATACCTTGTGCATAACTCGGCAAGTGATCCGATGCCGGGAATTGTGGCAGCACTAGCCGGGGGACTTATTCTCTCTGGCGGCGTAGCGTTGTTTGGCAGTGGAGTCGGCAACGCTGGTTAGACGTTAGTTTTGTTTTTCAAATCAGGACAAAGATTTGCTTATTATCAAGCAGTTTGGCAACATCGGAATTCTGAGTCCAAGAGAGTTTTCCGACCAGGAAAAAACCGATTAGAATCCAAATCGCCGCCGAACAAGTCATTGTAACGGAGCGCGGGTCAGCGCGGCTTTCATCCGACAACCTGGATGTTTGATGCGCCCGCTGAATTCCAGCGTCAGGCATTTTTCTGTGCGAAATCCTTCATAAATTCAACCAGTTTTTCAACGCCTTGGCGCGGGAAAGCGTTGTAAATCGAGGCGCGGATGCCGCCGACCGAGCGATGACCTTTCAAACCGTCGAGACCTTGCGCCGTTGCTTCCGAGCAGAATTGTTTTTCGAGTTCTTCCGAGGGCAGACGATAGGTTACGTTCATCAGCGAACGCGCCGATTTTTCGGCGTGTCCGATGTAATAACCGTCGCTCGCGTCGATTGCGTCGTATAAAATGCCCGCTTTTTCTTCGTTGAGCTTTTCCATCGAAGTCAAGCCGCCTTTTTCTCTGAGCCAGTCGCAGACGAGGCTGATGATGTAAATTCCCCACGTGTTCGGCGTGTTCAGCATCGAATCGTTTTCGGCAATCAGGCGATAATCGAGCATCGAATGTTGATTTTCGGGAACTTTCGCGATTAAATCGTCGCGGATAATTACCAAAGTTACGCCCGAAGGTCCGATGTTTTTCTGCGCGCCGCAATAAATCAGCGCGTGTTTTGAAACGTCAATCGGTTTTGAAAGAATGTTTGACGAAGCGTCGCAGATAACGGGAATTCCGCCGCCGTCGAGGTCGTATTTGTATTCGACGCCTTCGATTGTTTCGTTTGAAGTGTAATGAACGTATTCGGCATTCTCGCTGAAATTCAGCTCGTCCTGATTTGGGACGGATTTGAAGTTCGAGTCGGCGGACGAAAAAATCGTTTTCGCGTCGCCGCATCGTTTTGCCTCTTTTATCGCTTTTTTGCCCCAAGTTCCGGTGATAACGTAATCAGCCGTTCGATGCGCTCCGAGAAAATTCATCGGAATCATCGAAAACTGCAAAGATGCGCCGCCTTGCAGAAACAGGATTTTATAGTTTTCGGGAACATTCAGAAGCTCGCGCAATCCGCGTTCCGCCTTGTGCAGAATCGGCTCGAAATGCTTTGAGCGATGGCTGACTTCCATCACGCTCATCCCGATTCCGCCGAGCGAAATCATCTCGCTCTGCGCTTTTTCCAGAACCGATAAAGGCAAACAAGCCGGTCCCGCGCTGAAATTGTAAATTCTTTCGGTCATTTTTTCTCCTCTAGATAAAAAGCGAGCAGTTTGTCTTTTTTCTTTACCGCTTACTGCTCACCGCTCGCTGCTTATTAAAATAACACAGCCGAAAAGTTTAATAAATTTACGGAAATGAACTTTCCCGCTTCAAAAAAGTGCAAGGCTTGGAGTAAAATGATGATAATTAACAACTCTTTTTTTTTCAAAAGCATCTTAAAGAGGCGTTTCCGAAATACATATCAAAAGACGAGTTTGGAGGATTATTAATGTTTCGTAAAAATTATTTTACATTTCTTTTAGCAACAGCTTTATTTTTAATCGGCAGTGTCGCCGCTTTTGCTCAAACCGCGCCGATTTCCGGTAAGGTTGAAGTTAAAAAAGCCGACGGAACGACCGCTCCGGTTGCCGGCGCGCTGGTTCAGGTTTACCGTCTCGACCAGAAAACAAAACTGCCTTCGGATAAAACCGGCAAAAAAGGCGATTTTGCGTTTGCGGGATTGCCGCTCGGCGCGCGATATATTTTATCGGTCAGCGGACCGGGCATCTCGCCCTTGATTTATCCGAATGTTCCGGCGGGCGCGGACAATTTTACAATTACCGTTTCCGAAGGCGACGGCAAAGTGTTTACCGAAGAAGAAATAAGACAGGCGATTGCCAATAAATCAAGCAATTCGACTTCAACCGAAACCCCAAAAAACACTGAACCGACCGCAGATGAAAAAAAGGCGCAGGCTGAACGCGAAAAACAAATTGCCGACTATAATTCCAAGAAGAAAAAGGCTGAAAGTAATTTTGCGCTCGTCAACACGGTCTTAAAAGAAGGCGACGCGGCTTTTAAGGCGGGAAATTACGATCTTGCGATTACCAAATTTAACGAAGGAATCGATGCCGACCCGGATTTCGCGGGAAGCGCGCCGGTTCTTCTCAACTATAAAGGCTCGGCTTTAAATAAAAGAGGAACCGATACATATAATAAATCGCTGAAAGCCGATGAAGCGACCAAAACAGCCGCCAGAGAATCGGTCAAAAAAGATTATGAAGAATCGGTTGCCGCTTCGAACAAAGCTCTCGAAATCCTGAAAACCGCGACCTCGACGGACGCCAACGTTCAAAAGGGTTATGAATCGCAGAAACTTTCCGCGCTGACAAATCGAAAAGAATCTTATCGTTTGATGTCCAAAACCGGCGTTGAGCGCACCAAAGGTAAAGAGGCATTGACCGCTTATCAGGAATATATGGCTGTCGAAACCGACGCCAAGTTAAAAACGGACGCTCAATATGAATTGGCGACAACGCTCCAGAATTCGGATGAATTCGAAATGTCCGTTGCCGAGTTCGAGAAAATTTTAGCGGCTGACCCTAACAACGTCGATGCGCTCGCGGGTATCGGTCTGAGTCTTGTCAACGTCGGTTACGTAAATATGGAAAAAGATGAGGCGAAAGGTAAAGCGCAGCTTCAGCAAGCCGCCAATTATCTGCAAAAATTCGTAGATACGGCTCCCGCAACGCACCCTTACAAAGAAGAAGCAAAAGGCATTATCACAACGCTTAAGAGCCAGCAAAATCTGACTCCGCAAAAAATTACCACGACTAAAAAGAAACAATAGCTTTACTTTTAAGGTTTAGCCGAGAAAATGTCGCAGCCGGAAATTGATTCCCGGCTGCGACATTTTTCTTTTAAAATCCAAATCAATTCATTTTGACCAGTTTCCGCTCATTTTGAAAAAGAATTCCTTGACAGTTTTGAGTTAAACATTTATGATTGTAAATCAACGATGTTTAATCGTCGTTGCTCGTTTCTCACAAAGACAGAATCCGCTTCTGAAATTTTCTTACAAAAGTGTTTAATTACGGAACATTTTCGAATAAATAAATGTCAGCAAAACTTGGGGAAATCCTTGTCCGCGAAAACCTTATAACTTCGCAGCAACTGCGTGAAGCGCTGGAATACCAGCGCAGCAGCGGCGGACGCCTCGGCTCTAATCTCGTCAAGCTCGGAATAATTTCTGACGACGTGATTACCGCCGTTTTGTCGCGTCAGTACGGCGTTCCTTCGATAAATCTGGAGCTTTTCCAGATTGAAGATGAAACCATCAAATTAATTTCTCACGAAGTCGCGCTCAAATATTCGGTTCTGCCGATTTCCAAAGTCGGCGCGACTCTGACGCTGGCGATGGCTGACCCGACCAATGTTTTTGCGATGGACGACATCAAGTTTATGACCGGGCTGAATGTCGAGCCGGTTATCGCTTCGGAAGCCTCGCTGCAAATTGCCATCGGAAAATATTACAGTTCGTCGAAGAAAATAGACATTTTCGATTTTGCCGCGATTGGCGATATCGAAAGAAACGGGCGACCGCAATCGAAAAACGGCAACGGAAATGGTAACGGGAACGGCTCAAAACCGGCAGTGAAAGGTAATGAAAGGCTGGTCGATTCGGATTTGACCGTTTCGCTCGACCGTTTCCAGTTTGATAATGCCAGCGCCGAAGAATTCGAGTTAATCGAAGAAAACGAGGAAATCGACCTCGCCCAGCTCGCCATCGCCAGCGAGGACGCACCCGTCGTTCGTCTAGTCAACGTTTTGCTCGTCGATTCGCTTCGTCGCGGCGCATCCGACATACACGTCGAGCCGTATGAAAAAGATTTTCGCATCCGTTTCCGCATCGACGGCGTTTTGTATGACGTTATGCATCCGCCGATGAAGATGCGCGACGCGCTGCTTTCGCGTCTGAAAATTATGGCGAAGCTCGATATTTCCGAGAAACGCCTGCCGCAGGACGGACGCATCAAGATTAAAGTTAAGATTGACAATCGCTCGCGCGAACTAGATTTCCGCGTTTCCAGCCTTCCGACGCTTTTCGGCGAAAAAATCGTGCTTCGTCTGCTTGATAAAGACAAGCTGATGCTCGATATGACCAAGCTCGGTTTCGAGCCGCAGGCGCTGGAAATTTTCAAGCGCAACATTGCCAAACCTTACGGAATGGTTCTCGTAACGGGTCCGACCGGCTCGGGTAAAACCAACACGCTCTATTCCGCGCTTCAGGCGCTGAACACGCCGGAAACGAATATTATGACGGCGGAAGACCCGGTCGAATTCAACCTGCCCGGCATCAACCAGGTGCAGATGAAGGAACAAATCGGCTTAAACTTTGCCGCCGCGCTTCGTTCATTTTTGCGTCAGGACCCGAATATCATCCTCGTCGGCGAAATCCGCGACTTTGAAACGGCGGAAATCGCCATCAAAGCCGCGCTGACCGGACACATGGTTTTATCGACCCTGCACACGAACGACGCGCCTTCGACCATTTCGCGTATGGTCAATATGGGCATCGAGCCGTTTCTGGTCGCCACATCGGTCAATATTATTCAGGCGCAGAGACTTATTCGCCGCGTTTGCAGCAACTGCAAAGAAGAGCATAAAGTTCCCGTCGAAGCATTTATCGAAATCGGTTTCGAGCCGGAAGAAGCGCAGACTCTAAAAGCCTACAAAGGCGCGGGCTGCACGACCTGCAACGGAACGGGTTATAAAGGCAGAGTCGGACTTTACGAAGTAATGGAAATAACGGACGAGCTGCGCGAGCTTATCATCATCGGCGCGAGCGCGATTGAGCTCAGAAGAAAGGCAATCGAATGCGGAATGATTACGCTGCGCGGTTCGGGTTTGTATAAATTACGCGAAGGAATTACGACGATTGAGGAAGTGGTCAAGGAAACGGTTTTATAAGGAAGGAAAAAGTATGTTGCGAGCAATAGCATTATCATTGGCTTTACTGATTGGACTTGGGACGATTATCCCTTTGACGACCGACTATGTTGAAGCCGGCGCGAAAAAACAAAAGAAAAAGAAAAAACAGGTAAAGTATAAAAAATATTCGAAAAAATGGTGGCGCGCATATCGAGCGAGAATGCAGCGCAAACAGGCTTTAATCAAACGCAAACGCGCGATGCTCGCACGACAGATTCTGCTTTCCAGAGACAATGACGTGAAACAGGCTACGGAAGCAAGCCAGAACTCGAAAAATAAAGCCGCACAGAATTTAACCGTTGCCGATTCGACACCGGCAGTTTTGCCTTCGGGCGAAACTGCGCCGAAAGGCTGGAAATCCGGCTCGGTTTCCGGCAGCGAGCTTCAGTTCCGCGTTGACGACGACACGGGAGCGCAAATCGGCTCGGCTTCGATTTCGGTCGTCGGTCCGGCAGCGAGCGCGGACAGCGGCAACGGGCGAATCAAAACAGTCGGCGGCGTTCCGACCAATTCGCTGCGAAGCACCGTCATTGACCGGATGATTAAGGAAAACGGTTGGGTCGTCAACGATTTTCAAAAGGAAATCGGCGGCAAAAAAGTCTATGTCGTCGTCGCCCAATCCGAAGGCGCGGGCGGCGCAGTTCAATCGAGAATGTTCTACTTCACCGAGATTGACGGTCGCATCTACAGCGTTTCTACAACCTCGCCGACCAATTCGTCCGAACGAATCGTGCAGGAATCCGAAAAGGTCATCGATTCGCTCCAGCGCAAAAAAACCCAGCAAGCACTTAAATAGTGAAAAACTAATAGTGAACAGTGAATAATTAAAACAATTTTCACTGTTCACTATTCACTCTCCACTAAACTTATGAATCTCGAACAATCAAACAACACAGCATCGCAGATAACGCTTCCCGAACTGCTTCGACGGATGACGGATTTGGGCGGCTCTGACCTTCACCTGACGACCAATTCGCCGCCGCAGGTGCGCGTTCACGGGCATCTCAGCCCGCTTGACGGCTACGCGTCGATGACTCCGGCTGAAACGAAACAGCTTGCATATTCGGTTTTGACCGACGCGCAAAAGCATCGCTTTGAAGAAAATCTCGAACTCGATTTCTCATTCGGCTTAAAAGGAATGTCGCGTTTTCGCGCCAATTTATTTAACCAGAAAGGCGCGGTCGGCGCGGTTTTTCGCGCGATTCCTTACGAAATCAAATCTTTCGACGCGCTCGGACTTCCGACCGTCATATCGGACATGTGCAAAAAACCGCGCGGCTTGATTCTTGTAACAGGTCCGACCGGCTCGGGTAAATCGACGACTCTGGCTTCGATGATTGATAAAATCAATATCGACCGCCACGACCATATTTTAACCATCGAAGACCCGATAGAATTTCTGCATAATCATAAAAACTGTGTCGTCAACCAGCGCGAAGTCGCCGCCGACACGCATTCTTTTACATCCGCGCTCCGCACCGCGCTTCGCCAAGACCCTGACGTTGTGCTCATCGGCGAAATGCGCGATTTGGAAACGATTGAGATGGCTCTCCGAATCGCCGAAACCGGACACTTGACCTTCGCGACACTGCACACAAACTCGGCGTATTCGACCATAAACCGTATCATCGACGTTTTCCCTTCGGGACAGCAGGCGCAGGTTCGCACGCAGTTATCTCTGGTTCTCGAAGGAATTATGTGCCAATCGCTGCTTCCGAAAGCGGCGGGCGACGGGCGCGTGATGGCGCTCGAAATTCTCGTTCCCAATTCCGCCATCCGTAATCTTATCCGCGAAGATAAGATTCACCAGATTTATTCGATGATGCAGACCGGACAGGACAAATTCGGGATGCAGACATTCAATCAGGCTCTCGCCACGCTTTACGCAAAACGCCAAATCACGCTCGAAGTCGCTATGCAGCGTTCGTCAAACGCCGACGAATTAAGAGACTTAATCGAACGCGGCTCGGGTCTGAATCAAGCTTACGGCGGGCAGGTAAAACCAAATATGCCGCCGCAGGGACAAGGAAGTCCGTACGCGCAGGGTCGTCCCGTCGGGCAGCGCCCACCGGTCAGATAATTAAAAATTCAAGATTCAAGATTCAAAATCACTTATCAATCTTGAATCTTGAATCTTAAATCTTGAATTAAGAGGAAAAAACAATGCCAACATACGCTTATAAAGGTCGTAACCGCCTAAATGAAATGGTTTCCGGCGAAAAATCAGCCGCCAGCCAGGATGAGCTTCGCGCTCTGCTTCGCCGCGAGCAAATCGTGATGACGCAGGCGTCGGAAAAAGGACGCGAAATCAGTATCCCGAAGCTCGGCAGAAGCAAAAAGGTCGGAGCCAAGGAACTTGCCGTTTTCACACGCCAGTTTTCGGTGATGATTGACGCGGGCTTGCCGCTCGTGTCTTGTATCGATATTCTCGCGCAACAGCAAAACAATCCGTTTTTCAAAGACGTTTTGATTCAGGTGCGTCAAAACGTCGAAGAAGGCTCGACGCTTTCAGCCGCGCTCGAAAAACATCCGAAAGTTTTCGACCAGCTTTACACGCACATGGTCGAAGCAGGCGAAACGGGCGGCGTGTTGGATTTGATTCTTCAGCGTCTTGCCACATTGATTGAAAAAGTCGTCAAATTAAAACGCAGCATTATGTCGGCTTCAATCTATCCGGCGGCGGTCATTTTCGTGGCAATCGCGGCGGTGGCAATCATTATGGTCGTCGTTATTCCGCAGTTTGAACAAATCTTTCTGGGACTTTTAGGTCCGGGCGAAACTCTTCCGCTTCCGACGCGAATCGTTACGGGAATTAGCAAATTCCTAGCCGGTTGGGGAGGCGTCGGTCTTCTTGCCGGTATTATTGCCGTCACCGTCGGAATTCGTTTCTATTACAAAACACCGAAAGGGAGACATTTAATCGACGCGCTTTTGCTGAAAACGCCAATCTTCGGCAGCATTATCCGCAAAGTCGCCGTCGCGCGTTTTGCGCGCATTCTCTCAACGCTGCTTTCCTCGGGCGTGCCGATTCTTCAATCGCTTGAAATCACGGCAAAAACCGCCGGAAACGTAATTATCGAAGACGCAATTCTAAAAGTCCGCACCGGAGTCGAACGCGGCGAAAGCTTTGTCGAACCGCTGAAAGCAACCGAAGTCTTCCCGCATATGGTCGGACAAATGATCGGCGTCGGCGAACAAACCGGCGCGCTCGATGCGATGCTCGGCAAAATCGCCGATTTCTACGAAGACGAAGTAGATTCGGCAATCGCCGACCTTCTCGCACTAATCGAACCGGCTCTAATCGCCTTCCTCGGCGTAACCATCGGCTCAATTGTTATCTCGATGTATCTACCGCTATTTTCGCTCATCGGCAAACTCGCCGGCGGCGCAAAATAACCCTAACTATATTTGTGATTTGCAAATAAAGTCGCGTATTAGTAAATAAAGTTCCGTAGTAGGAAATAAAGTCGCGTAGCAAAACAAATTTGTTAAACAAACAAATAGACATGAAAATGTGTCTTTGAGAACAGAAAGATAATTATTCATAACTTAAAAGAGGTAATCTAGACTGATTACCTCTTCTTTTTATGCAATTTTACTCAACGGCTTTCCTGATTCTGATTAATGAGATTAAAATTTCGGTTTGAACTCTAGTAGAGTTATTTGTAGTTGTATTGATTATTACGGCGCGTCTCATTAATTTGTCGCGGTCTGGAATCTTTCTTTCTTTGATATAAAGACTTTCAGCCTGTTTGAGTTTTCTAATCATATAATCTTCGAGAGATTCTAAATTTTCATCAATCACCTTTTTAGTTTTGGGCAATTTTAGATGTCTTTTTTCAATCCATTTCTTGAAGCCGACTTCTCGGATAATTTCGGTTATACAAACCCTTTTAAGAGGAATTGTTAAATATATCTTCTTACAAGCTTCCTCAACTTTAGGTGATAGTTCAGCATCGATTTTCTTCCAATCAAGAGTTTCTTTTTTTCTCGGGACATTCAGAACGTCAGGTAAATGGTTTTTCATCCATTCAGTGTCATTTCGCATTAGCCATTGATATTCAAAGGCTACTAGTTTAATTAACTTATCCCGATTTGCTGTAGGATTCTCTTTTACGACTTTTTTCAAATTCTTTCGACAGATTTCTCTTGATTCAGATAAAGTTCTTCGTGGCGGCTTACAATGAAACTTATTGTTTGAAACTCTTGCTCCGATGGCGTTCATTGGAAGATTTAGGCGACGAGCTATAGTTGTTATTGAAAGATCGCTTATTTTGAGCCTTCTGGCGATTTCAGCTCGCGAAAGTGATAAGTCATTCCACATTTCCTCTAACTTTTTTTCCCAAACAATTCCGTATTCCCGAATTGAGTCATATCTCATACGGTCATTTTCCGATTTATCCGGTCCGATGCGCTGATAAATAAAACCGCAATCACATGTGAAAACAGCGATTGGCTTACCCCTTCTTTTTCCTTTGGTCAAATTGTCAAAAACTTCACAGTTTTGAATTCTTAATTCTCCATAATGGTCAGCAGCACGGCTTAAACAAGGATAAGGACCATCAAGAAAAGGTTTGAATTCTACAAAAGAGGTAAAGAATTCTTTTGCGGTCAATCCTAGAAAAGTCATCATCAATAAATGTCGAATAGGATGATGAAGAATATCAGTTTTACTTTTTTCAATCAGTCGGAAAATCCAGCTTCGATGAGTCGACTCAATTGAACAGCCCAAAGTTTCAAGTAGAGATGGAGAAAAATAATTTTGAAAAGCTCTGAAGAGTTTATTATTTCTGATTCTACCGTTGTAATAGGCATATTCCTGTTTCAAGAGTAAGTTAAAATATCTTTCTCGAATTATATTGGCTCCTAAGCAGAAATTGTTTTGAGAAAACAACCATTTTGCGTCCTCAGCTAATTTAATCAGAACTAAATAATCGGCTTGTTCTTTTTTTACATATTTAGGTTTTATTGAAGAAACAATTTCTTCCGCTGCCCGAAAATAATTTCCAATACTCCTCTCCCACTTAATTGGGCTGTTTTCTAAAAAGCAATGATGAAGCGAACAAACTAAAATACCCGGCAACTGGTGAATGCGATGCCAATAAGCACTTCCGAATTCTCTTCTATCTTCTTCAATGCAAATAGGACAAAATCTCAGGAACTCCGGCATTTTAACTTGTTTGACATTAGTGGCAAGTCTGGTTCGTATAACATTGTCTTTTGAATCACCCTTCATTTCCTGGCGAACTAATTTAGCTCGTTCAAGAGGCAGAAATGGCTCGTAAAAAGGTAAAAGTGTGTTTTTATTAATTAAAGATTCAGATGAATAATAGTTTTCACGCGGTAGGATAGATACAAAATAGTCAAGTCTAGTGGGAAAATCTACAATCGCAGATAATCCGCGTCTGCCGAAAAGCTCAATTAAGATGGATTGTTTATGCGGATATTTAGCGCGTTTGGCGTATCTTGCACAGGCGCTGTACAAGAGTTCATCTGGATAAACGTCGGTGAAGAATCCAATCATAAACAAGACTTTCAATAGGAATAGAATTCACTGGAAGGTCGCATAAACCCGGCTTCTTTCAGAATGCTGTATGCATCCGAATTTTCACTTTTTTCATTTTTGGACGTTAGTCGAATAAGCCTTCTCTTATTTTCAAAACTTAAATCAGCTATCTTGTTGGGGTGACGACCGTATTCACGCGTTCCGGATTTGGATTTTTTCGATTTTTCTTTAGACTTGTTGGTAATTTGAGTATCGTCACTTTTATTAAAAGGACTTAACTCCATTGTGATATGTATTGATTGATTACTTTTATTTTGTGGTGAAACATCAGTATTTTCTTTTGACTCGGACTCTTGCAGAGTCGATACGGTAAAATTATCTTCAAAGTCTCTTGGATATACATCCTCGAACATTCTCAAAACTCTCATATCGCCAGTTTTCAAGGCGTTTAGAATTTTTCGCGGCATGTTGAGTTTTTCTTTTGCTACGGAGCGGATAATTCCCACCGTAATTTTTTCGCTTCCTGATTCAATAGCACGCTTTTGAGCAAAATAAAACAGCTTTACTGCAAAATCGGTAATACCTTGTGATTCTTCGTAAAGAGCTTTTTTTAATTTCTCGGTGAGTTCGACTTTTTGTTTTGTGTATTGATGTTTCCACATTGTTCCGACAAATAAACCCCATTGCTCATCATTTTCCATTCGATGCCAAACGACATCTCCTTGTCCGGTTCCACGCCGTGTTTGACTAAACTCTCCTGAAAGAACAGAAATTGCTTTATATGTTCCGATTAAAGACACAGGAACACCTATGCTATTTATCAATTTGACGAAGAAATTAAGCATAGCGGTATCTCCACCGCTTTTAGCGAAACTCAATCTTTGAATCTCATCTATAACTAAGACTCCTAAAAAATGATTTGAAGCTACTATTTCCATAGATAATAACAATTCATCAATAGTTGGCTTTCCCTTTGAATAAGTTTCCAGATAATTCGTGCCTAAAATACAATCTACCGAGTAGAAAAATGAGAGGCATAAATCTTTTAAGCTTCCGTCGCGAGGACATTCTACTTTCAACCAAACAATTTGTGATTCAGTAAATAATTTATTTTTATACTTACTATGATGTATAACCTGTGGGTATAAATTAAGAATTCTAAGAACAGAGCGAGATTTTCCAACTCCGCTAATTCCAACGATATTAAAGCCAGATGCTGTCCACGACGGGTCTTCATTTGATTCGTACTGGTCGGTATATTGGTCAAATGTTTCCAACTGCTTATCAATTTTCTTCCAATAATCTTCCTTACGAGGATTCCGACCCAAATATCCCATTCGAATGACCGAAGAAAAACTTTCCTCCAAATCAAGATGGATATCCAGTGGCACAAAAAACGTCAGTGCTTCTTGTATTTTTAAGTATCGGACTTTATCAGGTAATGAAACATAGTCTGTATTAAATGGCTGGCGATTTAGCAATTTCATTACGTGTTCAGTTGTCCAAATTGGGGGCAATGCTTCTATAAGCGGATTGCCTTCAAATTCAGCGAGTTCAGGCTTACGATAGACCGCTCTGACAGGAGGCTTACCTTTGTGAATAATAAACCTTGAATTGAGCTTAAAGATTGCCAACATCAATTTTCCTCCTGTAAACGACGCAAAGCATCTATCCGGCTTGGGCGTGAAATATATTCTTCATCCTTTTGCTCAAACGACTCTAATTCATTTATTTCCTGATTATCTGAACTAGTGTTTTGCTGATTTGGAAGCCACTCCATCAACGGATTGTCTATGAGTTTCTCTACCTGTCGATTTAATCTAATGTTTTCCTTTCTCGAACTTTTACTCATTTTGCCAGCCTTAATAAGAGCTTCTTGATGTTTGTCCAACCCTTCCTGAAGAATAGCTTCTTTTTGGGCTTGTAATAACGCTTTCCTTTTGTTTCGCTTAGTTGTGTCAGATTTTCCTGCATCAACTTCTAAAGCAAAATAATCCCTAGCGTCATACCAATTTTGTCCTTTTAAATGTTGAGAAGCTTGTGTAAGGAAACAAGGTTCAAGTCTTGTTCCTCCGTCTAAGGGCAAGTAAATCATGTCTGTTGAATCAGGATGAAATGCGATTTCAACCCGCATGCTTTTTCCTTTAGAGCGTTCAAACCAACCTTCCTGAATTGCTAAATCACAGGTGTAATACAGCTCTTTTTCAAAATAAATTCCACGAGGCGTAACTGTAACAGTCTTTCGTGGCAATAAATTCAATCGAATCATATCTTGTGAAACTACTCGTAAATGACCAGAACGATACTTAATTCCCCAGTTCCAAATATCTAGAGGATATCTTTTAACTTGAGCTGCAATCATAAATGCATCCTTTTTGTAACCTTTTAAGTAAGCAAAGTTGTTGTATTCAATAATATATAAGATAAGTAATTGGCGAAATTTATATATGTTTATGGCTGCTTTGAGCATATAATCCGGATCTCCTCTTTGTTTTTGGTGAGGGACATAGCCGGGAATAAATTTAATATACTTTTCTTCCGCTCTACCGTGATGTCGCTCTACTATTGGTTTCCAATCTCCTCGCCAAGGAGCTGTTGTATACATCCGACTGCCAAGAATAATAAAAGGTTCGGCTTTGTATGCCCGTAACTCTCCTCTATCAGCAAGGATACCCTCAGGAAACAACTGACAAGGCCAGTCCTCTTCATCAATAGGAATTCCATATTTTGCACAATATTCAACCTTATTCATTGCAATATTATCCAGAGCAAGCATAGCTCCTTTCCAGCTAGGACCTTCAAAAGTACTTGAAAAACCCATAATTACGTGACTAAAAGTATCGCCACCAAGATATGTAACAGGTCTACCAACAATACGAATTGGATTTAACATGCTGGTTAGATATGTATTTGAGATAGTTGAGTCAAACTGGCATATTGAACCGGGACCAAATGCCATCTGAGTAGCATCGCCAAGAATGGGTCTTTTATTGTTAAGATAGTCTCGCTCAGAATATATATCAGTTATTATTTGTTTTTTGTTATGGTGTTTTTTGTCGTACCAATATCGATATTGACCAAATGTAGGTAACTCTTCATCAGGAGGGAGCACGGGGATTTCTACTCCATTGATTTCTTCCGTATCAATTTTGAAATAGTTGCGCTTAATTAAGTCGAACGTATCTTCTAAGCTGTGCTTCTCATTTTCCTTGAATTTTCTTGTTCCTTTTTCAAATTTCTTTTCTATTTCAAGTGTAATTCTGATACCCAGATTTTTACCATTTTCCTGATTGCGGGGAGGACGACCTAATTTGCGTGCATTTTGATTATCTGTTGTTCTTTTCTCTCCCTTTCCACCACACTTTTGAAAATCTGGCAGCAAAGCATTTTTAACTCTTCCTCTTTGCCACCATTTTCTTAACCAACCCCAATAAGTAGCTTCTCTTTTCTTTAATTCTTTACTAAGAGATGAGATTTTCTTTCCACGAATGTTCTTGTTTAGCATGAAATCTATATCTTCATCGTGAATAAGTGGCTCAAAGAATCGCCAAGCTTCATCTCGATGTTTTTTACTTGCCTCTGAAATTGAGGTTTCAGGGCGTAATACAAAATCATAAGGGTCTTTCTTCAAAACCTTTGCGTTTTCCGTGGAAATTACATTTTTTAATTCACTGTATCGGCGAAGTAAAGGTAGGGCTTTGGGATGATAAATATCTATAAGAACAACTTCATTTGAAAATTCATTTACATAAAGAGCTCTTTCTACAAGTAAAATTTTCTTCGTTGAATTTTCTTCTTGTTCGGTGAACAAATCTTGCCATTCTATTAACATATTTAAGTAAATTTCCATGGTTGCTCCTTTTAATCTGGTACAGATAATTCTATTTCCGAAATTTTTAAGCTGGGATTAATTCTCTTATGCATATTAATCGCAAGTTTTCGATTAGCTAATAAATGCTTGATAGCGGTTAAAGTCATACCTATTTTTAGCCCTATTTTGACGTCACAGGCAATAGCTAACTCGCTTAAAGTAATATTTTGATTTATTGAATATTCACTAATTAGTGGAATTATCTGAGAAAGGATTTCTGGGGTTAGGGGGGCAAGAACGGCAAGATTTTTGAATTCATGTATCCACTCAATGTTAAAGGCTAAATTTGTATCAATCTCTTTTTCGCTAACGATTCCCCAGTCAATTCCTCTAGATTCCCAGTAAATTCTTTCGATTTCAAACTTTTCAATTACTCTTTCATTAGAAAGTTCCTGACTAGGTTTAACCGTCCTCGCAATTTCCCCTATGCCTATTCCTTTTTTGACTGTAATGACAAAATCCGTAGTCATTCCAAAAGTTGTGCCTTTGTTGTTTCCGGGATGCTTAACTTTAATTTCACTGGCGATTTTCTCAGTATCCGCAAGGTTTAGTAAAAATTGTTCCCGAATATCTTTAATAGACGAAAACCATTCCAAATTATAAAAATAAAATAATTCTAGTCGGCTCAAAAAATGATGAATTCTATTGGTTTTCCATCCTTGTATGCGAGTCGATAATCCTTTTGACTTAACATTATGCGTTAGGAGAAATGGAGTATAATTTTCTCCTCTTCCATTAATGTCGTCATCATTCTTTGTTTTTTTTGCCATATAACTCTTCCTGTATTCTGCTTTTATAGAAAACGCAAATAGGTATGACAAAGCTGAATAGAACTTGCATAGAAATAAATACCTATGCTATAAATAAAAACACTACGAGCGTTCCGCCAATAAAGCAGATTGTTTGTAAAAACTGGTGGAAAACAGCCACCAATTTATAAATTAAGAATCCTAAAACCTGATGTCTTAGCTTGCCGGCTTTAATCAGGTTTTATTTTTTATTCCATAAAATTTCGTATGAATCAAAACAGCTAAAATAGGATAAATTTAGCGGATTTTAATTTAGTTCTAAGTTAGCTTGTGTGTTTTGATTTGTCAACTACTGAAGGTTACCGCAAAGGCTTGTAAATGAACGACTTATAACAGTATAATGTCAAGCATAGATGTAGATTTTACTAGCGTTATAATGTCAAGCAACTATGGGGTTACAAAAAGAATTCGATTATGTGCGTTCATCAAGATTGACTCCAATCAGTAACCATTTTCCATAGCATTCCGTCCTGTTCTTTTTTTATATGATCATCAACAATATTTCTTAAAATGATTTCATACAATTGAGATTTGTTTAACTTTTTTCGCTTATTTCTTGGAAGTTTCTGTATTATGTTGAGGTGTATGTGCTCCACTTTTTCGACTAAATCTGAGGGCAGGTAAAGTGAAATCGGCTCTTTTTGAACACCGGAGTTTTGTTTCTTTCCTTTTATAGACATTCTTGATTTACTACTTATTTTTCCTCTTGGTTTGTTTGATTTCTCGTATTTTTCCATTTTTATATTCCCAAACTTCTTTGCGAAGCCAGCCTGTTCCTCGATTCGGTCTGCGTCTCGGAAAAGTTATCGTGATTTTATTTGCACCGACAGTTACAAGCGGAGCCGGACCGCCGCAATATCCAATTGAATCAGAGATTTTATAACTTCCGTTCTTATTAATTCCAAGAAAGAAAATATCAGTTCCATCACAAGCATTTCCCAGCATACGATTTTGGAACACTATTACCTCATCAAAAGGAGAAATGGCTGATTTAACGTGTTTCAATACATATGGAGAAGTGTCGCAATCATAAGTCGAGATAACTTTTTTACCAAGTTTAATAACACATTCAAGCTCGCCAGAGGTTGATGAAATTGATAGCTTTCCTGCACTCGTATCCATCTCATAATTTCTTTCCTGAGCAGAAGAATTGGAGACGAGCAGTAAAAATACGAATAAGGCAATTAAAGATTTTTCGATGTGTTTCATAACTATCTCTCTACAGACTTTTATTTAGGAAATAAAATCCCCGGCAGAAATTCAAAAAATCCTGTCACTCGAATCTTGACAATGACAATCAATCAAGAAATACTTTCGACAAAGAAATGATTGGAGTGGCTATAACAACCTGATGTGCCACTCTGTCGTAGTCCTTTACTCACGAATTACGGCAGATTATTTTATCCAGAAAAGTTTAGAACTATCTTGTTCTAATTGCAAGCAATCCAATAAACCTCAATTAATTCGATTTAATTACAAAGATGAAGTTCTTCTCGGAGGTGAGAAGTAATGGGAAGAGCTTCGCGACAGGCACCAGTTCGGCTGGCTGAAAAGTTAAGAATAATTAGAGAATCTCTTGGATTATCTCAGGGGGGGATGTTGAAACATTTAGGCTTAAATGAAGAGGATGGACTATTTCGCAGTAGTATTTCAGGCTATGAGTTAGGCACTCGTCTTCCACCGTATAACGTTCTACTTGCTTATGCACGTTCTGCAAATATATATGTTGAAGTTTTAATTGATGATGAAATTGATTTGCCCAAAAAACTGCCATCCAAAATAAAAAGTGAGGGCATAAAAATATAGAATTCCAAGTCTGAATTTTACTTGCGAAGCTAACATTTTCTTAACGACTTTTTATGAAAGTTGACATTGTCGTAAGAGCTAATAAATGTAGGAGTTTGTTGTAATTACAACAGACTCTCTATTTGTCATTTTGTGCCAAATTTTTGAAATACGTCAGAAAAATATTCTAATATTTTCTTGCATTCACAGTCCGTTTAACGCTATTATTCATAAGTTTTATTCATATAAACGCTTTGTTTCGTAGGACATTGTGGGTAGATTAGATAGAAAATCTTAGAAGATACAAAAATCTGATACGCCCGCAATATAAAGATAATTTTATTGAACCTTAATTTAAGACAATTATGATAATTCAAAGCAAAAGAGCTAAAGAAATCGATGCCCATATTGCATCTCATGAATGTGAAAAGGGATTACAAAAAGTGGAGATTAATGGAAAAATTACACTCCTTAAATCCTACGACCTGCCTTGGACACTACTCCAATATAATCATGACAATGGGCGTTTCAATTTGGAGATTCAAGAATACGAAACTCAACTTGGAAGAAGCTTGGATCCTACTCTATCTGAAGATACATCCAAAATTAAAGAACTTCTTTTACAAGATGATATTGAGGCAAAAAAACTTAAGGAAGATTTAAAACTCGTAGGAGAACAAAGAGAGGTTGCCGCAATCACTTTTGACGGAGTTGTAGTCAATGGAAACCGTCGAATGGCAACGCTTGAGCAATTGCATAATGAAGAATCTTCTGGTAAATGGAGTACATTGTGGGTTGTTCGCCTACCACCTGATATTTCAGAAAAGGATCTGTGGAAAATTGAAGCTGGTCTTCAATTATCAAAAGAAAAGGTTGCCGACTATGGTCCGGTTAACAATTTGTTGATGATTAAAGAGGGTAAAAGGGCTGGACTTAACAATTCTGAAATTGCAGCCTCAATGTATGGCTGGACAGAACAACAGGTCGCGTTTGAATTAGAGCGTCTTGATTTAATAGACATCTTTTTACAATTTTTTGGACAGCCAAACAACTATGGACTAATAAAAAAATTCCGGCTGAACGAGCATTTTATTGATTTACAAAAAATGTTGGTAAAAAAATTAAGAGATAATGGTACTGCTAAAAGAGTTATAACTAATAAACTTGAAATCGCATTTTTGTATTTGAGAGGACACATTGAAAATGCTGATTTTAATGTTACGCATTATGACATCAGAAATATTTGCAAAATTCTGCTTGATAATGATGCTACAAACGCACTGACAGAATCTTTTGAACATGTAAAGGATTTAAAGCAAATTTCAGTTACAAAACTAGCAGACAACCTAGATAAAGCAACAGATGTAAAGAAAAATCGGGAGGATAGCGAAAAGCCTGCAAAACTTATAGATAGAGCTATAGCAGCTTTGAACGGTATTGATAGAAAAGGAGATCATTACAAAAGCGATTTTGATGTCAAGAAAAAACTCGGGATGTTAGACAAATTGGTTCAAAAATTGAAACGAGAATTAGGATTAATTAATGATAAACATTCAAGTTAAAAATGGTGATTTGGTTATCGAAGACAAAACAGAAGATATTTTCGACTGGCGACATCGAGTCTTTTTCAATATTTCATTGGGTTTCAAGGTTGACGAAGAAAATACTCGTTACTATTACTCAGACAACAATGAATTTTTAGACATTATAAAAGAAGTCATAGATTACCTTGACGAAGAAAAAATAGAATTTGAGGCTGATAAAACCGTCCTAGAATTAATATCACACATTAAAAATCAAGATTTAGAATTCGAAGAAGTCACCCGCCCTCTAGAAATTAGTGTTCCTATTTCTCAGCCCATCTCTTTGCAACGAGAATTGAAGCCATACCAATTAAAAGGCTTAGAGCATTTTTTACAGATAAAACATGGCGCAAACTTTTCTGTCCCCGGAAGCGGAAAAACTACGATGGTTTATGCTTATTTTGACAAAATTAAGCAGGAAGGAATAGTTGATAAAATTTTCGTTGTTGGACCGTTTAGTAGTTTTGCTCCTTGGGAGGATGAGTCAGAAAAGTGTTTCGGACAAAAATTAAGATCTGCACGATTAGTAGGAAATAAAAGACAATCATATTACTTATTATCAAAAAATTACGATATTTTTCTATGTCACTATCAGACTGCTGCAAACGACATTTCTTCAATAATCGATTTATGCAATCGACATAAATTTTTGATGGTTATTGATGAATCTCATTACATAAAGCGCTTTGAAGGTGGTGTATGGTCCAACGCCCTACTTACGATTGCCCCACATGCAGTAAGGCGTGTCATACTTTCAGGGACACCAATGCCTAATGGTTATATAGATCTTTGGTCGCAAATGACTTTCTTGTGGTATGGAAAACAACTATTAAAGGATCGAATTATTTATAAAAATCGTTGTGCTGATCCTACACAACAAGAAGAAATCAAGAAGGAAATTAGACCTTTTTTTTACCGTGTCACTAAAACTGACTTAAAGCTTCCAGAACCAAACACTATTAAAAGAGAGTATGAATTAAAGCCAATTCAACAGCAGATTTATTATGCACTAACAACTAGACTATTAACGCAACTAAACCTCCAGTTGCAGGATAGGAACAAATTAAAGCAATGGAGAAAAGCAAAAATGGTTAGATTATTACAAACCGCTTCTAATCCTACATTGCTTAATCGATATTCAGAAGAATTTAATATGCCGCCGCTAGAAAGTGATGGCACTTCTCTAATTGAGTTGATCGAAAAATATGCACAATTTGAAGTTCCTGCAAAGTTTGAGATAGCTTTAGATTTAATCAAAAATTTATTATCTGAAGGGAAAAAGGTTTTATTGTGGACATCATTTGTTCATAACATCAAAATGCTTGAAGAGCTATTCAGAGATATAAAATATTTTTCAATTTATGGAGCAATTCCCAAAGACGATGAAGCTAATGAAGAGTTTAATAGAGAAAAACAAATTAGAGACTTCAAGACAATTGATGAACCGGCTCTACTAATTGCTAATCCTGCAGCATGTGCTGAATCAATTTCTCTACACAAAGTTTGCCATGATGCTATTTACCTCGATAGAACGTTTAATTGCGGACAATTTATTCAATCAAAAGATAGAATTCATAGAATCGGGCTAGAAAAGGATGAAGTTGTTAACTATCACATACTCATCGCCAAAAACACTATTGACGAAACAATTGATCGCAGACTTGATGAAAAATTTGAGACTATGAAAAGAGTTTTAGAAGATGAAATTCCAATCGGTAGTCTTGATGTTGAAGCAGGTGAAATGGAGCAGACTGAAAACGAAGAGCAAATTGACTTTGAAGAAACAATCAAAGATATTGAAAGTTTTCTTAAAAAATAATCATAGTATTTTACCTATTCAAGAAGCATGAATTTACCTGAAACAACCATGCTCAATTTCTTCAATAGAATGTTAATTTCTCTTTTGGAACTAACATCAGATGGCAGCAATTGTTCTGTTGAGTCTCTTATAAGTCAGTGTAAATCAGTTGTATTTGGAGGACAAAGAGTTGAGCATTATTCAGTCTTAGAGCATTGTAAATTTTGTGGACTTATTCAAATCAAAGATGACCATATTTCTTTGTCCGTTCTTGGGCAGAAATTTTTAGATGCTAATATAAATCGCTATTTTGAACTTACAGAAGCACAAAAACAATTGATTGTTGAGCGGATTGTTTTCAAAGGTGTTTGGAATCATTATGCAAGAGATTTGTTTTCAAACTTTTCACTAAATCAAATTTCCGGGACTTATGAGATTTCTACTGATGAAATATCTTTATCCAAAGAGCAAAACATAGTAATCCATTTCTTTAAGTATATTGGTTTACTAAAACAGGTAAAATCTATAGTTCAAGTTGAAAACCAATATTCAGAACTTGTTTATCAATTAACTGCAGATAGTAAAGTCTTGTCTGAACAACAACTTGAAAAGATTTTGATGGAAAATCGAAAACTTGGAGCTCAAGCTGAGAATGCAGTAGTTGAATTTGAAAAACAAAGATTAAGAAAACTTGGCAAAGAAGTACAAGCAGAGCTGGTAAAACGAATTAGCACTACAAACGTATCAGCAGGCTATGATATAGAATCTTTTGATGGAATAACAGATGAAATTTTTCCAAACAGGTTCATTGAGGTTAAAGCAACAACGAGCGATGAAATACGTTTTTATTGGAGTCATAATGAAATAAAAGTAGCTAGTGTAAAGAAGGATAAATACTGGATTTATATGATGAAGGGATTTAGAGAGGATAAACCTTCAGAAACTTATCCTATAATGATCCAAAATCCTGAGAGTGCAATTAATGATCATGCTTTTTTAACTATGGAGGCATACAAATTTCTGATAAAAGAAATATCAGAAGTAGCCTTGACCAGATATAATTTAGACGAAATAATTTGGTATCAAATAACTTAATAAACAAAATGAACCAAGCAAAAACAAATACTATACATCAAGGAGACTGCGGACAATTATTGTCCAATCCTTTACTCTTCCCTGATCAGTCCGTTGACTTAGTAATTACCTCTCCGCCCTATGCAGATAAAAGGAAAAATAGTTATGGCGGCGTTCATCCCGATGAATATGTCGAATGGTTTATGCCGATTGCTACACAGTTATATAGGGTATTAAAAAATAATGGTTCATTTATTCTCAATATCAAAGAACACCCCAAAAACGGTGAACGCGAGACCTATGTATTGGAATTAATTTTGGAAATGAAAAGGCATGGATGGCGTTGGGTTGAAGAGTACTGCTGGTACAAGAAAAATTCATTTCCAGGCAAATGGTCAAATAGATTTCGAGACTCTTGGGAACGATGTTTACATTTCACAAAGTCATCTGAATTTAATATGTACCAAGATGAAGTTAAAGTTCCTATAGGTGATTGGGCTCAGAAGCGATTTAAGTCAATGACCGAAAATGATTTCGTCAGATATGTTTCGAAAAACAACTCTCATCTAGGGCGTAATGTTTCCAAATGGCTAGATAGAAAAAAAGTTTTTCCTCATAACGTGCTGGTTTTTGAAGAAGAACATAGATTATACCTAAGCAATGTAATAGAAACCGCTGTTGATGGAACAAGCAAAAACCACAGTGCAATTTTTCCGATAGAATTACCTTCTTGGTTCATTAGAGTATTTTCTAAAGAAGGTGATGTTATTCTAGATCCGTTTCTCGGCTCTGGAACTACTTCTGTCGCTGCCGTTTTACATAATAGGCAATATGTGGGCATTGAGATAATAGAAGATTATTTCAAAGAAGCCGGAGAAAATGTTGCTGAAATTGTTGAAGTTATGCAAAAGAAAAAACAAAAAAAAGCAACAGAAAATTCAACTATTTGAAGTCTTTAGTTATGCAAATAAGATCAGTTATACTTCTATAGCTGCAAACAAGTTAGACTCACCTTCAAAACAAATTCGATTTTGAATAGTTAGAACGTGGTGATGCCAATTCCCAACTTTATTAACATAAAAACCTTTTACTCAAGAAATTAAACTCCATTCAAAAACCTCTCGAAAATCTAATAAGTTATCTATATTCTTCCAAAATCCAGAAAATTATTGACATCTAATTTTCACCTGTGCTAGTTTTAACAAACCGACGACATAATAGCTTTACGGAAATGTTCTTACGGGGAAAATTAAAGAGTATTTCCGGCAGGGATAAAGCTTAAAACAACTTTAACGGGAAACTGAAAAAATAATTACTTTGAGTTGTAGCTCTGCGATTCAAGCGGTTATTAGCTTCCGGTTTAGAACTTAATATTGATTTCGATTCTCAAAGTGAGTAAATAAAACGTAAAAGATCGTCAAGGTAATGAAAATTCAATAAGTGAAGATTTATTATGTCAGATTCTTCCTGTAATTTTTTAATAGAAAGAACTTTTAGAAACTTTCCTAAGTGTTGTCGAAATTTCCTGTACTCAGCTGACTATCTTGGGACAGCCAGCTATTTGTATTTGAAAATGGACATTTCTGAGATTTAATTGAAAATTTAGAAGATTATCGATTATTAGGCAAAAGTTTTGATTTAAGATAATCAATAAAACGGCACTTGTGAACATAGAGACATTTATAAAAATTTATTGATGAAAAGTCCAACAACGAGTACATTAAAATATCTTTTTGCCATTTCTGGGAACATTTGTGCCTTTCCCGAATGCAAAAATCTTCTTGTAGAATCCAATAATGTAGTTGGTGAAGTTTGCCATATTAAGGGGCACAAGCCAGATGCTGCAAGATATGATGCCAACCAAACTGAAGAACAACGTCATGCGTTCGACAATTTGATATTAATGTGCCCAAATCATCATACGATTATTGACAAGGATGAGAAAACCTATACTGTCGAAACGCTACTTGATTATAAAGCCAAACAATCTTTACAAGCTAAATCTCCACTCAGCGAAAATGACACAACCATCATACAATTTATAAATAACTTTTCTTCTGAAGATAATCCGTCCGTAATTAATGAGCTTGAAGCTAGAATTAGAGAAAGAAATGAACATCTTTTACAACTTCAGGAAAAGACTTTTGAACCTCACGCACCATCGTATCTAATCTCTTGGATAGACGAGGTAAGAAGAGATATTGCTCATCTCAAACAACGGGTTAATATTATTGAACCCAAAAGATACAAGGAAGATGAGATTTCCCCTCCAACTAATTTTCATAACGTCCCTCAGAAAGCATTTTTCACAGGACGCGTTGGATATATCGACAAAGTAATGAGCGGACTTGGTGCCGAGGAAAGAACATGGGTAGTTTCAATGGATGGTTTAGGAGGTATCGGAAAAACATCTTTAGCCACACACTGCTCTTATCTTTGCAAAGAGGAAAGGCTTTTTGAAGAAATAATATGGATTACAGCCCAACAACAGCAGTTAAATTTAACTGGCATCGTTGATACAACTCCTTCTTTGGTTGAATTTAGCGATTTGTTGGATGAAATACTCACGGCTTTCAGATACCAAACAGCGAGAGAATATCCAATGGAAGATAGAGTCGGAATCGTCCAATCCCTGCTCCACAAAGACATTGTTTATTAGTCGTAGATAACTTGGAAACTTTACGTGATACGACTATGATTGCGACTTTTTTGCGAAAAACCCCTGTTCCTACAAAAACCATAGTTACTAGCCGTCGACTTTTTAGTCTCGGAGAAGGCGAGAGATTTATCAGGTTACCCACGCTACTGCGACCCGAAGGAATCGAGCTGATTCAACATACATCTAAGCATAAAGACGTAAATTTATCCGAGCAACAGATTCAATCTTTATTTGATTTATGTAATGGAATTCCCGCCGCCATAGTATGGAGCATTGGACGGATGGTAATTACTTCTCCAAAACTAGTCTTACATGATCTTGAAAATTTTCATAATCTTAATGAACTAACTAAATTTTGTTTTAACTCGGCGTTTGACAGCCTGCAAGTACATCATATGGAGGCAGCAAAAGCATTTCTCTCACTATCTATCTTTCCATTTCCGTTAACCCAAGAAATGTTACGGGAAATTTTACAGAGTCAAAGAATTAATAACTTCAACAAAGTGTTGGAGGAACTCACTCTACTATCTCTCATTAAAAATGAAGGAGAGCAAATTGAAACGCTTCCGATAGTCAGAGATTTTGCCAGAAGCAAACTAAAACATGAAATAGAAATCGATGAAGAATTAGCCCGCCAGCATTTAGCCCGTTTTATTTCTAGTCAAGAAAATGACGATTTCATTCGTGTTTTTACGCCAACAAATGAAATAATCAAACTGCCAAAAGGCGCTACTCCGGTTGATTTCGCATACAAAATACATACTAACATTGGAAATCATTTTGTATCATCAATAGTAAACGGTTATGAAGCAAAGCCTGACTCTTACTTAAATGATGGAGATCGAATAGAAATCATAACTCACTTTTCATCCTCTGGTCCGACCTTAAATTGGGCTAGTACTGAGCTTGCTAAGCGAAGTATCAGAAACAAAAATCGAGTAATCCTCCGTGTTGTTCAACCAATTAGAAAAGGAAATACCTTTTCCCGAAATGGAAATCTAAAAGATTCTATTCGAGAATATGATTTAGCCATATCGATAGAACCGAGTGAAACTTGGGCACGAAACCGTCGGGGACATACGCTAAGACTGTTAGGCGATCTTAAAGGAGCCACTATTGAACATGAAATGGTTTTGACGCTTTCGCCGGGAAATCATTTTGCTTATTGTGGGCTTGGTTTTATTAATTACCAAAAAGGCTGGCTTAACGAGGCAGAAGAATATTTTAGAAAGGCACTTGAAAGTAAACCGGATTATGTAAATGCAATGTGCGGGTTAGGTAGAATTTTATGCCGTAAGAGAGATTATCCTTCAGCAGAAATTTTATTTAGGGAAGCAATCCGATTATCTGTTCAACTAAAGGATAAAACTCCATGGCTTTATTTATATTTGTTTATAGCTTTATTTAATCAAGGTATTGATAAGTTCATTCAAGCAGATGAGAATTTATCGATTTGTCTAAAACAATTTTTCAAAAGAGTAGGCGTTCGAGGAGAAGGATATAAACATGTAGGCTCGCATACTTTCTATCAATATTCTGTAGGTTTAATGTTTGGAAATTCACCAAATTATAAAGATACTCTGGAGAAAGCTATAAGCATATGCGCTGCTTTGGGATTGCGGGAGGAAATTATTGCGGACTTGGATATGATAACTCTTGACTCATGGAGTGAGTGGGAAGCTTATGCAGCAAAGATAACTTCTAATCCTTCATTGGGAGTTAAATCGACTGAGTTGATTTATTATTTAAGGAATGTTCCGGCTAGGTTTGTGGGGGTGTAGCTCAGTGTAGTCGCCGTTCGTACTACTTTAAATGGTAGAGCAGCGGACTGAAAATCCGTGTGTTGGCGGTTCGAATCCGTCCGCCCCCTTTTCATATAGATAATATTAAATACAAAATTATTTTAATAATCATAAACATTTACTGAATAAATTAAAAAAATTGTTATTTGTTTTTATTTGTTATTGCTCCTTTGCATATTAGTGATAGATATTAATTAGAAACTATACATTATGATAGATGAAACACTGAACAACCACCTTGCTTGGTTTCTTGGTCCAAAAGCAGAAAATGCAGATGTAATGGAAACAATGGTTCTGCAAATTTTGCGAGATTACTTTCATTGGCGAAAAAATTATTTTCCAGGAGACCCTATTCTTATTAATAAAGCTCTTCAACGAAGTTTCGAGGATGAACATGATTCAATAAATCAAAATATACACGAGTTAATGGCAGAATTGAGAAGAAATTTTCCATTCTATAGTCCCAGGTATATTGCACACGAACTTTCTGACACTCTTATGCCTTCAGTATTAGGTTATATCGCTGGAATGCTCTTTAATCCTAACAATGTAACTCCAGAAGCTGCTCCGGTTACTACTGAACTTGAAATTGATGCCTGTAACTCAATTCTTTCAATGCTCGGATTTACTTTGCCTCCTTCACCACCGCCAACAGGAGAAGATGCTCGTGAATACTATAAATATTCTGCTAATAAAGAATTTGGATGGGCACATATAACGTCGGGTGGAACCGTGGCAAATATTGAAGCCCTATGGGTGGCAAAGCAAGTAAGGTATTTTCCACTTTCGGTTCAGAAAGTTGCTAAATCTAAAAACTTAAATATTTCGATCAAACTCCCAAATGGAGAGTCTAAGGATATTCGTGACGTTGAAGAATATCAATTAACACTTCTCAAGCCTAATGAATCAATCTACTTACTTCCTAAATATATTAAGGAAATACATCGCGTTGAAGATCTACCAGACGATCAAGCTGAACGGATAGGTGAAATCGCTTGGAAATATCTTAATATTACTGAATACAGTTTATCACGTGGAACTGGTGTCTTATTTAGCAAATTTCAGCCTACAATATTAGTAGCTGGCACTCGGCACTATAGCATTTCTAAGGCTGCTGATGTTATTGGCATTGGACAACAAAATATTTTATCTGTGCGCACAGATAAAATGTTTAGAATTGACATAAAAGACCTAGAAAAACACTTAACGCTATTAATTAAAAAGAAAAAAGTCCCACTCTGTGTTGTCGCAACCGCAGGAACGACTGAAGAAGGAGCAATTGATTCAATTCATGAAATAATTGATTTAAGAGCGAAAATGGAGAAGAATTATAATGCATCTTTCTGGTTGCATATTGATGCTGCTTGGGGAGGTTTTATTAGAAGCTTATTTAATTTTGTTATTGAGGACAAAATAACTGCTATCACGTCCAAGGTATCAAAGATGTTAAATTTTGAATATACAAATAATCTTTCTGAATGGCACAATAATTTCGGTGAGCGTGTAATTGAGCTTCTGAAGATTTCGGTGGATGGTACTACACTATTACATAATGAAACTGATTTAACTTTACAATCAGACATTATTGATAATTCCACGCTAGAATTAAATGAGCCTAAAAATCAGCCTATTGATGAAACATCTGAAGAGAGTAAACAAAGGAACAAAGATTTTGACGCCCGTAAAGTAGTCTTAACTGAAAAACTCCACGAGATGTCTGGCTTTATAAATGAAAATGCGTATGAGCGTTATCTTTCTTACTTAGAACGCTTTCCAAAGTACTTTGCTGGACGTATAACGTCTCCGTCACTTCCTGATACATTTGATTTGACATTAAATGATCTTAATAATTTTATACAAAATTTTGTTACCGATGAGATTAATATACTTCCTGAATACTATAATAAGAAAATAAAAATAACTTGGCCTCCTATTGATGTTGGCTCTGCCTTCCTTGCTTTCCCAAAGGCTGAATCAATTACAATTGATCCCCATAAATTAGGTTATGCACCATATCCTTGCGGATGCATAGCCTTTAAGAATGATCGAGTTCGATTATTTGTTCTACAAAAAGCTCCTTATATTACTGCCAGTAAACAAGACTCGTTCCTACATATGCCTCCAAGACATACTGATCTTTCTAAAACAGAAGATGGTTTATCTAAAATAGTTATTGATTCTTTTAGTCCCTTTATTCTAGAAGGTTCAAAACCAGGAGCCGCAGCAGCAGCTCTCTGGCTGGCGGTTCGTACCGCCCCCCTCACAATGCGAAAGCACGGCATGATCATTCGTGCATCTTTATTAGCAGCGCGTGAACTTTATGAATGGCTCGTAAGATGGAATGAAGCCATGGATTCGCAAGTTCCCGGTATTGATTATCAGTTCATTTCACTAACGCCTGATCCTCCAGATACTAACTTAGTTACATTCGTTGTTAAAAAAAAGACATCTAATATACTTTCTGACATGAATAAACTAACAAAATTAGTATATGAAAGATTTACAATTCAATCTGAGCTAGGCGAACGAGAATATAGTTATTCCCAACCATTTTTTTTATCTAATACAATAATGGATTGTAATACTTACCCGACACAAACTCTAGAAGATTTCTTTAGACGTTGTGGCTTCCCGATTGAATCACGAAAAGAATATGAGGAAACAGGTTTAGTAGTGCTCAGAGCCTCTGTAATGAATCCATATATAACAGCAAGTCGAAGTTTATCCAAACAAGATTTTATACGTACATTTATTGAAGAACTTTCTCGTTCTGCTAGAAAGAGTGTACGCAATATTTAAAATTACTAAAATATTTCGTCTGTTTGCGATGTTTAGCTACACTATTTACAAATCTTAAAGAAATTATTGGTTAACTTACACTTTAAATAAAAGTGTAGTTATTAAGAAAGCTCATTAAAGGGAATCCTTTCCGTCATCTTCATAGCGAAATAAAAACGGAAAGACCTAAAGATGATCCGGAATATGTAGCCCGTGAAAGGCAATTATATTGCGATTATTTAAGCGCAATAAAGATTTCTCCTCCAAAGTGTGTAATTTGTAGTAAGTAGCTTAATATTCTTGTTAAAACTTATTGGCAGCAGTTCCCAAGTTTATTAGCATAAAAATTGGTAGTATTTTATACAATGTTAAACACAGTTCCCATCTTTAATAAAAAGACAAAAAAAACCACTGCGTAGAATCAACAACTTACGAGCAGTTTAATTACCAACTTGGTGATAAATTCTTCCTGTTTTTATTCCTTTAATTCTAGTAACTAATCCAAGAGAACCAATATTTTGAATATTTACCTAATGCTTGTATTGTTAAAGTGTCATAATCCGGACTCAAAGGTTTTTCCGAAGCGATTAAAGCAATCTTCTAAGAGACGCAGGCACAGCTTTGCATCGTTCATTTTGTTCGACATTCACTTTTGATGTTTCGCACGAAGCGATATGAAGTCGTTGCTGAATTTGTTATCAGGTATTCCTTTTCAGAAAAATGTATATAAACTCTCTATGATATTGGTAGTGATCGTAAATCGTGTAGTCCGGCGAGAATAATTTCTCGATAGCCTGAAAAGTAAAGTCATGCTTGTGATAGGGATTGTAGTGAGTAGTCTTTCTTGTCGGATAGGTAATTAGTGCTTCATCAATTCGAAGCGACTTAAACAAATTGACTAATTGATCTGGATGTTCTAAATGCTCTATTGTTTCTATGCTTACTGCGAAATTGATTTGCTTATCAGTGTAAAAATCCTCGATTGAGGAACAGATGAACTCATTTCGGTCGTTTTTATAATGTTCGTTTGCATAATCTATTGCCTCCTGATAAATATCTACTCCTATGACATTGCTTACGTCAGGGGTTTTTTGAGTTAACATATAGGTGCCGTATCCACAGCCGCACGCTATGTCCAGGACAACCCCTTTGATATGCTGTCTTGCAAAATGATATCGCATATAGTGCATTTCAATTGCATACTGCCTTTCTATTTCATTCAATTCTTCCTTATCAAAGTAGAATCTTTCGACTGAAACAGACTTAACGATTCCTTTTGTTTGCTTTTTCATATTTTTTAATCTTTATCAAAAAGAAATTGTTCAATCCATTTTAACCTTTGCTTTCATTTTCTTTAATCCTAAAAAAGGAATTTGGTTTTTCACCGCAAGGTTAAATCTTTTTCCATTTACAAGGCTTTCTTCAAAAATAAATATGACTGAAGGGGTGTCAGATAAGTAAATACCTTCGGCAATATTTCTTGCGACCGAGTTAACCGAATAGTGATGATTCAGGTTATATGTCCAGTTTTTCATTGTCTTGGAAAAATGAACGTAATAATCTTCCTCGATGCGGAGAAATTCCTTGTTTTTAATATAATCATCATTACCTTTGCGGATGGATTCACATATTTCGGTAAATTTAGTCTCGAATGACTCTGCGCGAAAATACTGTGTGTCGAGATATGTATTTATATCTTTATTATCAATATATTTTTCGATATTCTCGACATATCTCTCAATCTTGGTTCTTGGTATTTTATATCCTTTGAATTTTAAGAGGTCGAAATCAGAAACGATTAAAATATTTTGTGATACTACTCCAAGCTCAGAAAGATTTTGAATAATATTTTTAATCACATCCAACTGATGAAGATCTGCCTCGCCCAAAAATTTGAGTTTGTTACCATTCTTATCGAGACCGAAATGATCTTCTAGTGAATCACAAAACCCGACGACTCCACCTTCATGAGTCAATCTTAAACACTTATAGAAAATCAGCCGTATTTTCTCGACGCTAAAGCCTTTCGCAATTATTTGGAAAAGCTCCTTTTGAAACAGTATTGATATAGCGAGCTCCTTTAAAAACATTACTGCATTCAAATATTTTTCAAAATGATCGGCATTCACAGCATATCGTTCAAACATTTTTCTAAAATTTTCTACTTCTTCTTGCGTTCGACGATAGGCAATATCGTGACACGCTTGGATAAGGTAGCTTTTATCTCTATTCAGATCGAACTTTAATTTATTTTCGATATATTCATTTTTCAAATCAGTGTCGGGAAAGATTAGGTATAACTTTGAAAAGAATGCTTTTTTCTGCGCTTTATCCGTTTGATTTTTTTGAAGAATGTAATTTTTGTATAAATGCGGTTGTTGTTGTTTCAGTTGTTCAGTGTAATACTCCTCCGCCTCGGCGGCAATTTGATTCGCCAAACCGAGCTGAGTCAATTTTTTTCTTTTCAACTTGGCAGCAAGACTAGTTATTTCTTCTACAGGTATATTTGAAATGTCGTCATTACTAAGTGTATCTATCGCGTTAAGATACCGAAGCTTTAGCGATTCAGTCTGAATTTCGATTATTTGATCAATGTCTTTCATTTTAGATTTCCTCAAATATTTCTTTTATTCGATTGAAAAAGTGACTATTTGAAAAATTGTCTAAATAATAAGTAGATAAATGACTTGATTTAGATTCTTTATGCAAAAATGCAAGATATGCTTTTCCAAATATCTCGGCTTGAGCTTTACAGTCACCAAATTCAAATAGGTAGCCATTGATACCATGCTTAACAATTTCACTTATTCCTCCAACATTCGCAGAAGCGACTTTTATCCCCAAATAATTTGCTTCCAGAAACACGGTTGGAGTGCATTCGGAAACGGAATGAAGAGTTACTAAAGACGCTCGTGAAATATACTTTTCAGGAGAAATATTTGTTTTTATTATCCTAACCTTATTATCCAATTTTCTCTTTACTATCTCGCTTTTCAGTTCATTTATATAAGCTCTTTCTCTAGGGTTAGCACCTCTCGCGCCTACAAAAAGAAGTTGTGCAGAATTAGGACTATAATCAGTCAGAAATATCTCGAAAGCAATTAATGTGAGAATCGGGTTTTTTCTTTCATAAACTGTTCCGAGCTGTAAAATCCTGAAAATTTTATCTCGTTTATACTCTTTAATTGGCATGTCTTCATTAATTGTAATAGGCACGACATAAAATTTATTCTTTCCAATTTCTTTTGAATAGAAATTAGCTGTATGAGTGCTGGGAAACAAAATCAATTGAAATTGATTAAATATTTGACGGATATTTACATCAGACTCAGATTGCCAAAGATTTCTTTTCAAAAGCCCTTCATTTATTTCTTCGTGAACTCTAAGTAAAGTCGTTGATTTCGGGAAAAACGGAAAAATTTTGATAAATGTACTGTAAGAAAAGATCGACTCACAAATAATCATTTTTACATTCGAATCCAAACTGCTGTAAAAATTAGAATTCTGAATATGGTCAATTAGTTTACTACTCAAGCGGAATGTTTTGAAGCCGTGTTTTCTAAATATTGTTTCTCCATATTTTCCCTTTTTCCCAATAATCAATACGTCATAGCCAATGCTCTTAAGATACCGAGACAGAATGAGGCTTTGGGTTAACACGCCACTAATATTAAATGAATGAATTATTAAAATAATTACTTTCATATCCTTAATTCTTTTTCCGGATGTAACATCTGCTTAAAAAACCGATTCAATAATCTCCTCGATGAAATAAGAATTCGCTAAATCAATGACTTTTACTCCGTGTGTAATCGCTTCTTTCTTGTAACGTTCATTAGAAGATTTAACCCATTCTATTTGCATCTGCTTTTGCTCCTCAGAAAACATACTGGGCGGACCGCCTAATCCACGAGTGTAAATTGTATCTTTTATCAAATCGTAATTCTCGTTAACCAGAATCAAAGCTTTAACATTATGATTTACATTTTCTAAACTTGCAGCCTGTTTAGGTAAAACTGCAACCCCCTCAATAATCAGACATTCATTGTCTTTTTTATCGTTAATAATTCTGGTTATGCCAAGCCAAACGTCTTCGCTTTCCCTGTCCACGGCACTGATCAATTGTTTTAGGGGGATTTTATTAAAAACATCAGCAGGGCTTCCTATATTTTTTGCATCAAATATAAAAAGTCCTGGAAAGTTTTGTTGGTTTTCATTTTTTCGCATCTCAGACCTAATCATATCAGTGGACAAATAAGGGATTTTTAGCCGCTTCGAAAGTGTTTTTGCAACCGTAGTTTTTCCGATAGCTGGTGCGCCGCCAATCAAAATGATTTTTTTCATATTCTTTTAACTGTTTAAGGCATTTTCTATTAAGTCGGACCATAATGATTTTTCTTTACTTTCTATTTGGGTCAATACGCTAATATAATGCTCGACTGAATCTATCTTTGATAATGAAATTAAAGGATAGAAAATAGTATTTTTATAAATGAATGGCGACGCAATTGATATAATTTTTTCTTCAATCTCGACAAGATTACGGTGTTTAATAGCAGAAATACCAGGATGTTTAAGCAAAATATAAGCTCTTCTTCGTTTTCCGAGAATTTCTTTTACCGGTATCGTTTTGCGTTCATAGTATTTCCACACATTCGGGCAAAGATAATTTTGTTCTTCGTGAAATAAAATCGTAGCCAATTCAAGCATAATTTTATTTTGGACAAATAGGTTATATTTTTTTTCAGTCATCATCTTTCTGCCGATCACCAGTGGGGATTCAAAATCGACTAGAAAAATCGTACGGCTTTTGCTGTCAAAGATGATATTTCTCGGAGCGAAGTCTCGCCAGTAAAACGATTTGGACTTTATCCAATTAAGAATATCTGCCAACATATTGATATAAAATCTCCGGCGCTTATGCTGCCTCATTATTTCGATTTCAAGATTAACTCCCTTACAGTATTCCATAACTAATGTATTATCATCAGCTATCCATTTAATTACTCTTGGAACGCTGATCCGGAATTTAAACTTTGTGTTTGCGCCTGTAAAAGTGTCGTTCTTTACGAGCCATCGTTTTACTCTTGTTAAATTACACAGTTCTTTCGATGTAGTTCTTTTTGTTACAAATATATCTCCATTATCTTCTAATAGCGAGATTCTTCCTTCTTCTAAAGATGTAACGGAAAATATATGAGAAACCATTTCACTTTGCTCGCCACGACAATTCAGTTCTAATTATTTAAGGTAAAAATATTTGTATTGTCTATGAACTAATAACATCAGACAAATAAAAATTGAATAGTATAAACAGACACTGGATTAATCGTTTCTTAAAACTTGTTATGTCCTTTAATTATTTATCACATGAACCAATTATAAAACATAATCTTCTGTGGGAGCGTGTGCCAACATCACCTAAAACCCTGACTTGTAAAAAATATTACTGTAATGAAGCGTTTTCGATTTTTGAAGTCACATCTCACAAGTTTCTCTAAAATGTCAAAACTTGTTGACACCAGTTCCCGACTTTATTAGCATAAAAATTGGTGGTATTTTATACAATGTTAAACATAGTTCCCAACTTTAACCAAAAAGCACAAAAAAACTGCTACGCAGAATCAACAACTTACGAGCGGTTCAGTTCCCAACTTTATTAGCGCACTACAATATTTGTCTTAGGCTAATAAAGTTTCAGACTGTGCTAATAAAGTTTCAGACTGAAATTTTGTCTCCAAATATACAATTAGGAAAGGGTTCTCTGAATCAGAGAACCCTTTCTTCTTTTGAAATTTTGATTCATTGCAGTTCAAGAATATTTCTTAAATCTTTTAAGGCTTCATCAATGGTGTGCTCCTGCAAGGTAATTATATCTCGCCGAAAGTGGGAATCATATCTTGCCATTTGAGGCAATCATATCTTTCCACATAAATTATGTAACTTTATTTCTTATATTTACAGAAAACGGTTGGCTTTCTTCAGATAAGATTCTGAGTGATGCCAACCGTTTTTATTTCAAATCTTCAGTGAAGATACTAATGTAGTGCCCAAATACAGAAACTACAATAAAACTCACAATACTTACACTAGAAGCTATAAAGTATCTACTTGCAGCATTTTACAATATATATGTCTTAACAACTAATTTTATATATAGAAACTATAATAAAACCAACAATAAATTTACATTGCAATTCCTAATTGTAATGACTTACAGACTTAAATTCTTGATAAATAAATTTACTAAGTGAGCTTATGATATTGGAGTTAAATATTAACACCACAAATAAAGAACTGCATTATTGTAATCCTAAAGTAGACTTAATATTGTAGATTATAAATCCTGTAGGACACTAAATATTTAATTTGGAATTACAAATTTAATTTCCGTATTCAATGGTAAAATTATATTGATATTTTAACCCAAGCCAACTAAGCATCGTATTTAGAAGGAATGACTTATAAAAACCCTAAATTATATAAATCTATTAAATCTTATGTCGTCGCTGCAATTGATTTAGTTGGCAATGATTTAGGAAACAAATTTCCGTCAGATGATTGGTTTGATGCCCCAGAATTTCCATTTATTTATTCGCACGATAAATTGAAACAATTACCTGAATATAAAAAGTGTCTTAAAGTATTAAAGGGCGACTCAATTATTACTTCTCAGTTTGATGTCCTGGTCGGAATTAATTCGCGAAGAAGCCGTTCTCCAAAACTGGAAGAGTTAATGATGAGATTACCTCATCTTACAATCTACAAAAATACTATTAAATTTAATGAAGAATATTTTGAGCGCGAGTATAATGCTTTTGAAAGCAATCTATATGATAAAAACTTTAGTTATGAAGTAATTGTTCCTCTTTCCGGTCCGGTTTTTAAATCACCTTTCAAACTCAGCGACAAACTTGAAATTTGCCAAGTTAATAAAAACGATCTTACTATCCCGTTAAAAAGTGATATGGCGTCAAATAACAGACCATATTTTGACCAGTTACTTTGGGCAATTAGAACAGAATACACATTGCCGAAAATCATTGGGGATGATGTTAAACCAAACTTAGAGGAATCGGATAAGAATGAAGCCTGTCGTAATAAAGCTAATAAAACCATAGAGCAAGTATTAACTTGTCTGAGGTTACTTGGTGCCTCAAATGTTTATCCTTATCAAATTACTCACCGGACAAAGCCTTGGCTTTTTCATGACATTCGCCAATATTCAATAAAATATTTTCCAGCCACCCAATTTTCATTAGAGTTGGAGAAAGATTTTCATAAAGTATTCATTAAGTTCTGGGAAACTTTTCAGAAATATGGTGTAAACAAGCATACATTTATCGCTGTAGCCACTAAAAGATACAGTTATGCCCATGAGCGATACGACCGGGAAGATCGCATTATTGATTTATTGATTGCAGCAGAAGCACTTTTCCTACCTAAATCTGGTGGACAAGGCGAACTAAAATATCGTCTAAAATTTCACGCAGCTATTTTTTTAGGAAATGATTCCCATACAAAAAAACAAATTTTTGATGATATGTCATTCGCCTATGATTTAAGAAGCAAAATCGTTCACGGGAGTAGTGACTTAGATAAATTTATTAAAAGGATTGAGAGTAGAGAGGATATTGGTTTTGGCGAAAAATATAAGTTCGATCAATTTATATATAGGATACAGGAGTATATTCGAGTAGCAATTTATAAAATGATTAATATAGCTTCTCTAAATAGCAATCAAAAAGAGATTGTAAACTGGGATAAATTAATATTAGATCAATAAAATAATCTATGCTAGTAAAAGATTTGTGATTTCAAAGAATTTTCTGGGTTGTTTTTAAATTGGTTATTTTTAGCGTTACAAGAGGTTTTTAATGACTTTCGGCTTTGATTATGGATGTAAACCTATTTTAATAGTCCCGGGTGATTTTGATTTTATAAATCTACTTAATGATGGATTTCTTGCTTTGGGTTATGGAGACATTCCTGAATATGGACTTCTTATTGATGTTCCCCTGCTAGTAATGCTTTTTGAGAATGAAGATGTTGCACGAGAATGTTTTTTGCACTTTAAAAGTTGGGGCAGTGGTGATGCTATTCGCATCAGTTTCATAGAACTAAACAATGGTGGCTTTTTGATGTGTACTTCTCAAGATATGAATCATCTTCTTGAGCAAAGCATTCCAGAAAGATTTCGAGAGGAATTCGAGGCAAGAATTTTTGTCCTTGTTCATCCGAAAGAATTTCCAAATCCAAGTGAGGGATTAAAATGGTTTAGGTCAAGAACTTTATTATCTCCTTTTGTTTTAGTCCCTCAGACCGTAAATGGTCAGCCAATGCGGGAACTTGCCATACAAAAGCGAGAAGTAAACTTTTTTACTGAAAACGAAATAACAGATTCATTCATTGAGTATTCAGTAGTAAAAAACCGCAACTCATCCCAAATGCCCGAATTTCATAGAGAAATTCCGTCCGAAATGAGATATAGTGCAACTGAAATATTTGTAAGAAGGATGAATCAGTTAAGACGTTTTTTTCCGGTTACCATTGAACGATTAACGCTTAATAAAACCTTCAATCAAATCAAACAATCCTTAATAGAAGAAGGATTTCGCGAATGGCAAATACTACAAGCAGGGTGTAATCTCGTCTTAAAACAAGCGGAACCTGAATTATTTAAAGTTAATACTGAATCAACGGAGCAGCAACTGAAGGAACTTGAAACTAAGGTGCTGATTTTTTTAATTGATAACTATGAAACTCTATCTTCACCTACTTTTTCGGAAGATATAATTGATATTACAAAAATAAAAGAACAGATTTATGCTGATTCATTTACCCTTCTGAGATATGTTTTAGACAAAGATGTCCCAGATGATGATTTAAGCTACTCACAACATGAATTAGCAGTACAAAGTTTGCTTGATAAATAAATTATGACTGAGAACAGTTTACCTCAAATCATAACCCCTGATCAGAGACTAAGAATTTTCATTAGTTCTACATTAATTGAACTTTCAGACGAGCGAGAAAGTATTAAAAGTGCAATAGAAGATCTAAGACTTTATCCAGTTATGTTTGAGGAGGGAGCAAGACCACATCCTCCTCGTGAGTTATACCGATCTTATTTAGAACAAAGTCATATATATATTGGGATTTTTGGGGAGTCATATGGTTGGGTAGCACCAGACATGGATATTTCCGGTATTGAGGATGAATATAACTTAAGTGCGGGGAAACCTCGGCTCATTTACATTAAAGAATCAAATTCACGCCAGCCAGAATTACAAAAACTACTTCAAAAAATACGTGATGATAATACAGTAAGTTATAAGCCATTTAGTTCGGCAGAACAATTGGCTGAACTTGTAAAAAATGACGTAATGGTATTGTTAACAGAACGCTTTGGCTTAGATACAATTCCAACTCAAAAATTTGACGTTCCACCAAAACAACCACCTTCATATCTCAAATCAGTAATTGAAGAGCTAGCACGTCGAGGCGTAATAAATCGAGGAAAACTTGAAAATGAACTTTTAAATATCATAGAAAATGAAAACCGATTAGTAATTTATGGTGATCCCGGGACAGGAAAGACATCTATACTTGGGAAAATTGGCGAAAATTTAAATGCCATTTACATATCCCTAAGAAATAAAACTTCTCAACAAGTATTTTCTCATTTAGTCAGTCATCTAATGGTCAGGCGAAATCAATATCCAGCCAACCTACCTTCAGAAGATATAGCAAAAACAGCACTTCAAGAGCAGTTAGCAAATAGTAATGCTGTTATTTTTATTGATGATGCTGACCAAAACACAACAGTTACTCAAGCAATTTTAGGTCTAGATTTTTTTGGTTGTAAGGTAGTGTTCGCGACTCGAATAATTCAAGATAACATATTCCAAGGAATTGAAAGATTTCAGATAAAGCCTTTTGAACGTGATGAAACTGAACAGTATCTAAAACATCACGGCATAGAACTACCTCCAGGCGAGTTTCAAAACTTGTTGACTGCCTCACAAGGAAATCCTTTGTATCTTTATTATTTTACAAAATATCAGCTATCACCTTTGCCTAAGGGGTTAGATGAATTTCATAAGGCTTTGTGGTCTCGGCTTACCATTCAGCAGAGAGAATTGCTTAGTTTTATTTCTTTGGCTATAACATCTTTAGGTATCCCGGATCTTCACGAACTTTTAAACGCAGATGAGAAATTGTCAGCTTCAATGATGGACACAAAGAATATTCTTGATACTGCCGCACCACTTATAAATCAAATTGAGCGGTCGTATCAATTTTTCCATCCACTTTTTGAAGAATTTGTTCGGACAACAGTAGAGGACGCTGATTTACTTCACCACTATCATAAAAAATTAGGAGAATACGCAGCCCAAAAAGAATGGATGGTTTCCGCATCATATCATTTTTTAACAGCAGAGGATCCTAGAGTAAGAGATTTTCTTTGGGAGGGGGCAACAGGTGCATTTTTAAGAGGAGATTGGTGGCTTGCTGAAGTTTTATTACATAAACAAATCGAATCGGCAAAACAGGATAATGATAAAAGCACTGAGGCTCGTGCTAGACATTTATTAGCAGAAAATTTCACAGAATCAGGTTTATATCCCCAAGCGAAAGAGCAGATTAATTTAGCGATACAGCTCTACGAAGATTTAGGGGAGAAGGATTTGTTAGAGGCAGCTGAAATTGAGCTAGCGACACTTCTAATAGAAGACGGACAAGTTGAGGAGACAATCAAAACCCTAACTCAAACATTAGAGAAATATAGTCAAGGTGAGAAAAAATTAGATGAAAGGAAGGAAATTTTTTTACAAGTCAATCTGTCCTTCGCATACATGCGTAATTCACTCTATAAAGAAGGAGCTTCCGCAGCAAAAAGAGCCTTAGACCTATCAACCAAATTAAAGGATGAACGAGGAATCTATTTTAGCCTATTAAATCTGGCTGGATGCATAGGTAGGCTTGGTGATCATGAACAACAAAGAGATTATGCAAATCAATTAATTGAAGCAGCAGAGAGAAAAAAACTTCCTAGACTAAAAGCTGCTGGGTTGAATTTATTAGCAGGCGCACAAAGGTACCTAAAAGATCCGGTCGCAGCCCAAAAAACTTCAGAAGAATGTATTGCTGTTTGCCAAGACCTCGGCAGTATGGATCTAGAACTCATGAACATAGGTAATTTAGGCAATGCCTTTAGAGATCAAGATTTATATGATAAAGCAGAGGCTTCCTATATCGAAGTATTAAATAAATCAAGAGATCATAATTTTCCTAAACATGAAGGGTATGCACTTGAGCATCTTGCTAGACTTAATTTTGAAAAAGAATTACATAAAGAAGCGATAGAATTTGGAAAAGCTGCGTTAGAAATTCATGAAAAATTCGGTGACCAATTGAGACTTGCAGATACAGAATATTTTCTTGCTCGCTCACTTATAACATTTGAGGAAAGTCAGAATGAAGCAGCTGAATATTATGAAGCGTCTGGAAAACATTATAAAAAGGCGCATATGCTCAATGATGCAGCTTACAGTTTCAATAAAGCCGCAAAAATTTGGAATTCTTTAAATCAGCCGGACGCGGCTATTCGATGTGTATATGAAGGTGTTGAAGCTGCATATGACGGAAATCTTCCTTATCGTTTAGAGGGTCTTCTAAAAGAAATGACGCTTGAAGAGGAGCAAAATAAACTAAGAGATATATATCTTCAAGCACTTAGACTTTACAGTGAACAATCTGAAATATCGTTAAATAGTTTTATATACGATTTTGTTACCTACTGTAAGAAAATGGATGATTCTTCAAAAAAAGAATTTTTCAATCTTGGTTTAAGCATTATTGTAGAAGCAATTAAAAATAACCCTTCAACGAATTTATTTAATGCTCTAGCAATAAGTATTGAACAAGCAACAACTGAGATTCTTGAATTAGAAGATTTAGAAATTTTAATTGAACGTTTTGTTAAGGAAATAGACCACCTTCATTATCGTCATGAACAGAATGATGAAAAAATGTGGACAATAGGTTTGGGTTTGCAGAACCCATTAATTATTCAAATATTTTGTTCTGGGGAAGATAATATTCTGTTGAGAATAGCTTTTGCCTTTTCGATTATTTTTTTAGCGAATAAACAGAGAATCGGGGCTGTTATAGACGAATATGGTGGAAATAAAGAAGAAGGTTTTACCCTTCAATTAGTGATGAATAAAACATTTGTAGAAAATCTGTCAATAAAATATCAAGAAAAGGAAACGGATCCATTAACCCCTGCCTCCATTTTGGCAAGTGGTGTTCCCTTTGATCAACCACAGCCTCCTTCAGGTATTCTCTTACATGACAACTATGAAATGATTTCAGATTGGTCTGTTAACCCTGAAAATAAAGCCTTTGTTTGGATTCTTATGAATGCATTTAGTTTATTAATAGCACATTGCATACATCAACATTATGATGAAATTGAATCCCTTGCTAAAAAAAGTCGAGAACTTTGTGAACATGTTTTATTATAAGAATTTGTAATTTTTTGTAGGAATCTTTAAATGACTAACGCTATTCTTATTATTACTACCGTAGCAATAAACTCAATAAACCAAGCTTTGCAAAAAACATATTATTAATCCCTTTTATTTTGACCTTTGAAATATAAATCCAGAATTCAAATCTATTTTCAACAATTAAGGCGCACTATTTTAAACAACGATAAAGCGTTGATTTTGAAACATTGAGTGTTTCGCACACTTCTTTAACCGATGTGTTTGGATCTTGAAGCATTGTTTTTGCCATTTGAATTTGTCTGTCGGTCATCGCCTTCGGTCTGCCGCCCATTCTGCCTCTCGCTCTGGCAGAAGCAAGTCCGGCATTTGTCCTTTCTCTGATAAGTTCCCTTTCAAATTCCGCGAGTGCGCCGAAAACATGGAAAATAAGTTTGCCGCCCGAAGTTGTTGTGTCGATGCTTTCCTGCAAAGATACGAATCCTACTTTCTTTTCGTGCAGGAGATTTATTGTTTCAATCAAATGTTTAAGGCTTCTGCCTAACCTATCCAATTTCCAGACGACGAGCAAATCCTCTTTTCGACAAAACTCAATGGCATCAATCAAACCTTTACGTGAATCGACCACTCCGCTAGCCGTATCAGTAAATATTTTTTCGCAACCGGCTTTTTCCAAAGCGTCAGTTTGCAGTTCTAAATTTTGCTCGACGGTTGAAACTCTGGCGTATCCTATTTTCATAAAGGCTAATTTTATAAAAGCAAGTTTTGAAATTGGAAAACTCAAACAAGTCTAAAAACAGAAGTTCACAAAAAGCAGGGCTATTATGTCTCAAAAGCTAATGAGGCACAAGTATTGACGCTTTGATTTTGGGATAAGTTATGGGAATGGCTTTATTAAAGATTCGCAGAGTTTTAGAGGTTCGATTTGAGAGTGCCAAAAACGGTCCTTTAACGGACAACTAAGAAATCACACAATACAAGCTTTTTGCCTATTAAACTAAAGGTGAGCAAAACCACTGGATTTTACACAGCCCCGATAACGGTATTATAACGTTCCTTAGTTGTATAACCTGTCTTTAAAAATTCAGCCTTCATATTTGCCCTAGAATCGTTTTTTCTAAGACGAGCCTTATCTTATCCATCCCCAAAATTACTGATTTTTATATATTTAACCGCTGATTCTAAGTCCCAAATGGTCACAAGGAGAGTCGGTCAAATCCTACTCGACGCCGAGATATTTCTCGGTCGTCTGCATCGAATCGTGCCCGAGAGATAACTGATCTGATCGAGCGGCGAGCCGCCCTTATGCGCCGGTTTGGCGAAAGTTCTTCGAAGATCATGTGGCGCAATGCCTTTATTTTTTATTCAGAAAACGTTCCTAAAGTGTTTCTTGACAAAAAAATCAGAATAAAATAACATCCTTTCTAATCAAAAGCTTAAGTAAAAGCAACCGACGACAGTTAAATTTGTGAGGGTGAAAATCCCCGTAATCACCTCATAAAGGTTTGCGAAAGACTTTTAAGAAATTAGAGACGGCAACGGATAAGTGCCTGCCTTTTCGATTCATCGCCTTTTATAAATAAGCGCATTTGAATCGAAAGCCGTAATTTCTTTAAGCATGAATTCAACAGTTGATCGATTTTTTTATTGGATTCTTTAAATAGCGGAGCAAATCCATTGACCCTCTCGCCGTCTGTTGACGAGAGCAATTCTAAAGGAGTGTATTTTTATCATGCCAAATATTACATTTATGTCCAATTTGTCCAACATCATGTGTCCTAATTGCGGCTCTGTGGTTCCTGCCGGATCTGTGTGTCTGCAGTGCGGCGCCGCTTTCAGCCAGACGGAAAGCCAAAGCGCTGGAGAAATCTTTGTTCAAAGCGTTCCGGAGGCGTCTTTCGAGACTATCGAGACGGTCGGGATAAACGTTTTACCTGATCTTGATCCCAGACTTCAAAGGATAATCGCCAACGTTAAACAAGGTGTCCGCAAATTATCGACTTCCTCAACCGGCACCGATGAAGTTGCGGTTATCGCCAAAGTCACGAACCTAGCGGCGTGGGAAGGCTTGAGCGAAGTCACTATTGGAGCGGAGATAGGTGGCGATGAAAATGGTGATATAACTATAGTAACCGGAAGAATCCCCGTAAGCCGCGTTGAATTTGTACGGCAGCAGCCATTTGTCATAAGTTTAAAGCCTGCCCAGCGACTCAAAGCCGATCTTAATAAGACTATTGAGGAGATTGGGAGCCGGAGCGATTTATTGCCTAACGGCAACCTCGGCGACGGGGGCAGCCAAGCCATCGTCGGTATCGTTGATTTTGGATGCGACTTTGCCCACCAAAACTTCCTCAACTCGAATGGGTCTAGTCGCCTTCTCGCCATCTGGGATCAGACAGGTCCGTCCAGCGCGACCAGTCCTTTCGGTTATGGAAAGGTTCACACCAGAGCTGATATTAACACGGCGCTTTTGCAGCAAGACCCGTACGCGGCGCTCGGATATGGTCCGCCCCCGGACACTATCTTTGAAAAGGGCAGTCATGGAACGCACGTAATGGATATCGCTGCCGGCAACGGTCTCGGAACGGGCGTTCCCGGCGTCGCTCCTCAGGCGGACATAATCTTCGTCGAGGTCGCCGGTAGCGATATTCCGTGGAGCAGCTCCGAGGTGGTCGGGAAGTCTTTCGGCGACTCGGTGCAATTGCTCGAAGCGCTTAAGTTTATTTTCGATTTGGCAGGCGCCCGCCCCTGCGTCATCAATGTCAGCCTGGGAACAAATGGCGGACCTCATGACGGCTCGACCTTGGTGGAACAGGGAATCGACACCCTTTTAACTCAAGCGTCGAATAGAGCCGTTTGTATAGCGGCGTCAAACTCTTTCAGTGACGGAATACATGCCGCCGGCAACGTTCCGGCTGGCGGGACTTTTGATCTGTTGTGGGATTTGCCTTCGCAGGACTCGACCAGCAATGAATTTGAGTTATGGTACTCGGGCGGCGACCGGTTCGGGGTCGAGATAATTGCCCCCAACGGTAACAGCTTATTAAGAGTTGACCCGGGCGAGAACAGTAAAGCGCTAAAAAGCGACAACAAAATCGTGCTGTTGGCAGCCAATCGACTTTCAGATCCCAATAACGGTGATAATATGATCGGGATTTTTCTTGAAAGAGGCTTACCGACCGGGCGTTGGATTATCAGGCTGCATGGAATAACGGTCAATGACGGCAGTTTTCATGCCTGGATTGAAAGAGATGATTCCGGTCAATCAAGTTTTGAACCTCCGAACGATAATTCTCATACTATTGGTTCCATCTCCTGCGGTCGTCACCCAATCGTTGTCGGGTCTTATGATGCGCACAAGACCAGCTTGCCATTATCATTTTTTTCCAGCTCCGGTCCGACCCGAGACGGTCGGGAAAAACCGGAAGTTTCCGCGCCGGGACACGCAGTTCTGGCAGCCCATTCGAGAACAAAAAATAAGGTAATCGGCAAATCCGGAACCAGCATGGCTTCGCCTGCCGCGACCGGCGCGGTGGCGTTGGTCCTATCGGAAGCAAATGCCCGGGGAGTGTCGCTTAACTCGCAGCAGATACGCGATATAATTATCAACTCCGCGCGCAAGAATCCGCCTGTCGGAACGGCTTGGGATCCGCGTTTTGGACGCGGGCGAATATCCGCTTCAACCGCAGTCGCGGCGGCTGCCGCGCTACAGCCGCCGACAACATCCGTGGGAACAAAATCTGGCGGCAAGCGAAAAAGCTCTTCGTCAAAAAAGGGAGCCGAAGCGACAAAACGAGGTTCGTCGATCAATAAATCCGGAACAGCGGGAGAGCCAAAAGCGGCTGGAAAATCTAAATCCGGCTAGGAGACTAAATCATCAGTAAGGTAAATAGGAAAATAACAAGAGATATTCCGCGCCCGGCGGGACTTGGAATTCTTCAATGTGTTTGAAATCGCTTTCTTATAACCCGGGTTTAGAGGTATACTGTTTATGGAAGATTGCCGGCTCTGTCTAAAATTAAGAAAGCCGGTAGCCTTCCTCGACGATGAAAAGGCGGGAGGTTAAGCGATGGGTATTTCTTTAGACAATCTTGAGAAAGTTGAATTAACGGGAACGACAGCATCATCTGTAAAAAAGGGTGATACCGTGACAGCTATATTTAAGGTTAAGAAAGCGAATTACGTTCCTGACGGGGTAAAGCCCCGCGCTCGAATTAATGCCAAGATTTTTACCGGCAGCTTTAAGTCCGATGAGGTCGGAAAAATTGAGTCTGATGAGAATGTGGAGTCAATCTCTCTCTCTCAAACTCTTCGTATGATCAAATAAGTTAAGCTTTATAGCTGTCAACGGAATTGGAAGTCTCCGCCGAAGGGCTTTCTTGAATATT
>JBARIW010000066.1:0-98548 GCA_049799955.1 Pyrinomonadaceae bacterium
CGCCGGGACCTGTGGCAGCATCGCCGGCACCAGTAACGAGCTTGACGACTCCGTTTGCCGGTCTGACGACACCGCAGATAAACGGAACATGGACGCTGACGATTCGCGACGGCGGCGGCGGCGACACGGGTTCGATTACCGCTTCCAATCTGACTCTCACCGCCGCCCCCGTCGTCCCTGTGGATGCGGCGAATGACGTGAACGGCGACGGCAAGTCCGATTATACGGTGGTCAGAAACGTCGGCGGCGGTCCCGGCGGACAGATGCGTTGGTTTTACAACACTAATGGAACAGGCGCGCCGACCGTTGCGCTCGACTGGGGCTTGGCAACAACCGATGTCTTTTTGCTGGAAGATTTTGACGGCGACCTTAAGGATGATATTACCGTTTGGCGCTCGGCACCGGCAGGACAGGCGGCATTTTACATTCTGCAAAGTCTGACGAACACAGCGCGAATCGACACATTCGGACAAATCGGCGACGACCCGACCGTCATCGGCGATTACGACGGCGACAACAAAACCGATACGGCGGTTTATCGCGCCGGAGCAATGGCAAACGACCCAAGCACATGGTATTATCGCGGCTCGCTGACGCCCGCCACCGTTACGACTATTCCGTGGGGGAAAAACGGCGATTTCCCGTCACCGGGCGATTATGACGGCGACGGCAAGAATGATTTTGTCATCCAGCGCAACAACGGCGGCGGTCAGGCTGCTTTCTGGCGTCGCAACAACGACGGCTCGGCAAGCTTAACCGTTTTCGGAACACCAACGGATGTCATCGTTCCGGGAGATTACGATGGCGACGGCAAAACCGATTATGCCGTTGTCCGGGGAGTCGCCGGAAATTATCAATGGATATATCTGGCGAGCAGCAACAGCTCGATTAACTACATCACATTCGGCGCGTCGGCGTCGGACCTTGTGACGCAGGGCGATTATAACGGCGACGGTAAAACCGATGTCGCAATATGGCGACCGAGCGCGACTCCGGGCGGAAGCTTCTACGTTTCGCGTGATACGGTCAGCGGTGCTGTCCAGTTCTTCACATTCGGACAAAACGGCGATTATCCGGTCAATAACTGGAATCGTCACTAATTAGATAAGTAAGAAAAAAGAACGGAGAGCAAAACTTAACTTTTGCTCTCCGTTCTTCATTTGCTCTGATTTTGTCAGAAATTGCTTTTATTTAGAACATTCTTCGACTTCGTCCCAGCTTTTGAGCGAAAACTCTTTTTTGAGATTTCTGAAAACGACGGCTTTGATAAAGCCCGTTACGCCGTCGGTTTCCGCTTCCTCGCCCGGAACATAAATCTGCATACAAAGGCGATAATTCGTTCCCGCGACGACCTGCGTTTCGGCAGTTTCGATTGATTCGAGCGAGAAATCCGTTTCCTGTTCATCGCTTTTCGCCTGAACGGCAAAATCAGCCGCCGCTCTAACTCCGGCATCGTTTACCGAAATCGATTTATAGCCGCCGGTTTTGATTTGGGCAAAACACGATGCGGCGCAGCCGAAGATAAAGCAGAACGCGGCGAGAGAAAATATTTTTTGCAGATTATTTTTCATAGATTTATCGTAAAAAAAGCGCACGATAACGGTCGAGCCGTTTCAAACGCGCTGATTATCGGGAAGATTTTATCTTTCAGGCAGATTTCCTACGGCTTTTTGCGGCGACCGTCCGGTTCTTTCGCCACGCCTTTGAACGGTTTGCCGTCCACTTTGACATCCATAAACTTGCCGTCTTCGTGGCTGCGCTTTGTCCAGTCGCCCGTAGCCGGATTTTGAACCTGCGTTTCATTTTTGACCGAGCCTTTGCGAAATCCTTTGCCTGTATTTGTAGCCATATTTTCCCCCTTGTCGAATACCTGTTATTTGCTCATTTTTGCGCTTTTGCCGGGGCAAGTCAAGAATATAGTTTAATTTATACACTTTTTATTTTGTAAATCGGAAGGTAATATGTATAATCCAACAAGGGAAAATCCCCGCCCGCAATATCTTGATAAAATGGAGAACAATTTAATGAACTTTCAAAGCAAATTTCTCAGAATGAGTCTGCTCACCATAGCGTTCATTTTGATGAGTTTCACGGTCAGCAATGCGCAGGACAGCGAGTGGTCGTTTAAGGTAACGAACAAAACGAAAACCACCATTAAAAGATTGTTGGTCGCCGAGCCTAACAAAAAATACAAGGATTTTGACATCGGCAAAGGAATTCTTCCGGGCGAAACGGCAACTCTCGTCTGGAACAAGGAAACCGACAGCGAGAGCTGCAAACAATGGTTTAAGGCAGTATATTCCGACGGCGTCGAGACAGAAGCGGCTTATGTTGATTTCTGCGAAGAAGACGTTCATCTGGACTTTAACAGGTAGTCTTATTTATTAGTAAAAGTAAAAATGAATAGTGAAATGTTATTTTTCACTATTCATTTTTTATTTAATCCGTCTGCCACGAGTGCAAAACTATCCAGACATCGCGTGAAATCTCTATGCCTTCGGGAAAATGCGCGTTAAAATCCGCGCGCAGGCGTTCCGCTTCCGTTTTCAGATACTCTCTTAGAACATCTTCATCCCGCGCATGATATTGAATCCTGTAGCGATTTTCCAGCGTGCGCGTAAAATACGCCGCGTGAAAATATTTTGTCGCCAGCAAATCCGGAATATGCCGCTCGCGCATATATTTTTCATACGCTTCGACCAGGTTTGCCCGCACGACGGCGCTTATCTCGTAAATTACCGTTTCGCTCATAAATGTTTGTATTCTTCCGAGCCGATAACCCAGATAAAAGACTGTAAATCAATCATATCTTTCGGGCGCAAATCGCTCTGGTCGCGCCGTATTGTTTCGGCAAATTCGATGAGACGCGCGTAAATTTCCCACGACGGACGCGATTTGTATTCGAATTTGAATCCGTATTCGCGGGCGGCGCTGCGCGTTGTGTTCGGTTTGAGAAAAATATGCGTTCCCGGCTGTGCAAGAAAGCCGAAAACCGTTACGTTCGTCCATGTCAAAACGCGCGTCTGCTTTCGCGGCAGATTTTCGACGACTTCGACCCAGCGCTCGAATTTTTGCTCAAGATTGCCCGCGCCGTGCAGAAATTCATAAAGACCTTCGGCAAATGAGCGCGCGCCGTCATCGATTTTGACAGCATCGCGCAGAGCCATTTTTTCAAACGAAAACAAAAGATTAGTTCTCGACTCGATTCGGATAGCGCGTGCGGCAATCTCGGAAAATTCTTTTTTCTTCAAAAGAGAGTGAAAAGCGTCTTGGTTTAAAGTCTCGTCCCACTGCTCGTGCGCCGCCTGCTTGTAGCCGCGTTCCCAATCGAAATATTTAGCGTCCGCGAAGCCTTTCGGAAAAAATTGCAGAAAAAATTTCCGGCAGCGTTTTGCTTCCGGCGACATCTCTTTATGCAAGTTCTTGTTCACTGCGTTTAACTCCTCAAAGTATAAAAATTGCACATTTTACATTCTACATTTTTAATTATTTTACAAAAGTAGTCTGTAAAATAATTGGTAATCCTGGACGTGAAATTTACAATGCAGTGCTTTTTAAATCTCTTACTTCTTAGTTTTTTCGCAAAGCGCGTCAAATCACTTTGACGATAATCATCGTCATATCGTCATGCTGTTTCGCGCCGTCGGCAAATTTATCGGCGCAGGCGACGATGTGCGGCAAGATTTCTTCCGCCGATTTTTCCGTGATTTTTTTCAGTTCTTCGAGCATCGCGTCTTCGCTCCATTCTTCTTCCTGCGGATTCATCGCCTCGCTTATTCCGTCGGTAAAACCGACGAGCAAATCGCCCGTTTCCAACTCGATTTCGCCCTGCTTGTAATTGACCAGCATTGGCGGCAGCATTCCGACGACCGCGCCGCCTTCTTCGAGCTTTACGACTTCGCCGCTCGCCCGAATCAGAAACGGCGGGTTGTGTCCGGCGTTGACGTAAACCAGTTTTCTCGTCGCAGGTTCGTATTGCGCGTAGAAAAACGTCGCGTAGCGGTTCGAAGTCGAAGCTTCATAGACGAGCGAATTTATTTGTTTCATCAAGCCCGCCAAATCGCTTTTGAAATGAATCGCCTGCCCGCGCAAACTCGCCTGAAGGCTTGCCATCATCAGCGATGCGCCGATGCCTTTGCCGGAAATATCGCCGATGGCGATGCCGAATTTGTTTTCGGGCAGCTCGATAAAATCGTAATAATCGCCGCCGACGCCGAGCGCCGGACGACACGCGCCGTAATAATCCAAGCCTTTAATACGCGGCAAATCCTGCGGGAAAAGCCTTTCCTGAACTTCTCTGGCGATTTCAAGCTCGCGGTTGATGCGCTCTCTCTGCCCGACCTCGCTCGCAATCGCTTCGGTCAGGCGCGAGTTTTCCAAAGCTAAACCGGTCTGCGCGGCGACCGATTTTAGAAGACGCAAATCGTTCGGCGAATAAGGCTCTTCCGAGAGTTTCGGACTTAAAGAAATCACGCCCGAAAGCCCGTCTTTCGCGCCGACCGGCAGAAGAAGCTGCGAATTTAGCTCGCGCAGATTCCTTCGTTCTTCCGGCTGAATTTCTTCGTGAATCCACGAATCTTCGTCGTCCTGATAAATCAGAAGCGTTTCGTTTTTCTTTAATTTTTCAATAGTTATGTCGTTTTCAGCCAAAGATGCGGACGGCGCGTTTTCGTAGCCGAGCGCGTAGGCGGACTGAAACGAATTGCCGTTTTTTAAGAGAAGTATGACCTGCGGAACGTGAAGAGACTCGCTGATTTTGGCGGAAACGGTTTCGAGCAGAGGTTTTGTCTCGACCATCGTGCGGACTTCCTCGCTCAAATCCGAGAGAATCTGCTCGGCATTGTAAGCTTCGCGGAAAAATTTGCGGTCAATCCAGACTCTGAGACGTTTGGCGGCAAAATCAATCAGCGGAATCATCGCAAATCCGGCGGCGATAAAACCGATTTGCGCCGCCAAATTTTCTTTATAGTTTCTGGAAATCCAGACAACCCAGAAAATAAGCGCAATCAAAAAGATAAACTGCAAAGCCTTGATTCCATTTCGGGCGAGCGCATACTGCAAGCCCTGCCGGACGACGACGCTCACGTCCATCGCGCGCTGGATGACAATCACGTAAGCCATCGTCAGCGGAAAAAGAAGCAGCAGGAAAAGCGCGAGAAGGGCGAACCAGAACGGTACGAGCTCAAAAAATCCGCCTTCTTTGCCGCTGATAATTCGATACAAAACGATGATGAGCGCGGGCACCATCGCAATGGTCGTTCCGACATATAAAATCCGCAGGCGGCGGCGCGAATCCCTGTTTTCGAGCGTCGCGCTCTTGGTCGCCAGCGCCGCGAAAAACATTCCCATCGCAATCATCGTCAAAATTGTAAACGCGCTGTCAAACGGGCTTGTGAAATTATCTACCGGCTGCCAAAGCCAGCGCCAGCCGAGAAACCTGCCGATTTGCTCGAAAAAATTGGCAGTCGCCATAAACGTGAGCGGCACAAGCAAAATTAATTTGACATACGGATGCCGCCGGTCGAATTCGAGCCTTTCGGGAAAATAGACGCCGAAAAGCAGCATCGTTATCCCGACAAAATTTATCGTCGTTTCTTGATAAACCTTAATCAAACTACCGTCGCGCCCGGTTTCCATCCCGATTGCGCCGATTCCGAGAAGAAGAAAAAGCAAAATCCACGCCTGCGCGTCGCGCGGACGAATGAAGGCGACGTAGAAACCCAGAAGAATGCATAGAAGCGGGAGCAGAATGTGAAAAATCAGCGTGATGGAAAAGGTCGAGATTCTCTCGCCGAGTGAAACCTCGTTGCGCACGGCGCTGACGGTTATAAGCTGGCGCGTGGTTTCGCCCGCGTCATTGCGGCGCTCGATGGTCAGATTTATCGGCTCGCCGGCTCGCGTCTTTACCAGTTCTTCATAAAACATCTGAGTATTGCCGTATTCGCGCCCGTTAATTTCCAAAACCAGGTCGCCTAACTTCAGTCCGGCTTCTTTGCCTTCGGGACGCAGCTCGCTGATTCCTTCATTTCTGGTTATAAACGGGCTGCGAACATCGGCGACGTTAAAAACCCGGCTTAAGCCTTCAGAAACGATTGCGGTATGCATGGCAAAAGCGGTAAGCGCGATGATAAACAAAATCACCAGCGGAATGTAGAGAAGCGTCCGTTTTTTCATAAATTTTATAACTTATTCGCCGAGCCTGCGTAGAAACAAAATAACATAATTCACGAAAGAATAATAAGTTAATTTTGAGAGATTTCGCGGGAGCTTTTATGCTGAATAAAAAATTGTTGTTGCCGGTAGTTTTTATTTTCTGTTTTGTTTTCGCCGCAAGCGGTCAAAGTCCTCTGGTTGCGAGCGTCGTTCACACAAAATACACGATTAATTCGACCATTCTCGGCGAAGAAAGAACGATTCTTGTGCGCGTTCCTTTAAATTACGCCGAACGGAACGACAAATATCCGGTCGTTTATATGCTTGACGCGCATCCGCCGCAAAACGCGATGATGATTGGCATCATCGAACAGCAGGTCTGGGGCGGACAGATTCCCGATATGATTGTCGTCGGCATCCAGAACACGAACCGCGGGCGCGATATGACGCCGACGAAAGTAAACGACGGCAGAGGCGAAAGCGGCGGTGCGGATAAATTCTTGCAGTTTATCGAAACGGAAGTGATGCCTCTGGTCGAAAAAAACTACCGCACGCAGCCTTACAAAATCTTCGCCGGACATTCTCTCGGCGGTTTGCTCGCCGTTTATTCGTTCGTCTCGCGCCCGGATTTGTTTAACGCCTACATTGCCGCCAGTCCCGTTCTCGGCTGGGATAATAATTTCGTCATCAAGCGCGCCGAAGAGCTGTTCAAGCAAAAAAAGGAATTTAAGAAGACGATGTTTGTCGCGCTCGGCGACGAGCCGGATTTAAGCAAAGGTTTTAATTCGTTCGAAGAATTGCTCAAAAAGACGAATCCGAAAGGCATAGATTACGAGTTCAGGCAATTCGCGGACGAAAATCACGGCTCGGTCGTTCTGCCCGCCTATTACGCGGGATTGCGAAAGATTTTCGCGGGCTGGAATCCGCCGCAACCGCCGCGCGGCACGGTTCCCGATAATGCGGTTGCGGATTTGGAAAATCATTATAAAAAGCTGACCGAAAGATTCGGCTACACAATCCTGATTCCCGAAACGACGTTAAATCAGGTCGGTTATATACTTTTGAGAAATAATCAGATGCCGGAAGCAATCGAAGTTTTCAGAAAAAATTCGGTAAATTACCCGTATTCCGCCAACGCTCTCGACAGTCTGGCTGAAGCTTACGAGAAAAACGGGCAGTTAAAACCGGCGCAGGAAAATTACGAAAAAGCTTATAAAATGGCTGAAAAATACGGCGAAGCGCAGCTTGCAAAGAGCGCCAAAGCGAATTACGAAAGGCTTGTGAGTAAATCTAAATAAATAAAAACTCTTCGCCTTTGCGTTCTTCGCGCCTTTGCGGGAAACTTTTCTTCAAATGAAGTTCGTCAAAGAATCGATAATTCGCGCTTCACCCGAAAAGGTTTTCGCCTTTCACACGCTTCCCGACGCTATCGAGCGTTTGATTCCGCCGTGGGAAAACGCGAAAATTATCCGGAAAGCCGACATAACGAAAATCGGCTCGCAAGCAATAATCGAGCAAAAGATTTTCTGGCTTTTCCCTTCGCGCTGGATTGCCGAGCATACAAAATACGAGCCGCCGCAAATGTTTGAAGACGTGCAAATTTCCGGACCTTTCAAAAGCTGGCGGCATAAACATATCATCAAACCGCACGAAGAAGGCGCGCTTTTAAAAGACGAAATCGAATTCGAGCCGCCGCTGTGGATTTTCGGAGCAATCGCCGCGCCGCTCGTAATTTTGCCCAAACTAGAAAAAATGTTTGCGTATCGCCACGAAATTACGCGAAAATGGTGTGAGGAAGGAGAATAATATTATGCAAGCCGAAACCATTTTGATTGACAATTCCTTTTTGCCTGTGGTTCTGGATTTCCGCGACGTTCTCGAAAAAATCAGCGATGACGAATTTGAAAATTTCTGTCGCCACAATCCCGATGTCGAAATCGAATTGACCAAAGAAGGAGAACTCATAATTATGCCGCCGACCGGAGGACAAACTGGCATTCGTAATTTTTCATTAATCGGACATTTTTTTAATTGGGTGGAAACAGCTCAAAGCGGCGTCGCTTTTGATTCTTCTACGGTTTTCAGGCTGCCGAACGGCGCTAAACGCTCGCCGGATTTGGCTTGGATAAAAAATGTGCGATGGGAAAAACTGTCCGCTGAAGAGAAGGAAAAATTTCCGCCGCTTTGCCCCGATTTCGTCGTCGAGCTGCGCTCGCCTTCAGATTCGCTTAATAATCTGCGGAGTAAAATGGAAGAATACATTGAAAACGGCGCGTCTTTAGGCTGGCTGATTGACCCGTCGGAACGAAAAATTTATGTATATCGCCCTAATCTTGAGCCAGAGATTTTAGAAAATCCCAAAATCGTAAGCGGCGAGCCTTTGCTCGAAAATTTCTCCCTGAAAATGGAAAAAATCTGGTCTTAAAAATATGCTGACGCACATTGTTTGCTGGAAATATAAAACGGATACGAGCGCCGAACAGCGCGAGGAACACATTGCGAAACTAAGAAATTTGCCGAATTTGATTCCGAATATTTTAAGTTTTAACGCCGGTTTTGACGTTCTGCATCTCGAACGCTCATTCGACATCGGCTTAGTCGCAACTTATCCCGACCGCGAGGCTTTGGATTTTTATACCGTTCATCCCGAACATCAGACGGTTGTGAATTTAGGCAGACAGATTGCCGAGAAAGTCATTTCGGTCGATTTTTTAGACTAAGTTCCGGATAGTTAGAGGAAGTTGCAGAGTTGCGGACAGTTAAGAAACTTTCTGCAACTTCCTGTAACTCCTGCAACTATCTGCAAACTTTTTTATGAAACTCTGGAAAAAAATCCTCCTCGTTCTGCTCGGCATTTTGCTGATTATCCAGATTCCGTTCATCTATCGACGCTTTCAAATCGGAAATCTCGCCGGCAAAATCAACACTTTAAACTCACAGAGAAAAGAAATTGCTGATTCGAATTTCAAAGATTACAAAGGCATCATTCACGCGCACACATTTCTCGGCGGGCACAGCAGCGGGCATTTTGACGAGCTTATCGCGGGCGCGAACGCGAACAATCTCGATTTTGTCCTGATGACCGAGCACACGTCGGAACAATACGACACGTCGGCTTTAACTTTGAACGGAGTTTACGGAAACACGCTGTTTGTCGGCGGGCAAGAGGCAAACACTTCAAGCGACGACAGATTTCTTCTCCTTCCGGGAAGCGCGGAAAGCGCGTCGGACGCGAAGCTCCAAACGCCGCAGTTTCTGGAAAAATATCACGCGCAAAATAAGCTTGCTCTGATAACTTATCCCGAAAAATTCAAAAGTTGGGACTCGAATTTTGACGGTATCGAGGTTTTCAGCCTGCACACGAACGCGAAAAAAGCTAATTGGTTTTACGCGCTGTTCGATTTAATCTGGTCGTTTCCCGCTTATCACGAGCTGACGATTGCCGATTATTTCGAGCGTCCGGCAGAGAATCTGCAAAAATTCGACGAGATTACGACGCGAAAAAAATCGACTCTCTTTTCGGGCAGCGACGCGCACTCGAATATCGGTTTTCACCTGCTTGGCGACGACGCGGGAAATAAAATCATCAATCTTAAAATCGACCGCTACGAGACGATTTTTCGGCTTGTCCGGACACACGTTCTGCTCGAAAAAGATAAAGCTCTGACGCGCGAAAATCTGCTCGACGCGCTGAAAAAAGGACACGCGTTTGTCGGTTTCGATGTTTTAAGCGACACGACCGGATTTACCTTTTCGGCAACGAGCGGCGCGGAAAATAAAATTCAGGGCGACGAAATAGCTCTGGCGCAGGGCGTGAAATTAAAGGCGAGCGCGCCGCAAACAGCGCATTTCGTCATTTTCAGAAACGGCGTAAAAGCGGCGGAAGCCGGCGGAAATTCGGAAATGGATTTCGACGCCAACGAAGCCGGAACTTATCGCGTCGAAGTTTATCTCGATTCGCTCGGCAGAAATTTCGACAAAACGCCGTGGATAATTTCCAATCCGATATACGTGAAATAGTTCAAAGTTCAAAGTTTAAGGTTCAAAGTTTGCGCCTTTGACTTTGAACCTTAAACTTTGAACTTTGAACCTTTTTTCGCAAGCCAACGAAAAAGAATTTTGCGACATCAAAAAAGACGCAACAATTAAAAAAACTTTTAAGGTTTCCCTGTAAGATAATGAAGCATTTTAATAAACTCGTATTTCAGATATTTGGATTTGTTCTGCTGTTTTCTTCCGTTGGCTTGGCACAGCAGGTTCAGCGTTCGGCGTTTGACGTTACGAATTACCGGATGGACGTGCAGCTTGTGCCGGATGAAAATAAATTGGGCGCGACGGTCGATGTCGATTTCGTCCCGTTGGAAGACACGCGCACCGTAGCGTTTGAGCTGAACGGCTCGCTCAAAATCGACACTATCACACGCGTAAGCGCGACGACGCCGATTACGACGACAACGACGAAAGGCAAGACGACAACTTCCTCGACCACGCCGCAAAATCAGGTTACATTTATTCAAGACCAGGTCGGCATTTCGGATTTGGGTCCGAGCGTGAAAATCGATTTGGGCGAAACGGTCGTCAAAGGCACGACCGTTACACTGCGCTTCAAATACAGCGGATTGCTGGTTACGCCTTCGGGAGGTCCGCTCCTGACGAAAAAGCTTGCGTATGTCGGCGAAAAGAACGGCTATTTGATGTATGCGGCGCGCTGGTTTCCCTTTCACGAATACGCGGCTGATTTATCGACATCCGACATCAGTATTTCGCTTCCCGCAGGTCTTCAGCTTGTCGGGTTCAGCGACGCGCCCGTTTCGCAAATCGGCGGAAAATATCGTTTCGTCAAAACCAAACCCGGACTCGTCGGAAACTTTGCATACGGCAGATATACAAGCAGAAATCTGCGCTTTGCCGATTATGAAATCCAGTTTTACACGGAACTTAACAACGATACTTTGATTGGTTTATACGGCGAAACGCTCGGAAAAGCGCTCCAGTTTTACACGCAGAAATACGGCGCGGCGGACAATGGCAAGCGTTTGATTGTCGTTCAGATTGACGATGAAAGCCTCGATTTTTACTCGACACAGGGAATGATTTTTATGGCAAACCGCCTGTTCGAGCAGTCGCGCGAAATCACGCAGGAACGTCTCCAGCGCGAAGCCGCGTTTCAATGGTGGGGCTCGACGGTCGGCTTAAAATCTTTCGACGACGCGTGGATTTCGCAGGGCTTGGCTGAATACAGCGCGTATTCTTTGCGCGAAAGTCAGGCAACGGGCGCGGCGCTCGATAATCTTCGCCGTGAATTGCTGGAAAAAGCTCTGACATTTGAACAAACTTCATCTTTGACCAGAACGCCCGCGACGCTCGACGACCAATCGACCGCTTATCAATACATTATGTATGACAAGGGCGCGTTCGTTTTTCGCCTTTTGCGCGACACGCTCGGCGCGGAGAAATTTAACCAGTTGATGCGCACGTTTCTGGACAAATATCGCGGCAAAACCGCTTCGATTTACGATTTCGAACAGCTTACAAATCAGATTGCCGGAAAACCGATGCGTTATTTCTTCGCGCGCTGGGTCGATTCGACCGGCGTGCCGGAATTTCAGGTCGATTACCAGATTATCCGCACGCGCGCCGGAAAATTTATCGCTCGCGGAACGGTCAAGCAGAATTACGACAATTTGAATCTTCCGGTTGACGTGATGCTTCGCGCCGAAGGCGATAACGAGCTGCAAACCGTAACGGTCAACATCGACGATACGAGCGCGGATTTCAATATCGAATCGAACGGCAAGCCGCTCGCGGTTATCGTTGACCCGGACTTTAAGATTCTGCGAATTTCCGACGACCTTCGGATTTCCTCAATCGCGCGACGCGGCATCGAACAGTTTAAGGAAGGCAAATACGTCGAAGCCGAACAGCAGTTTCAAGCCGCGCTCAAATTAGACCGCTCGAACGCGTGGATTTATTATCATCTCGGCTTGCTCTATCTCGAACAGCGCAACTACGATTTGGCGCTCGACAACTTCCGCGTCGTTCGCGACCTCGGAACGCAGGGCTTGGCTCACCCGCAATGGCTCTACGTCTGGGCATTCATCAAGCTCGGCAACGCATACGACGCCAAAGGCGACCGAACCCGCGCCATCGACGCCTATTCAAAAGCGGAAACGCTCGGCGACAACTACGGCAACGCGCAGGACGCCGTGAAAAAATACAAAGCGACGCCCTATGACCCGCGCGAGAAGCAAACAACGGCGGTAAAATAACGAATAGCGAAAAGGGCGAGAAGGTTAATTTCTTCTCGCCCTTTTTGCAATCATGATAAAAACTTACGGAGCGGTTATCAGAAAAACATCCCAAGCCCAGCGTCCGAGCTGAGCGTCCTGCGCGTCTCGAACTTTCGCCCGGTACTTGAACTGATTGCCGAACTCATCAGTTCTGTTCGATTGATGGTAATCAAGCTCCATTTTCCTCAATCCCAGTTCATCGAGCGTATGCAGCTCGCTCAATTCCGACACACCGTTGTGATTAGTGTCCTGCCACAATCTCAGGCTGCTGAAAATCGTGTCCTGCTGCGATATTTTGCCGTCGTCGTTTCCGCCGTTAGCCGTCTTATCATATTTAGCTAAGGCGAGAAAACCGTTTCGCTCTTCGCCCTGCGGTGGAACAGGCTGCGGCGTAAAGTTGCCGAACAGTTCTTTGCCGCTGTCAATCAAACCGTTTTCGTTGCGGTCAAGTGCCAGCCACGCGTCGTCGGAGTTTGTAGAAGTCCATGAAATCCGTTCCTTAACCCCATCACGGTTAAGGTCGAAGAGAACTCCGCCGGCAAAATCTGTCAGATTAAAGCCGTTGCCTGAAATATCTATCAAAATCGGAGAACCGGGAGGAACCCAAGGCGCGCACTGGCAGGTATCAGGATTCCACGGATGCTCCGAATCGCAATCGCTCGGGTCTATCGGTCTTTCTGCGCCGTTTTTAACGCTGTCTTCAGAGATACTCATACGACAACCACTGGTTGGCGGAATCGGGCAAATCTGAAATTGCGCCACATCACACGATGTAGGTCCATCGTGACCGCCTGTCGCATTAAGATTGGTAGTAGAAGGAAGCGTCATGGCTGATCTATTCTGCCCACACGTAACACACTCGTCTAAAGCGAAAGTGTGACCTAATTCGTGCGAAACAACCTGCGTGAAAGCTGTTGAGTTGGTTACTCCGGGATTAATGTCTATAAAAGAGTCGCCGCGGCATCCGTTATACGCAAACCCGCGGGTTTCACCTTGAGCATCGGGATAATGCGCGGGGATGACGTTACTGATAAAAAGAAGAGGATTACCGCCGTACGGTGCGCCGGGACCGGCAGTAGCGGGCGTCTTCTCTACAAAACTGACATTAGCCACGCCGGTATTGCCCCATTTTCCGAGTTGACCGGTAATAATCGATTTTCTATCGGGGCTAAAAGTCGGGTCAATCAAAACATGGACGGTAGCATCTTGTCTCCATGATACGTTAACCGCCTGTTGCGGCGGCGAATCACATTTGGATATGTATGCCTGGACTGTTTTTTGTGTTTTCGGGATAACTGAGGAGGAAACGCAGCAGACTAAGATAATCAGGAAGATAATCAGGAGGCGCTTATGTTTCATTGTTTCCCTCCTCCTTCCGCCAAAACGGTTTGTAAAGCCGCTTGCAAATCCTGTCGAAGGCGCTGCTCGTCAGCATCTCTGTATTGAGCAAAAGACAAATCACTTCTCGGATCTTTATTATTTTCTCCGTCGAGCGGCGCAATTTTGCCGTTTGAGAGTTTGTATCCGGTTAAAATCAGATAGTCGCCGTCTGATATTTTATTTAAAAATAAAAAATACCGCTCTCCTTTCTGCGGCATTCCCTGTTTATCTATTCTGTATTTATTAATTCTGCCGGAAGCGAATCGAACGGAGCCTCCGACACGGTTAGCTGATATTTTATTTTTTAAGTTGATGGAATTGTCCGCGTCCTTAAAAATCTCCGTAACACTTATCACGAACTCGGAATAAATTCCCCTTTTATTATCGGAGAAATGCGCCGCCGTATCCGTAACTTCCCCGACAACGACGGCAGAAGACTGAGCGACGGGCAGCGCCGGCAGTCCAATCCACCAACGGCTGATTATCGGAAGAGGCTCCACGCCCGGCGGCAGTTCGGTTATCTGCTTACTCATGTCGGGAGAACCGAGAGAATTAAAATATCTGCTCTTGTCCGCCGATTCCTGATTAAACGGCTTTTGAAGTTCGGTTTCATAGTCCAATACCGGCGCGTCATTGTTTTCAATCTGTTGTAATTTGATGAACGAAGCGGTATTCTGGTTTCGTCTATCGGTTTGACTGTGAATTGTTGCCGTCACCGTAATAATTGACGTGATAACGACCAAACCGAAAATTAAATAAATATTAGATTTGTTCTTCATGGAAAATCCTCCTTAAAGGTCAAAACCTTTAACGCTTAGAATGTTATATTTTAAAGAGTTGTTTGGTCTTTGGAAGCTAAACTACTGCTTGAAATTGGGACGCAAACAATAAATTGCAAACTGACAGCGTGAATTATGAAGGCAATTTTTTTTTGTGTCAAATAAAATCTGATGAGTTGACTATAAAACTTGCAAATAAGTATTTATCAAGCCGTAAACTCCGAATATTTCGCAAAGGCAAAAAGGCGAGAAGAAATTAATCTTCTCGCCTTTTCTTTTGCCTATGTGATGCGCCTGCCTTAGAAATTGAATCTCAAAGCAAACTGAATCTGGCGGTTTGTTCCCAAGCCGACGGTTCTTTCGACGGTCGAGCGAAGCTGTCCGAAGGTTGCGCCGGCGCTGGTTTGCGTGAATGCCTGTCCGGGCTGCAAGCCGCTCGAAAGCGTGTAAGCCGCGCCTGCGACGCTCAGGGTCGGAAGCGCGTTGTTCAGCGTAACGGACGGGTTAGCGAAGTTCGTTATGTTGAAGACGTTGAAAACTTCGGTGCGAAACTCGACGTTCATCGTCTCATTGATGCGGAACTTTTTGCCTAAAACAAGGTCGAACTGGCGAAAAACCGGACCGTCGAGAGCGTTGCGCGGCAAATCGCCGTAAGTTCCAGCCAAAGGAATCGAAAATGCCGCCGGATTGATAATATTCCGGTCATTGTCGACATAAAACGATTGTCCGGCGACGATATTCGGACGGCGAATGTTGCGCGACGCTCCGCCGCCGGGCGTGTTGACGACGACCGCGAATCCGACGGGAAGCGGAACGCCCGTGCTCGGATTCGTGCCGAGATTGGCGGTAAAACCCTGCGGAACATTTGTCGTGCCGACCGCACATCCGGCAGCAGCCTGACAAACCGCGACCGTATCGGGACGCACGACGAGAACTTCGAGCGGCAGACCGCTTCTCGCATTCAAAATTCCGCCGGCTTCCCAGCCGCCTAAAAGAAAGTTTCCGATGCCGCCGAGATTAAATTTCCTGTTTTTGCCAACCGGCAAATCGTAGAGCGCCGAAAGATTGAACGTGTGGCGAACGTCGAAATTGTTTCTGCCGCGGTCGGCTTCAAAATTATCGAGCTGCGCCGATGTTCTCGCCTCGTTCGAGCCTGCGGTCGTGCCTTCGCTGTTGGCGAAACTGTATTGCGCGTTGAGCGTCAAGCCCGTGTTAAAGCGTCGCGACAGAGATATTTGCAGCGCGTTGTATTTGTCGTCGCCGCCCGAAGTTTTGTAATCGATTTCGGCAAACGGCTGTTGCTGCGTCGTGCCGGAAAGAATATCGAACTGGCGAACGGTGTTAAATCCGACGACCTGTCCCGCCGCGTTTGTGCGGTTGATAACGCCGACGCCTGAGGGCAGATTCGCGCCGTTCAAAATAGTCGTCGAGCCGGGCAAAATCCGGTTGGCGACGCTTCGCAGAAACAAATTGCGTCCCTGACTTCCGACATAAGCGATGGTCGAAACCATCTTATACGGCAATTCCTGCTGCCACGAAAAGCTGTATTGATAAACCGTTTCGGGAATCCGGTAATCGCTCGAATAAGCGCGCGGCTGGTAGCGCCGGTTGGTCGGCGTGTTGATAAAATTGCTGACAATCGCCGGAATATTTGCCGGAAACGCGAGCAAAGAGCCGCTCGTAATCGTCGAGGAAATGCGGTCGCTTTCAATCGGCTGAATCTGGTCTTCGGTTTGCCCCGGTCCGTAATAGATTCCGAAACCGCCGCGCAGAACGGTTTTGCCGCCCGCGAAAAATCCTTCTTTATTAACATTCGGCGACCACGTCAGCGCGACGCGCGGACCGAAGTTGGTTTTTGAAGATTTGAACGCCGCCTCGCTCGAATCGCGCAAAGCTCCGGTCGTAATATCGAACAAAACCTGCGCGTTGTTCGCTTCGCGCAGAGGCGTGTAATACTCGTAGCGCAAGCCGTAGCTCAAAGTTAAACTCGGTGTGATTTTCCATTCGTCCTGCGCGTAGCCGATGTAATATTCCTGCTCCGCCAGACGCTCGCCCGTAAAGCCGTTATTAAACGGGCTTGCGGCGGAAACGTCGCCGAGATATTGAACCGACGCGGGCGTGTTTGCCAGAAACGCGTTCAGATTTGAAAACGTGTAAGTCGTGCCGCCGAGACGGTCTGTGTAAAGGCGAATCAGGCGAACTTCCGCGCCGAATTTCAGATTGTGTCGCCCGCGCGTCCAGTTAAGGCTGTCGATAAACGAAAGCGAATACGGTGTGTACGGCTGTCCGCGCCCGTTCGTCGCCGAGTTTGCGCGAACCAAGCCGCCCGGAATCGAGATGCCGGAAGAACTTCCCTGACCGGCGATGCCGGAATTGGCGACGCTGCCCGAAATATTAATCGTTACGGCGGAAAGGTCGATGCCGCTGACGGTCGGCGCAAAACCGTTGATGCGCGTTCTGGCGGCGTTGTAGCCGAGACGAAATTCGTTGACTTTGTTCGTTCCGATAATCGACTGCCAGCCGAGAACGCCGTTTTGCGGAACGGCTTCGATTGTAACGCGCCGACCGGAAATGCCTTCCGGTCTTTCGTCCGTTCCCTGGTCGCGGAAAAAGCGCAGGTAAAAGCTGTTTGCCTGATTATATTTATAATCGAGCCGCAGCGAAAAAGCGTTTTCGTTCGTCTTTGCTTCGTCCTGAAGCTGCAAAATTTCAAAACCCGGCGCGGTCGTCGCGCCTGCCAGAACGACCGCCGCATCCGAGCGAAACGCGCGGATAAACGGCTGAATCGCGGGATTTACCGGCGTCGAAGTTCCCGGAATGAGCGCGCCGGATTGCGCGAGCGCGAGACTCGGCGCGGCTTCGACGAAGTTCAGACCGCTTCGGACGCGATAGCCTTCGTATGAAAAAAAGAAAAAGAGTTTGTCCTTGATAATCGCTCCGCCAAGCGAGCCGCCGAACTGGTCTAATTTCAGAGAGCTTTTCGGAATTCCCGGCTGGATGTTATCGAAAAAGTTTCTGGCGTCGAGCGAGTCGCGGCGCAAATATTCAAACAGCGAGCCGTGAAATTTGTTTCCGCCCGATTTCGTAACGACGTTGATTTGCCCGCCCGTTCCCGTTCCGTATTCGGCGGGAAAGTTGGACGAATCGACGCGAAATTCCTGCACGTTTTCAAGGCTTGATTGCAGGCGAAAGGGCGAAGGAAGCTCGCCGTTCAAGTTTCCGGGCGAAGCGTCGATAATCGCCGTTCCTTCAACTCCGTCGTATCGAATCACGTTTTGCTGGACGGCGCGACCGGAAAAACGTATGTCGCTGAAAGTTCCCGAACCGCTGTTGATTGCGCCCGGCGCTTGCAGGTAAAGCTGCGAAAGCTGGCGACCGTTGACGGGCAAGCCTTTTACTTCGCGCTCGTTGACATTTGCGCTCATCGAAGCCGAAGCCGTGTTAATCGCCGCTTCCGATTCGCTCACGACGTTGACAACGGCGGTCGCGCCTTCGGGCTGCAAGCTGACGTTGAAATTAAATTCCTGCCCGACGACGAGCTGTACGTTTTTGCTTTCGGCGACGGCAAACGTGGTCTTGCTGACAGTAATCGTGTAGTAAGAAGCTTTCAGCGCGGTTACGATATACGCGCCTTCGCCGTTTGTAATAACGGTGCGCTCTTCGCCCGTTTTTTCGTTTTTCACCAGAACCGCCGCGCCCGGAAGAACAGCGCCCGCCGCGTCCGTTACAGCCCCGACGATTCGCGCCCGGTCGGTCTGCGCAAATAAATTTAATGTTAATAAAAGGCTTAAGCCAGCGGCTAAAGCGAAAGTCTTAAATCTTGAATTGGATTGCATAAATTCTCCTAAATAAAATCGGGCGGCTTGATAGACCAGTGCCCATCTGAAACCGCGCGGATAATTTTTCAGTATTGCTTTTGTAAAATTGACTTCAAAAAGCAGGATAAGCGCGCGAAGTTAAAGCCAAGTGAAATGTATGTTAAATGAATGTTAATTTGCCGGAGAATTTAAAGCGTGAATTGAAGATTTGTAAGGCGAGATGAGGTTGAAAACATATTTTTAGAGCAATATTTGTATCTTTTCTCCGGTTAATAGTATCTTTTCTGTGGATATGAATATCTTTTCGCTGATAAATGTATTCTTTTCTTCGGATAAATCAATCTTTTCCCCGATAAATGCATCTTTTCTTCGTCCGAACCTATCTTGCCGTCGTCTAAGAGCATCTTTTCGCTGGATAAACGTATCTTTTCTTTGTCCGAAGCTATCTTTTCGCGGATAATCGCATCTTTTCGCCGATATTTGTATCTGTTCGTCGTCTAAGACCGTCTGTTCGATGGATAAAGCCGTCTGTTTGTCGTCTAAACCTGTCTGTTCGCCGTCTGAAAGCATCTGCCAGCCGATATTCATGTCTGTTCATTGATATTTGTGTCTGAATTTTGTCTAAACGAATTTTAAGTGATATATTATATGGCTTGTCGCGGAACATATCCCTACTGAGTTAATTTAAATCAAATTAGAAAATATCCGAATTTATATAAAAGCGCGTTTGGCGAGGAGTTTTTTTTAGCAGATGCATCGCACTAAAATAATTGTCTGTTTACTTTTCATTTTATTCGCAGTTACATTTTACGGCTACCAGAGCGTTACGCCGACGGTGAGCGGTCGAACCGCCGCAACCGGCGATGCGCTTTTCGCACCGAACGGCGTGAAGGCTTCGGACGGGAATTACGCCGATAAAATCGGTGTGATGTGGGAGACTGTGCGCGGCGCGAATCTTTATAGGATTTTCCGCAATACGACGAATAATTCCGCTTCGGCAACTGATGTCGGGACGACTCCGGCTAATTATTTTTTCGATACGAACGCGCCGGCTGCCAATCAAAATTATTTTTACTGGGTGCGCGCGGAAAACGGCAGCGCGACGAGCATTTTAAGCGCGTCCGACACAGGCTTGCGCGCAGTCGGAACCGATAATCCTGATATTTTTTTCCCGCCTCTTCTTCCGACGCCCGCGCCGACCGGAAATGAGATTACGGCGGCGAAAGCGGCGCTCGGAAAAGCTTTGTTCTGGGATGAGCAGATGTCTTCGACACAGACGGTCGCCTGCGGAACGTGTCATCGTCCGGCAACGGGCGGCTCCGACCCGCGAACGGTCGTTAATAATGTTCGTTCGACAAATCCGGGCTTTGATAATGTTTTTAACACGGCGGACGACGTTTTCGGCTCGCCCGGCGTTCCGATGAATAATGCCGACGGCTCGTATTCATTTTCAAACAGCTTCGGACTCAGCGAGCAGGTTACGCCGCGAAAAGCGCCCACGTATATAAACGCGGGCTATCCCACCGAGGGCTTGTTCTGGGACGGGCGCGCTTCCGACACGTTCCGCGACCCGATTACGAACGCCGTTCTTTTGTCGGGATTTGCGGCGCTCGAAAGTCAGGTTTTAGGTCCGCCGCTTTCGTCCGGCGAAATGGCGCACGGCGGCAGAAACTGGACGCAGGTTGCCGCGCAAATCGCCGCCGCCAAACCGCTCGCGCTGGCGACAAAAGTTCCGCAGTCTCTATCGAGCTGGATAAATGGTCGGACTTACCCGCAGCTTTTTGAAGAAGCTTTCGGCACGGCGGACGTTACGCCCGCGCGGATTGCGATGGCAATCGCCACGCACGAACGCACGCTGTTTTCCGACCAGACGCCGCTCGACAAATGGTCGGCGCAAATCGAATCGCTCACCGCGCAGGAAACGCGCGGGCGGCAGCTTTTCAGGAATTCGTGCACAATCTGCCATGTCGGCTCGCTTTTAACCGACCAAAGATTTCACAATATCGGCGTTCGTCCCGCAAATGAAGATTTGGGACGCGGCGGCATTACCGGAATCTCCGACGACAACGGGCGATTCAAAGTCCCGAATCTGAGAAACGTCGAGCTTCACGCGCCGTATATGCACAACGGCAGGTTTGCGACGCTCGAACAAGTCGTCGATTTTTACGACCGCGGCGGAGATTTCGACGCGCCGAATCTCGACATCGACCCGCTCGGACTTTCAAATCAGCAAAAAGCCGACCTCGTCGCTTTTCTGAAGCGCCCGCTGACGGACACGCGCGTAGCAAACGAGCTGCCGCCTTTTGACCGTCCGAAGCTTTATACGGAATCGCCGCGCATTCCCGTAATTACGGGAACGGGACGCGCCGGTTCGGGCGGAATCATTCCGAAAGTTACCGCCGTCGAGCCGCCTTTTATCGGAAATTTGAATTTTACGGTCGGAATTTCACAGGCGCTCGGAAACGCGCAGGGCTATCTCATCATCGATACAACCGACCCGGGCGCAGGCACGTCCATTCCCGCGGGCGGCGCGTTTCCGCCTTTTCAGGTCTTTATGCCGGGAAAGGGAAACGGCAAAGGTTATGGCTCGGTCAACGTCGAGCTTCCGAATAATCCTGATTTAATCGGGCAGAGCTTTTACGGGCGTTGGTATATCGTGGACGCGGGCGCGGTAAATGGATTTTCGGTTTCTCCGCCGTTTCGTTTCACACTGTTTCCGCAGGCGACAAATATTAATAAAACTCACGTCGATTTTGACGGCGACCGCAAAACCGATATATCAATCTTTCGCCCGTCAAATGGCGAATGGTGGTATCTGAAAAGCGGAAACGGCGCGAACGCGGCGTTTCAATTCGGCGCGGGAACGGACAAAATCGTTCCTGCCGATTACACCGGCGACGGCAAGACGGACGTTGCCATCTTTCGCCCGTCGAACGGCAACTGGTATATTCTCCGCTCGGAAGATTTTTCATATTATTCCTACCCGTTCGGCACTTCAGGCGACGTTCCGACGGTCGGAGATTTCGACGTTGACGGCAAAGCCGATTCCGCCGTTTTTCGCCCGTCCGATACAAACTGGTACATCCGACGCTCTTCCGACAGCGGCTTTACGATTCGGCAGTTCGGAGCAACCGGCGACATTCCCGTCGCGGCTGACTACGACGCGGACGGCAAAACGGATATGGCGATTTACCGCCCGTCGCTCGGTCAATGGTGGCTCAATCGCTCGACCGAAGGCGTGATTGCCTTTACTTTCGGAACAAGCACGGACAAGCCGGTTCAGGGCGATTATACGGGCGACGGCAAAGCTGATGTTACTATCTGGCGACCTTCCACAGGCGAATGGTTTGTTTTGAGAAGCGAAGATTACAGTTATTATTCGGTTCCGTTCGGAGCAAACGGCGACGTTCCCGCGCCCGGCGATTATGACGGCGACGGCAAAGCCGACACAGCCGTCTTCCGCCCGTCAGGCTCGACATGGTACGTCAATCGCTCGACTCAGGGAATTTTAATTCAGGGCTTCGGCGCGAGCGGCGATTATCCCGCGCCCGCTGCTTACGTGCCGTAATTCGTAATTGATTTTAGCTTTAGCTTACGGCAGCTTCTCGTGAATCGTTTCCGTAAATGTTCCGTCGGGATAACCGCTGCCGTGGCTTGTTACGTCGTAGGACAAAGTATAGAGCATAATGCCGAGCTTATTTCCCGTCGGCGGCTCGTATTTGCAAAAGGAAATCACGTCGTTCAGGGGCGTGAAATCGTCCGGCGGCGCCATACAACTGACTCCGATGGCAATTTTTTCGTAGGCGGGATTTTCGACCGTACCGATTATCCGGGCATATTGTTCGTAAATGGCAGTTGTCGATTGGACATCCCAAGCAGGCGTATAAGGCGTGTAATCCATCGTTTCGATATAGTTAAAAACAGCCGCATAGTCTTTCAGAACCTCCGGGCTATACGTCCACGGACTGTAAATCGGGGCGGTCATTATCGCTTCCGAGCCGATGGCGTCGCGGATTGCCTGAACGACGCCGACAATGCTGCTCTTACCGTCGGGCGGCTCGAAGTCAACGGTTATGCCGTCCACGCCCCAATCGTCAAAGGCAGCCTTGACGGTCTGCGCAAAAGTCGTCGGGTCTTGCGATGAAAACGAGCCGCCGAGAATGCCGAGCGTAAACTTCGTCTTTTTCTCCTGATTCTGCTGCCGCGCGCGAATGTCCTGCATCCAGCCTTTGATTGTCGCCTCGTCGTTATACAGAACGAGACGGTCAAAATTAAGCGTGCCGTCCGAATTCAAAATAACGTAGAAAAGAACGACAACATCGACGTAATCCGGCGTCATATCGAGCGTCGGCGATTTTCCCTGTCCGGTCGGCTCTTCGCCGCTCCAATAAGCAATGTATAATTCGCTACTCATATTGTATCTCCTTTAATTGGGTTTTGACGGTATTTGAAACGCAAGAATAATACACCTTTAACAGGGCGAAGACAATAATTAATTTAAATTCCGCGACGGCGCGTTAAATTTTGTGCGTGACGTTTTTGTTGCTTTGATTGATTCTTTGAATATGTTCGAGAATGAGCTGTGCCGTTTGTTCCGGTTCATAATCAGATGTGTCTAGCGCCAGCGCGTTTGGGTGCGGCATTTTAAGAACTTCGAATTCGTTGAGCCACCACTGAATATTGATAAGCTGATTATCGACGACCTTCGCGCCCGTCATTCACCCGATTTCTCTGGCGGTCGTATATTTCCCGACGGCGGGAACGCCGATAATGTAGATGATGATGTTTCGGATGTTGCATACTGTCCGGTGAATATTTATAAAGTTCAGGAAATTTAATGTTCCGTAACGAGCAGCAAAGCTTTTTCGCCCGGATAACGTCCGCGCCGGTGTAAAACTCGTCGTTCTAAAACTTGTTCGTCGTGATTCATCTGCAAAATTCGAACAGTTGCTTCGCCGATTTCGGTTAGCGGTTCAATAATAACTTCGTTTAGACGAAAATGTTCGCGCCAGCGCATCGCACGCGGATTGTAGAAGCGAACCAATTCTTTTGTGTCAGGTATTAAAGAAGCAATGTCGCTGCCTTTGTAACGGTTGCAGAAAACACAAGCCAGAGCGAGATTTTCTAATTCTGTCGAACCGCCGTGTTTACGGCTGATGATGTGTTCTATTTGAAATCTGAAAAAAGCGTCTTCTTCCGCTAACAAACAATATTCGCAAACGTGTTGGGCGCAAGCAGCGACGATTTGGCGGGTTTCGGAATTTATTTTACTCATCCGGCAAGAAAATCGCGGGCGCGAGCCTTTGCCAGTCGCATTAAATGTTCGATTTGCATATAGTGGTCGAGTTCGGACTTCTCGGCAGGCGATAATTCGCCTTCTTTTTCACGCGCCAGTAAATCTTCAACCCGCGCCTGTGCCGCTTCCGAAGGGCGAAAATCAACCACATTCTGCGGAGTCGTTCCGGCGGCAATAAAATCGACAACTTCTTCGTATGCTTTAACTGTGTTCATAGCAAAATCAGAATACAACTTTACCGATAATTATAGCATTAATTTTTACTAAATAATCGTAGTTACAATTTCTCGAATACTTCTCTGTAATTCGCGGTCGTCGGTAATCGGCGAAACGATGGCGACTTCCGCCGCTTCGATTGGCGAGATGCCTTTGGCAATCATCTGCGCGGCGTAGATAAGCAGGCGCGTGGAGACGCCTTCTTCGAGTCCGTGTCCGCGAAGATTGCGGACTTTTTGACCGATTTTTACCAAATCCGCCGATGTTTGTTCGTCAATTCCGCCTTCTTTGGCGACAATAGCGGTTTCGTCTTCGGCGTTCGGATAATCGAATTCCATTGCGACGAAACGCTGGCGCGTCGATTGTTTCAAATCCTTGAGAACGGATTGATAGCCCGGATTGTAGGAGACGACGAGCATAAATTCGGGCGGCGCTTCGATGATTGTACCGCGTTTTTCGATTGGCAGCCTGCGGCGGTCGTCCGTCAAAGGGTGAATAATGACGACCGTATCCTTTCTGGCTTCGACAACCTCGTCGAGATAGCAAATCGCGCCCGAACGAACGGCTGTCGTCAGCGGTCCGTCGTGCCAGACGGTTTCTTCGCCTTCGAGCAGAAATCTCCCGACCAAATCGGTCGAAGACAAATCTTCATGGCAGGCTACCGTTATCAGCGGGCGATTCATTTTATACGCCATATATTCGACAAATCTGGTCTTGCCGCAGCCGGTCGGACCTTTCAGCATCACCGGCAGACGCGCCGCATAAGCGGCTTCGAACAATTCGACTTCCTGTTTTATCGGCAAATAAAAAGGCTCGTTATTAACTTTGTATTTTTCAACTGCTAATTCCATAAAATTTTATTCGCGGGCGAAAATGTAATCTTAACACTCGCTCAAAATTAGTGGCAACAGGTGAAAAAGTAAAAAGTAAAAAAGTAAAAAACCGTTTCGCTAAACATTTAAGTTTAACTGAACGGCTTTTTACTTTTGCCTTTTTACTTTTTACTTAAAATTTATTTACATTTCGAGTAACCGCAGTCGCGGCAGAAATCGCAGCCCGAAGCGTGTTCGAGCTGTCCTTTGCATTCGGGACATTCGCCGATTAAGTTTGCCATCGCCGGCTGCGTTTCCAAATCGACGGTTTTTGTTTCAGTCTGCGCCGCCGCGACTGCATTTTTGCTGATTTGTCGTTCCGACTGCGGCATATTTTTAAGCCGGCGGTCGATAAGAAGCAGGCATTCGGCGACGGCTTGTTCGGGCGAGGTCAAAAGACGCTCGTTAAACCAGACGGCGTGCGTCGCCGTAACTTTATTCAGGCTGCGCGCAACTTCTTTCGCGTCAAATCCGCCGCGAAGCATTTTTGAAGCGAGAAGTCCGACGCCCTCGGAAATCGGACCGGTCGCAAAAATTTCCATCACGCTCTCGCCGTCGTGATTGACGGTTACATACAAATTCTGCCCGTCAAACGGAATTCGCCATGTCGAGCCTTGCAGCTCGCGCGGACGCTGAATGTGAACCGTCCCAAGTCCCAAGTTCTTAGTCTCAAGTTTTATCGTTTCTGAAATGTCCCGCGCTTCTTCGACTTGGGACTCTTGACTTGGGGCTTGGGACTTATCATCGGCTTTCATCGAAGTCAAAACCTGATTTTCGCGGCTTCCGTCGCGGTAATAGCTGACGGCTTTGCAGCCCAAATCCTTCGCCATGCGGTAAAGTTTGTCAACCGATTCGACCGTGTCGTCGTTCGAGCCGTTGCAGGTTTTGGAAATCGAATTGTCAACGTGCTTTTGCGCCGCCGCCAGAACTTCGACGTGCTGATGCGACGTGATGTCCATCGCCGAGATGAAATACGAAGGCAGTTTATCCAGATTTTCGACGACGAATGCAGCCGCTTCTTTAATCGAATCTTCGTCGGTCTGGTCAACTTCCAAGCCCAAAGCCTGCGCCGCCAGCGTGTGAACGTAAGTGCGCGTTCCGAGCGTGTCCTGACGAACATAAGCCCACGAAAAATTCGGCTCGATGCCCGAAGACGTTTCGGCGACAAGCGAAATCGTTCCGGTCGGCGCAATCGTCGTAACTTCATAATTACGCGGCGTAAGCGGCATATCGCGCGGAATTCCGATTTCGTCATAAAGGAATTTCGCGTAAGATTCGCGGTTCGGTTCGAGTTCGGGAAATGTTCCCTTTTCCGCGCCTAAACGCATCGAAGCCATCCACGCTTCGCGCCGTACGAAGCTCATTACCTTGTCCATCAATTCAATCGAATCCTGACTGCCGTAAGTCGCTTTCAGAGCCAGACATAAATCGGCAAAGCCCATAATTCCCAAGCCGACCGGACGCGTGCGTTTGACGACATCATCGATTTCGGGAAGCGGAAAATGTCCGGCATCGACGACGTTATCAAGAAACTGCGTGCAGAGATGCGTCGTGCGCGCCAGACGCGCCCAATCGATACATTCATCGGCGTTCGTTCCGTCGCCGATTTTTTTGTAGAATTTCGCAACGTCAATCGAGCCGAGATTGCAGGAATTATTAAAGTGTAATTGCTGTTCGCCGCACGGGTTGCAGGCGTAAATCGGTCCCATCGAAGCCATCATGTGATTGTGTCGATTGACTTCGTCGATATAGATGATTCCCGGTTCGGCGTATTTGTGCGCCGAAGCGATAATTCGATTCCAGATGTCCGGCGCGTAAACAAATCCGGGCGCGGGCGGTTGTTCGATGGTGCAGTCCGAAACGTCGGCGGTTTCAAAAGCGAGCTTGTCGGCAAAAGTCGCGGTCGAGCCGTCAGCGCGGCGATAAACTACGTAATTTGCGCCCGTTACCGTATCAAAAACGTCCTGTGTCCACGGCTCGCCGTCAAATTCGGTCTGAAACCAGACTTTTTTATCGACCGCGTTCATAAAATCATCGGTAACGGTTACGGAAATATTGAAATTCGTCAGAGAGTGCTGGTCGTTTTTAGCGTGGATAAAGCGCAGAATGTCGGGATGCTTGACGTTCAGAATTCCCATATTCGCGCCGCGCCGAACGCCGCCCTGTTTGACTACTTCGGTCGTCTGGTTGACGATGTTCATGAACGAAACCGGACCCGAAGCGACGCCGCGTGTCGAATTTACCATCGAGCCTGCCGGTCGCAGAAATTCGTATGTCATTCCCGTTCCGCCGCCGGTCTGGTGAATGATGGCGACGTTTTGCGCGTGTTCCATAATTCCCGAAATCGAATCGGGAACGTTCAGAACGAAACACGCGGCAAGCTGTCCGTTCGGTTTTCCGGCATTGACCAAACAGGGCGTGTTCGGAACAAACTCGCGGTTGAGCATAACCTCGGTCATCGCGCTGTAAAAATAGTCGCGCTTCAGCAAATCCGTCTCCGCTTTGGAAACATGCCCGACGACGCGGCGCACGATGTCCGCCCACATTTCAAGCGGCTCGCCGTTTATGTCTTTCAGGCTGTAACGCTTGCTGACGACCTTTTGCGCGTTCAAACCGATTGGCTGAATTTCGCGTTTCATGGAAGTTCCGTTACCGTTTGATTTTCCGTTTTTGACGACAAAACTACCTGACACAACAGGCTCAAAGACTGTACTCATTTTTGCTGATTTCTCCTCAACGTGCCTTGCAGACACAGATATTCTATATTGTAAATTTAATAATCGATTTGTGCATTTAACAACCGAGTGTTTTGTAGAAATTTCACCTAGGATTGGGTTAAATATTTTTCCTAAGTGAAATGCAATATATCCGATTTTAAATCCGCTTGTCAATAGAAAAATACACAATATATTGTGCCCGCAGAAAAAAAATTACCAAAATAAAGCGTAACTTAATGTAATTCCTTAGGTTTTGCCGCTTAAACTTTTTTTCTGTTAAAGAAATAAATTTCTAATAGGTAAAAAATTTGACATCTAGCGCGAAATTTTCCGAAACTAAATAATTATGGACAAGCTCATACACGGGACAGCCGCCGACGGCAGCATCAGATTTATGGCGGCGATTACGACCGGTATTCTCATCGAAGCCGTTCGCAGGCACCAGACTTCGCCGACGGTTTCCGCCGCGCTCGGACGCGTTCTGACCGGAACGCTTCTGCTCGGCTCAAGTCTCAAGGAATTTGACCGCCTGACGGTAAAAATCGAAGGCAGCGGCGCGGTCGAAGGCATTACCGCCGAAGCCGACAAATCGGGAAAGGTACGCGGCTACGTAAAAAATCCCGACGCTGAGCTTCCGCCGAACGAGAACGGTAAATTCGATGTCGCGGGCATTATCGGCGAGGGAATGTTTTATGTCATTCGTGAATCGGGCTTCGATGTCGGATTGCACCGCGAGCCTTATATCGGCTCCGTCCCGATTACTTCGGGCGAGATTGCCGAAGATTTCGCCTATTATCTCGCCAAATCGGAACAGATTCCTTCCGCCGTTCTGCTCGGCGTTCTTCTCCAGCCGGAAGCGCCGCTCGTCAAAGCTTCGGGCGGCGTGATGATTCAGATTCTGCCCGGCGCGAACGAGCATATTGTTACGATGATTGAAGACACAATCCGCCACGCGCCGCATTTAACTTCGATTATCAGCGAAGGCGCGAGCGCCGAAGACCTCGTAAAACTGGCGCTCGGCGTGATTGATTACGAAATTCTGGAAGAAAGAGAAGTCAGCTTTGAGTGCAACTGCTCATTCGAACGAGCCGTTTCGCTGATTTCGTCTCTTGGGCGCGAAGAGGTCGCGTCGATGCTCGAAGAAGAAAAAGGCGCGACGATGACGTGCGGATTTTGCAACGAAATTTACACTCTCGACGAAAACGATTTGCAGAAAATTATTGATGCGGAAACAGTTTAGTATCCGAATAAATACCCTTTAACATTCATAACAGGCTAAGTTCATTTTTTGAACCTAACCTATACAATCGCCTTCAATTTTTACTTCACCGTCAGCACCGTCTTCGCTAAATACTCGGTCAGGTTGCCGTTTTTCATCATAAGTTCGCGCTTGCCCCATGAAATGATGTAAACGCTGTAAGTTCCGGCGGGGAGTTTTATGTCGTCGCCGACCGTCGCGTATTTGCTGTTTTCCTCGCCGATATTCTGTTGATATTCGTAAATGAAATCCACGTCTTTGCCGTCAGCGCCCTGCTTATAAACGACGATGCCGATAAAATCGACTCCGACCGGTTTCCGGTTTTCAAACAAGACGTTGAAAGGCGCGTTCGCCTTCCATTCGTTCGACTGCCCGACGCATTTCCAGTCGTCGTCTATTTCCTTGCAGATGCTGACCGTGGCTTTAGTTTCGGTGGTTTTACCGTCCGTTTTATTCTGGGCTGGAGCGTTAGAAACAAAAATCAGTGAACAGCCGACTAACAGCGCAAAACCCATAAAATATTTACTTTGTTTGAGCAAAAACATAATTGTTTAATCTCCTTCGTTCCGGCGCGCAAATGCCGAAACTTTGATTTAAGCTGAATTTCAGTTTTTTCAGAACGAATTTTTTATACTCTACGCGGCGTATAAAAGTCAATAAAAACTTGATACTGTTTAGCCGTTAAATCCTGCGTCCGCCAAATATTTGCGCCTCTCATAAAGATAACCTCTGCTTAATCTGATATTTTGCGATAATCTCCATGAAAATAAACAAGCGGATTTCCGTCGCTGACCGTTGATTTTTCGATTCTGCCGACAAAAATCGTGTGGTCGCCGCCCGCGTGCGAATAGAGCAGACGGCATTCGAGATTTGCCAGAACGTTTTCCAGAACCGGCAATTCGTCGATTCCCGAATGATACTGAACCGTATCGAATTTATCGGGCAGAAACGATGCGAAGCGGTCGGAGAGATGTTGCTGGTCTTCGCGCAGGACGTTGACGACAAACGCGTCGGTTTCTTCGAGCGCGCGATGGCTTCCCGTGTCTTTATCGATGCAGACCAGGACGAGCGGCGGCTCAAGCGACACGGAACAGAAAGCGGAAACGGTGATGCCGTGAAAGCGTCCGCTTTTGTCTTTGGTTGTAACAATCGTTACGCCGCTGGCAAAGCGTCCGAGCGCGTGGCGAAATTCATCATTGTTGATTGCCATAAAATTTGATTCTGACACATTCGGGATTCAAGATTCAAAATTAGAGATTGAAAGTTGACAGCCGATAATTGATAATTTTGAATCAATGAGCGATTTAGAAACTTTTTTCTTCGAGTCGAGCCGGATTATTGACGAACAATTAGATGAACTCGTCCCTTCCGTCGAAGCCGCGCCGAAACGCCTGCACGAAGCGATTCGCTGGAGCCTGTTTGCGGGCGGCAAGCGTTTTCGTCCGGCGCTGGTTCTGGCAGCCGGAAAAGTTTTCGGCGCGGACGAAAATACGCTTTTGCGCTCCGCGTGCGCGATTGAAATGATTCACACATATTCGCTGATTCACGACGATTTGCCCGCGATGGACGACGATGATATGCGGCGCGGGAAAGCGACCTGTCATAAAAAATTCGATGAAGCGACGGCGATTCTGGCGGGCGATATTCTGCACGCGATGGCTTTTCAGGTAATCGCCGAAGATAAAGCTTTGCCCGATAAAATCAGGGTTAAACTTATCTCCGAGCTCGCGCGTTCAGCCGCGCGAATGATTGACGGGCAGCATCTCGATTTGGAAGCCGAAGGCAAAATCATTTCAATTAAAGACCTCGAAACGATTCATCAAAACAAAACCGGCGCGATGATTTGCGCGTCGGCGCGCGCGGGCGCAATTATTGCTGTCGCAAGCGAAAACGATTTGCAGGCGATTTCGGATTACGCTTCGTCGCTCGGGCTTCTTTTTCAGATAACGGACGATTTGCTCGACGTAACGCAGACGAGCGAAGCTTTAGGAAAAACGGCAGGCAAAGATTTAACTGCGGAAAAAGCTACGTATCCCGCGCTTTACGGTTTGGAAGAAGCGCAAAATCTGGCGGAAAAAGTTCACGCCGAAGCGATTGAAGCATTAAACCGAATCGAAAAAGATACAAATCTGCTGCGAGATTTGGCTGATTTTATTTTGCAAAGAAAGAAATAGAACGCGGATATAAAAATTTTATTTTTCACTTCCGCGAAAATCAGCCGAATCCGCGTTATCCGCGTTCTATTTTCTTAGATTTATACAACCAAATTCTGCTATAATCCCGAAGACGCGGAAGTTGCGCGTTATTCCGTCTTTCCTACCTCTTGACCTGATGAACTTACGGGAAGTAAACAATAAAAATCTCTGGAAACCTCTGGTTATCGCGGCGGCGCTGGCGTTTCTCTACGCGGGCGTGCTGGCGAAACTGGGGAAAGACTGGTGGACGGACGAGAATTATTCGCACGGGCTTCTGGTGCCGTTCGTTATCGGGTTTATAATTTGGGCGGAATTCGACGAGCTGAAAAAAGCGGTTAAAGCGTCTTCGTTCTGGTTAGGTTTCCTGACGATTTTGTTCGCGCTTTTTATGCTTTTAGGCGGAACGCTCGGCGCGGAATTGTTTACGCAGAGAATTTCGCTTGTCGTGATGATTGCCGGAATTATCGTTTACTTTTTCGGCGCGCGCGTTTTGCAGTTTCTTGTCGTTCCGTTTTTTCTTTTGCTTCTGGCGATTCCGATTCCGCAGATTATTTTTAATAAAATCGCCTTTCCGCTGCAAATCTGGGCGTCGCAGGCGGCGATTTGGGGAATTCGTCTTTTTGAAGTCGCGTCCGTCAGGAAAGGAAACGTCATCGAGATTCTGCCGCAGGGCGCGACACAGATTATCGCGCTCGAAGTCGTCGAAGCGTGCAGCGGCATTCGCTCTTTGATGACGCTGGTTACGCTCGCTCTGATTCTCGCTTATTTTACACGCGAAAAATCAGATGATGAAAACGCGCCTTTTTATAAAAATTTCGATTTCTGGCGAACCGTTATTTTAATGCTTTCGGCAATCCCGATTGCGATTTTAACGAACGCGGCGCGCGTAACGGCAACCGGCGTTTTAACGTATTATTACGGCAAACGCGCGACCGAAGGCGCGTGGCACGATTTGGCTGGATGGCTCGTTTATCTGGTCGCGCTCGTTCTGCTGATTCTGGTTAATTTTATTCTGCGGGCAATTTTCCGCAAATTTTCAGGCAAAATGCGCGTAAAAGAAATTTGAGAGGAAAACGTTTAATGCAGGAAAACAAATCAAAAATCGCAAACTCGAATTTCTGGCTCCTGATTGCCGTTTTGCTTGTCGGCGGCGTTTTTATCAACTGGTTCGAGCAGCGCGGCGAGGCTGAAACGAGTAGAAAATCGCTGTCGGAGATTTCGCAGAAGCTCGGGCTGTGGCAGCAGAAAGGCGACGAAATCAAATTTGACAAACAGACCGAAAGCGTTCTTCGCACGACCGATTACACGATGCGCGAATATTATCTGCCCGACGGAAGACAGGCGAACGTTTACGTCGGCTATTACGCTTCGCAGCGTTCGGGCGCGACATATCATAGCCCGCAAAATTGTCTTCCCGGCGCGGGCTGGGTAATGAAAGAACCGGAACACATCGAAATCAAAACCGCTTCAGGCAAAATTTTCACGGCAAACCGCTTTATTATCGAAAACGGGATTTACAAAGAAGTTTTAATTTACTGGTACGAAGGTCGCGGGCGAACCGAAGCAAGCGAATACAGAGATAAACTTCACACAATCTGGGACAGCGTCTGGCGCAGACGCTCGGACGGCGCGATGGTGCGCGTGATGACCTCGGTTGGCGACAACGAAAAGGAAGCGACCGATGCCGCAATCGACCTTTCGGCGCAGCTTGCCGATAAACTCTCCGAATTTATTCCCGAATAAATTTAATGAAAAGTGAATAGTGAACAGTGAAAAGTTTAGGAAAAATCTTTGTTCTTCAGCTTTTCACTGTTCACTATTCACTTTTCACTATAAAAAACTTTGATTTAGAAAAAAAAGTCTTGTATAATCACGAAACTCGTTAAGAAAAACACGACAATTTTTCAGCAGTTTTGGAATATGTTTCTGTGTCTCCTCGGAACGCCAAACGCGATTTTTCTGAAATTTATTGCTAATTATAAATTTGTTCACTATGCCGGTTGAAAAATCGGTTATTTCTGCGGTCGGAGATTCCGGTCCTAAATTCTTGAAAATTAAAGTTGATATTTCCCTGAAATCTTTCTGAAGGTTTGCCCCGTTAGAAAGAGAGTAAATTCGCCGAAAAGCTTTTTGCGGTCACTGCCCCGACTGCCGAAAACTCGACGCATAAATTTAAAAGGGATGATTTTTACAAAGATGATACACAGAGAGTGCCAATTTTTTTCATTTAAATTCCTGCTCGTTGCCGTTTTTCTCGGCGTCAGTCTTTTTTCAATTTCCTGCACAGGCTCCAAAGATAAACATATTGCGCGCGGTGAAGAATATTTGCAGAAGCGCAAGTTTGAAGAAGCGCTGATGGAATTTCGCGCCGCCGCCGACATCGATAAGGATTCGGCTGCCGCGCAATGGGGATTGGCGCGTTCCTACGAAAACCTCGGACTTTACTACGAAACGGTTGACGCTTTGCAGAGAGTCGGCAATTTAAATGCCGAAAATCTGGAAGCGAAATCGAAGCTCGGCAATTATTTTCTGCTCGCCGCGCCGCCGCAAATCGACGAAGCGCAAAAGGTTCTCGACGATATTTTTGCCCGCGACGCCAATTTTATCGAAGGTCATATCTTAAAAGCGAGTATCTTGGGCGCGAAAGGAAAGCCTGAAACGGAAGTTCTCGACGCGCTCAATCACGCAATCTCTTTAAACCCGAACCGTACGGAATCCTACCTGAGCCTTTCGCGCTATTATATGAAGCTCGGCAAACCGGCTGATGCTGAAAAAGCGATTCAGAAAGGCATCTCGGTCAACGAACGCGCCGCGCTCGGTTATATCGAATACGGCAGATTTCTCAATTTTTCAAATCGCGCGGCAGACGCCGAAACGCAATTCAAAAAAGCGATTGAAACCGAAACGAACAATATCGAAGCGCGCGAGGCGATTGCCGATTTTTACGTCGCGCGAAAACAGCTCGACAAAGCCGAATCGACCTATCAGGATTTAGTAAAAATTCAGGAAAACAGTCCCGAAAGCCGCGTTCAATTAGCGAATTTCTACGCGCAGAACAAGCGCGAAGACGACGCGATAAACGTCTTTAATCAAATAATCACGGAAAAACCCGAATACGTCCGCGCGCGCTATCGTCTCGGCGAAATTTATCTCGACCGAAAGGAATTTGAAAATGTAAACGCGCAGACCGACGAGCTTTTGAAGATGAACGACGACGACAAGCAGGCTTTGATGCTTCGCGCCCGCGTTCGCCTACAGGAAAACAAGGCTGAAGACGCAATCAGGGATTTGGAAGAAATTCTCAAAAAACAGCCGAGCAATCGCGATGCGCTGTTTTATATGACGCAGGCGCGGCTCGCGCTCGGACAAATCGACCAGGCGCGCGCGTTTATCGGCGATTTGGAAAAATATCATCCGAATTATCTGAAAACGAGAGTTTTGAAAATCCAGTCGAGCTTTACGAGCGGCGACGCGGAAAACGCGCTTCGTCAGGCTAACGAACTGCTCGAAGTCGTTAAAAACACCGCTCCGACCGCCGAAACAACCGCGCAAAATCTGGAAGAGCTTCGTGTTCGCGCGATTTCGGCGCGCGGGCTTGCCTTTCTCGAACTCGGAAAATTAACCGAAGCGAGAGCGGATTTACAGGAAATCCTGAGAATCTCGCCGAATTCCGCGTCCGCGATGATTAATCTCGCAAAGGTCGCGTCGGCGGAAAGAAAATTGCCCGAAGCTCTGGAATTATACGAAAAAGCGCTGGCGGCGGACGCGAAGAATTTCGACGCTCTAAGCGGTTCAGTCGGTATTTTGAGCCGCCAGAAACAGTTTGCGCAGGCGCACGCGAAAGTCGATAAGGCAATCGCGGATAATAACAATCAGAAAGATATTTTGCCCGCGCTTTATTATTTGAAATCAGACGTTTTCATGTCTGAAAAGAATATCGAAAGCGCGGAAGCCGAGCTGAAAAAAGCGATTGAAACGGACGAAAATTATCTTCCCGCGTATTCGGCTTATGCTTCGATTCTGGTCGCGCGAAACCAAACGGACGCGGCAGTCGAACAGTATAAAAAGGTCGTAGAAAAGAAACCTTCGGCGAGCGTTTACACTTTGATAGGAATTTTGGAAGATGCGCGCGGCAATGCTTCGGAAGCGGAAAAGAATTATCGCAAAGCGCTGGAAATCGCGCCCGAATCGCCGATTGCGGCAAATAATCTGGCGTGGTTACTAGCGGAAACCGGCGGAAATCTCGACGAAGCGCTGACGCTCTCGACGGCGACCGTCAAGCGAAGCTCAAACAACGCCGGTTTTTATGACACGCTCGGTTATGTTTACCTGAAAAAAGGCTTGTCTTCGATGGCGGTCGAACAGTTCAAAAAAGCGGTGGCGATTGACGCGGCGCAAGCCGGAAAAATCGGTCAGACTCAGAATCCGGCGTATCGACTGCGTCTCGGAATGGCGCTGGCTTCGGCGGGCGACAGGATGTCGGCGCGCAAAGAAGTCGAAACTTCCCTGCAAAACGAACAAAGCCTGAGCCAAAAGGAAGCGCAGGACGCGAAGAGTTTATTAGCGAGATTGTAGTAGATTCAAGATTCAAGATTCAAGATTTAAGATTTAAGACTGATTTTGAATTTTGAATCTTAAATTTTGAATCTTAAATCTTGAATCTTGAATTTTGAATTTTGAATCGAATAGAGGAAATTTGAAAAATGTCGGTGATTGCAATTTTTTTAGATGTAACTAATCAAAATTTGCTTTTGGGCTATGTTCCCGAATCAATCGGTTTGCTGCTTTTCGGCATCGGTTTGGTTGTTTTGACCGTGATTTTACGCCGGATTTTCAGCCGCATTGAAAACGGAAACGAGCAAAAACAGGTTAAGGCTAAGAACTAATTTAACAGGACGAATAGAGATGAGCGTTGAATTTAGACAAAGAACGGCAGGCGAGTTTATCAAAGCGTTAAAGCGGCGGAAATGGCTGATTTTACTGCCTGTTCTGACGATGACGGCGGCAATCGGTTATATTGTTTACAAATTGCCGAGCGTTTACGAATCGAAAACGGTTCTGACCGTCAAACCGCCGACGATTTCCGAAAAAGTCGTCCAGTCTTTGACGGACGAAGATTTGTCGCAGCGTCTTCAGACGATTAATACGGAAGTTTTGAGCCGCAATTCGCTTGAGCCGATGATTGCGAAATACGAGCTTTTCAAGCTGGAAAAGGAAGCCGGAATGGACACGGCGCTGATTATCGAAAAGATGTATAAAAACATCACGGTCGATGTCGAAAAAAACGACGACGATAACAAAGTCGCGTCTTTCAGCATAAAATATCGCGACCGTTCGCCCGAAGCAGCGCGAAATGTAACGGCTGAGCTTGCCAGCAAATACGTCAACGCGCAGATTCTGCAATCGACGCAGACGGCTGAAGTAACGCAGGAGTTTCTCGAAAACCAGCTTAATTTAGCCAGAGAGGAGCTCGACAAAAAAGACAAAGAACGACTAAAGATAATGCAGGAGAACGTCGATATTCTGCCCGAAGCCGTGCAGGGCTTGATTGCCCAGCGCGAAGGTTTGCAGCAACGCGAGGAAACGATTGCCAAAGACAAGCAAAGTTTAATCACCGAAAAAGGTCGGCTTAACGACAGCATTCGCGCATTGAACAGCCAGGCTCGCATCATCGAAGATTTCGGCGAGCGCGAAACGCAGGATGTCGCCACGCAGGCTTCAAGGGTTGAAGATTCGCCGCCCTACGTAGCATTGATTACGAAACGCGCGGAGCTAAACTCAAAGCTGGAAAACCTGAAAATAACTTTGCGGGAAAAACATCCCGAAGTAATCAAAGCGCAAAACGACATTAAAAAAATCAACGATGAAATCGAGGAACTGAAAAAAAATACGCAGGCGCGCGTCAAAGATGCCACGCAGTCGAGCTCGCGCAAAGCCGAATTGCAGAAGAAAAATCTGGAAATCGAAAAAGAAAAGGCGGAAAGCCAAATCACTTCGATTGACCAGCAGATGATTCAAAAAGACAACGATTTGCGTCAAAATTCGGCGCAGATTGCGGCTATCGACGAAAAAATCAATGCTTCGCCGAACGTTAAAGTCGCGCTCGAAGGCATCAACACGCAGTATCAGTCGGCAAAACAGACTTACGACGAGCGTTTGAAAAAATATAACGACGGGCAGCAGCAGGTTTCGCGCGCGCGCAACGTGCAGGGCGAAACGGTCGGCGTGGTTGACGCGGCAAATCTGCCGCAGTCGCCGGTCGCGCCGAAACGCTCACTGCTGACGGCGCTCGGCGGCGCGATTGGTCTGGTTATCGGTTTGCTTTTAGCCGGAATTTTCGAGATTCCGCGTCTTTTCAAGATTCAGAATATCGAAGACGCCAAGCATTACACGGGTCTTCCGGTTATCGCATCCGTTCCGCCGCTTCTTTCCTACAATGAAAAAGCATGGAAGGCGCGCGCGCACTGGATGAAAGTTTTGACCGGAACGGCGGCGGCAATAACCGCGATTCCCGTCATCGTCATGATTTTGCAGGCGACAAGAATTTTTGAGCGAATGGTTTCATAGAGATTTGAGATTCAAGGTTCAAAATTCAAGATTCGAAATCGAAAATTAATCTTAAATTTTGAATCTTAAATCTTGAATCCTTTCGGAGAAAGATTATGTATAAAGAATTTTTCGGATTAGAAGACATCCCGTTTACCTTAACGCCCGACCCGCGTTTTATCGTGTTCACGCCGAGCTATAACGAAGTTTTGGCGAGCCTTTATTACGGTCTGGAAAACGCGAAGGGCTTAATCGTTCTGACGGGTGAAGTCGGAACGGGCAAAACGACCGCGCTGAGATGGATTTTGCGCCGTCTCGATTCGTCGGTTCTGGCGGCTTATGTTTTTAATCCGCGTCTTTCGATTGATGAATTTTATCATCACGTAACGCAGATGCTCGGAATCCGCGACTGGTCGAATAAAGCCGAGCTTTTGCAGGAAATGGGCAGAGTTCTGGAAGAACGCCACCGTCGCGGGCTTCGAACGGTTTTAATCATCGACGAAGCGCACGAGCTTTCCGATTACGTTCTCGAAGAAATTCGACTTCTCTTAAATTTCGAGTCGGACAACGCGAAACACCTGCAAATCGTTCTGACCGGACAGCCCGAGCTTCGCGCGAAACTGAATAAAACAAACTTGCGCCAGCTCAAACAGCGCGTCGCGCTTCGCTGCAATATGCACCAGCTTCCGAACGTCGATGAAGTCGAAAGATACATTACCGAACGTCTTTTAATCGGCGGTTCAGACCAGCCGAATATTTTCACGCCGGGCGCGATTGATTTTATTTTTCAATGCTCGGAAGGCATTCCGCGCCAGATTAACAATATCTGCGACAACGCGCTGATTACGGCTTATGCCGCCGGAGAACAGATTATCGGCAGGCAGATAATCGAAGAAGTCGCCGAAAATCTGGATTTGCTGCCGGACAAAGAGATTCTGATGATTCAGGAAAAAACTGCCGAGAACGTCAGCTCGTCGGGAATTTTAACCGCCGAAGCCCGCGAGGAGCTTTGGAAAAATCAAGCCAGAACGGAGCCGAACAGCCCAAAAAAGTTCCAAAGTAAATCTTCCAACGGTAACGGCGGTTTTAACGGCAACGGAAATCATCATTTATTCGAAGATTCGGACGATGATATTCATCTGGAAATCGGAGAAGTCGGCGGATTTTATTAGAAATTCAAAATTCAAGATTCAAAATTCAAGATTGGGAATGCTGTTTTCTAATCTTAAATCTTAAATTTTGAATCTTAAATCTTAAATCTATATGAGTATTCTTAGAGCATTACAGAAAAAGCAGTCCGAGCAGGCAGACGATGTTCAGTCGCCTGTAAATAAGGTCGAAACGCAGGTTACGTCAAAAGTCGTGCCTTTTGACGCGAGCAGCCGCCGCATGACCAAACCGCCGGAGCTTTTTGTAAATAACGAAATTAAAATCGGGAAACCGGTTTCGGCGCTCAATGGACAGTCGGATTCTTTAATCGGGACGGCACTCCCTGATTCTAGGTCGGAAATAACTGTCGGGGCAACATTGAACGCCGTTGGCTTAACGCGCACTGTCGAAAAACGTCTGCCGGATTTTACCGTGTGGGACGTTGAGGCGGAGCGCGTTGAGCCGCGTCTTGTCGCGATTACGCAGCCGCATTCGAATTACTGCGAAGAATACCGCAGCCTTCGAACGCACGTTCTGCATCGCAGTCAAAAGCAGAAATTGCAGTCAATCGTCATCGCCAGCATCAATCCGAGCGAAGGCAAATCCGTTACGGCGCTCAATCTTTCGTGGATGCTCGCGCAGACCGACGGCGTGAAATGCCTGATTATCGACAGCGATTTGCGTATGCCTTCACTAACGGATTATCTCGGCATCGAAACCGACAAAGGGCTTTCGGACATTCTGGCGGGAAACGCGAGCGTAAACGAATCGATTATTAAATTAAATCCTGCCGGACTGCATATTATGCCCGGCGGCGAGGCGCGAAGCGATGTCGCCGAATTGATTTCGGGTCCGAAATTTAAAGAAATCCTGCGCGAATGTCGCGAAATGTTTGATTACGTGATTATCGACGCGCCGCCGCTCGGAATTTTTACCGACGCCGCCGTTTTGATAAATCATGCTGATGGCGCGATGCTCGTCGTTCGCGCCGGCAGAACGCGTTACAGCGCGATTGACCGCGTGATGGAAACGCTTCCGCGCGAGAGAATGCTCGGCGTGGTTCTGAATCAATCCGAAGACGTTTTGGACGAAAGCCATTACAATTACGGCTACTATAATAAAAACAGGCAGAAAGAGTAGTCAATTACGAAGATGAAGAGGACCTTTGACCTTTGATTTTTGACCTTTGAAAAATCTTCAAAAATCAAAGGTCAAAGGTCAAAGGTCATTTATTTTCAATTCGTAATTCGTTCGCCATGAATGCAGCAAAATTCAGCCCTCGAACCATCTGGTTGATTTTCGCCGATGCCGCCATAATTTACGGCGGCATCATTCTCGCTTTGTATCTGCGCCTCGGCATCGGAGCTTTCGATTTTGAATTAAACGATAAAAACGGCTGGTATAAAATCGGGCTGGCAACCTGCGTCTGTCTTCTGAATTTATATTTTTACGACCTTTACGATTACACCGTCATGGGCAATCGCCGCGAATTGCTTTTGCGGCTCGTACAGGCGCTCGGAATCGCCTGGGCTTTGCTCGCATTCGTCTTTTATTTCGCGCCGCCCCTGATGATTGGACGCGGCGTTTCGGTCATTTCCGTCCCGATTGTTCTGATTTTGCTTCTGACGTGGCGGATTTTGATTCATTATTTGACGGGACATCCCGAAATCGGCGAGAAAATTCTCGTCGTCGGCACGGGAAAAGCGGCGTTTGACACGGCAAAAGCGGTCTGGGAAAGACGCGACGCGGGCTATCGTATCGCCGGTTTTGTAACCGAAAACGGCTCGCAACCGAAGGATTTGCCGCAAAAGATGAATCTTCTGGGCAGCGCGAATAATCTCGAAGAAATTATAAGGAGCGAAAAAATCAATCGCGTCGTCATCGCCGTCCGCGAGCGTCGCGGGACTTTCCCGACCGAAACGCTTTTGCGGATGAGCCTTGCTGGAAACGTCAATATCGAAGAATGCACTTCGTTTTTCGAGCGCGTAACAGGAAAAGTTCATATCGATATGCTTCGCCCTTCGTGGCTGATTTTCGCCGGGCGCAAACGCGGCACGATTCTCGGAAACGTTTTTCGCGAGCTTGTTCACCGTCTGCTGGCTTTAATCGGGTTGATTGTTTCGCTGCCGATTGCTGTTTTGACCGCCGTTTTAATCAAGCTCGAATCGCGCGGCGGAATTTTTTATCGTCAGGAAAGAGTCGGGAAAAACGGGAAAATCTTTAAAGTCATCAAGTTTCGCTCGATGAAAACTGACGCGGAAGCCGACGGCAAACCCGTCTGGGCGAAAGACGATGACGCGCGCGCCACCAGAATCGGGCGCGTTATCCGCAAAATCCGCGTCGATGAAATTCCGCAGTTCTGGAACATCATCAAAGGCGAGATGAGCTTTGTCGGACCGCGCCCGGAACGCCCGCATTTTGTCGCGCAGCTTGCGGAAGAAATTCCCTTTTACGAGCATCGTCATCTGGTCGCGCCGGGTTTAACGGGCTGGGCGCAAATAAAATATCCATATGGCGCATCGGTCGCGGACGCGCGGCAGAAATTGGAGTACGAGCTTTATTACATCAAAAATCAGAGCCTGACGCTCGATTTGTTAATCGTGTTTGAAACGGTGAAAACCGTACTTTTTGGAAAAGGCGGGCGATGATTCAAGATTCCAGATTCAAAATTCAAGATTTAAGATTTAAGATTTAAGATTTAAGATTGGTTTTCGATTTCAAATCTTGAATTTTGAATTTTGAATCTTGAATTTCAAATCTTGAATTTTGAATCTGGAATCTGGAATCTTATAGACGTTTTTATTGACGGAGAAAGTAGATGAAAGCAGTAAAATTATTCAGCAATATCGGTTTGACTTTAATTTTTGGTTTGATTTTTTCGGCGGCGATTTTTGCGCAGACGGAAAATCCTAAGACGCAGGAAAAAGCGGTTGAAACCGAAAAAACCACCGAAACAAAAAAGGAAGAAATTAAACCTGTCAGCGCCGATGCCGACAAAACGACTTTGGCGGAAACCGTGTCCGGCGACGAACAGGAAGTTTTGACCTATTACAACAATTATCTGAAGGAATACAGGCTCGGACCGAACGACGTTATCTCGGTCGAGGTTTTCGGTCAATGTCCCGATTACTGCAAAACCGGAATCACCGTTCCGCCGACGGCGCGAATTTCTTATCCGCTCGTTCGTGAAGGCGTGCTGGTCGGCGGCAAAACGGTCGAGCAGGTCGCCGATGAAATTACCAAAAAACTCGATGAATACATTATCGACCCGAAAGTCACCGTAACGCTCGACCGGGCGATGTCGGCGCGCTACAGCGTGATGGGCAAGGTCGCGACGCCCGGAATTCGTATTCTGGACAGAAAAGTCAGTCTTTACGAAGCGGTTTCCGTCGAAGCCGGCGGCGTTTTGAAAGAAGGCAATAAGAAGAAAATCGCGCTCGTACGCTTTGACGCGCAGGGCAAATTGACCAAACAGCTTGTAGATTTGGCGGCTATCGAAAGCGGCAAATCGCCGATGATTTATCTTAATCCGGGCGACCAGGTTTTCGTGCCGGGCAAAGGCTTTACCATCGACACGGTCTTTAAAACTCTGGAAAAAGTCAGCCTTGTCCGGCTGCTTTTCGGAAGCCCGTTTTAATAGAAGTAAGAAGTGAGATGTGAGAACTGAATTTAGATTCTCACTTCTCACTTGATTTATTATGAATCCGCTTAATAAAATTCTTGCGCTTCTGCTTTGCCTTTTCTGCTTTCAAGGCGCGCAAGCCAACTGGGTGAAACAAAATTCGAACAGCTTTGCGTGGCTGCGCGACGTTTATTTTCTGAACGAAAAAACGGGTTGGATTGCGGGAAGCGCGGGAACTTTGCTTGCTACGAATGACGGCGGAACGAGCTGGAAAAAACAAAACGGAATTACCGAAGACACGATTCTTCAGGTTTATTTTTCGAATGAATCCAGCGGCTGGCTTTTATGCGAGCGAAACATCTACAATCGCGGCTCAAATTCGGTGTCCTATCTCCTGAAAACCTCGGACGGCGGCAAAAATTGGGAGAGAATGGAAATTGTCGAAAACGGTCGGACGCGCATCGCGAAGATATTTTTCGACGATAAAAACAACGGTTTCGCCATCGGCGAATCGGGCGCGTTTTACGTTTTGCCGAACGCGGAAGAAAAATGGAAACGTCGTGCCGCGCCAATCAGATATTTACTGCTTGACGGCGCGTTTACGGACGACACGCACGGCGTCATCGTCGGCGCGGGCGGCAGCATTGTTTTTACCGAAGACGCCGGCTCAAGCTGGAATCAGTCAAACGTCTTCGGCGACGCTAACGGGAAATTTAATTCGGTTTTCTTCATCAATCAAAAAACAGGCTGGACAGCCGGAACCGGCGGCAGAATTTTTCAAACCACAAGCGGCGGAAAAACGTGGCGCGAGCAAAAATCGGGCACGACAAAAAATCTAAACGGAATTTACTTTGTCGATTCTAAAGAAGGCTGGGCAATCGGTGAAGAAGGCGCGATTCTGCACACGACGACGACGGGAAATACGTGGACGCAGTTTAACTCGAAAATCAAACACAAGCTCGAAAAAATATTTTTTGTCGGAGAAAAAGGTTGGATAGTCGGTTTCGGCGGCACGATTTTATCTTACGGCGGCGAATCGAGCCAGATGCGGAAGCCTGTCCTGAAGAACGCGAATTGACAATTTTTTGCGGCTTTACTTGACACAGGCGGGCAAATTTTCGTAAGGTAACAATTCGCTCTTTTATCAAAAATCGGGCGCGCTTTTTTGAAAAACAGTTTGGGCAAACGTGTCGAAAAAAGTTTATAATAGAAAAGTTTGAAAGGGCACGTACGTCAATTGGTAGACAGCCTCCCTTACAAGGAGGAAGTTAGGGGTTCGAGTCCCTTCGTGCCCACCAGATTTTGATAATTTAAGATTTAAGATTCAAAATTTAAGATTCAAGATTGATTTTCGTTTTTGAATATTGAATTTTGAATCTTGAATCTTGAATCTCTTGCGGAGTCGTAGTTCAGTTTGGTTAGAACGCCAGCCTGTCACGTTGGAGGTCGCGGGTTCGAGCCCCGTCGGCTCCGCCATTAACATCAATAGAATCAATAGATTCGGAACCGTCATTTTTGGCGGTTTTTTGTTTTTCTCCCCCTGTTCCCCAATTTGTGCCCTCAAGCTCCTCCATTAGCTTTCCGGCAATCAATCCAGTGGTCTGTTTTTGGAACTCAGGCGAGAAGTGTTTAGACCTTTCCAACTCATCGCTGCGGTGTCCAGTCATCTTGCGGATAATCGCATCTGCTACGCCTTCCATAAAAAGCATAGTCGTTGCGAAGTGCCGTAAATCGTGGATTCTCAAATCCGTAATCTTGACTAAATCGCGGAGTCCTTTTCCGCCAGCGGTGGGAAAAGATGTTGCTAATCGGTTCCCTTGTTTATCCTGTTATCCCTGTTAATTTCTTCCTCTGCGTCTCCGTGTTGAAAAAATACAAATACCAACTTAAATTAATTAGGGCGAAGCTGAATTTATTTCCGCTTCGCCCTTTTTTCATTTAGTCGATTTTGCCGTCAGATTTTCTCTGGGATTTCTGGCTTTCCTTCGGAGTTTCCTTCTTCGGCTGCTCCTGCGGCTGTTGTTTAGTCGGCTGGTTCTGCTCCTTAGTCGGCTGAGACGGCTGCTTGACGGGCTGGTCATCGCTTTTCGTCGGCGGAACGTTAACCGGCGGTTTTACATACTGGTCTTCATTCCGTTTAGGCGGAACGCGAATCGGAGTCTGGTCGCGGTCGTCCTTCTCATTTCGCGGAGTCTTGATAAAATTATCATCGCGCTCCGACTTTCCGCCGCCGGTCGGGCGAACCAGAGTATCGTCCGATTTCGTATTTCGCGGCGTTTTCACCGGAGTATCGTTGTTAGTGTCGTTATCCTGACTAAGAACAGGTGTCTGACGCTTGACCGCGCCCGTATCGCGGATTTCGGTTTTCGTCGGATTGTTGCTGTTTCTTATCGTCGTGTCGGCATTTTCCCGATTGTCCAGAACGCGTTCCTTTTGCAGTCTTTCGTTCATCGAAACACCGACTTTGCGCTCCGTAACGCCGGTTTTAATCAGCGATTCAGCTCTCACGTTTTTAGGAGTTTCGGCGAGAATGTCTTTGCTCACCTTTCCGTTCAGTTCCCTGATTGAAGGCAGCATCGGCGTATCTTGTTGCTCGTTGGGAATTTGCGACAAAACCTGCTCGGCGACGGTCTGCGGCGCGACCTTGAAAGCCGTTTTGCTTCTGCCGAATTCGCCCGCGTTGACGGCGACGACTCCGAGCGGCGGAACGAGCTGATTGGGCAGCGCCCTTTTGTTAGCCAGAGCCTGCGAGTCTAACTGCGTCGGCGGCGTCGGCGTCGGATTTACGATGACCGTCGTATTATTTATAACCGTCGTGTTATTGATAATCGTCGTGTGATTATAGTTGTAATAACCGTAATTATAAGGCAATGGATACCAGCAAATATAGCTTCCCGAATAAGTTACGACGACCAGAGCCGGGCTCCACCAGCTTCGGCGCGGGCGATAATAGGCGTAAGGCGTCCAGCACCATTCGCGGTCGACATAAATCCAGCGCCCGTGATGATACGTCGCCCAGCCCCAGGGCTCGTCATTAACCCAAGTCCAGCCGAAAGGCGGAATCCAGCGCCAATGCCCGTAGCGATACGGCGACCAATCGGCGTATTGCGAAGTAGCATTTCGATACGGTTTCCAGACGTAGCCGTATTTTTTCGTGAAAATCCATTCGCCGTTTTCACTCAAATCGTCCGCGCCGTAAATATCGCGGTCGTAATAATTGTTGTTGTAATTGTCGCGTATCCGCTTGGCGATAACCGCGTCGCGCTCCAAAGTCCAACTGTCAAAATCATCGGCATAGCGCGAAGCGTCCGCGATTTCCCATTCGCCGGCGTAGTTTCCGTCGAGATTAATTCGCATACTGCGCCCGCTCCGCAGCGTCGCGCCGTTGTTTTCCGAATAAATGCGCGCCTGTCCTTCTTCGGTAACAGTAACGCGGATTTCCGGGCTTTTACTGTCGCCCGCGTCAACGCGATACATTCCCGGCTGCTGAAGCGCAATCGTCGTTTTCGGCGCGTCGATTTCAAAAAATGTTTTGTCTTTAATAAATTCCAGAGCGCGAACGCTCAAAGTTCCCTGCGGCAGGCTGACGGCGATGCCTTCATCACGTAAAGTCGTGATTTTCAAATAAGCATTTTCCGAAAGCCGCAGATAATTGTAGCTGTCAAACTGAATCTCCAGACGAGTTCCTAAGCTCGTCGTAATCTCGTCGCCTTCGACGACCGGCAGGTTCAGCGTCGCTCGTTCCCAGTCCTGGCTGCCCGCGTGCCTGACTTGCGCGTCGCCGCGAATCACGTTGATTCGCGCAACCCGCGCCGTAACGTCCGGCGTATAATCGTCTTCTTCAAACCCGAAAGCGTTTGTCGTATTCGTCAAAAAAAGGGGTAATAACAGCAGGAATACCCCGAGAAATTTCTTGGTAAAACGCATAATAATTGTCTCCTTAAATATTAGCTTTTCTGTCCGGGAAGAGCTAAAGTCAGGATTTCTCCAGCTTTTGATTCGGCTTACAGGCAAAATTTATACCGAGAGAGAGAAGTTTTTCTGAAAATGCGTTTCGAGCAGTATTTATCGAAGAATTGCGGAAAAGAAGTTTTTGAATTTTTACCAAATCGTATAACGCAAAATTCGCGCAATACGAAATGGTGTAAATTTTATGATTAAAAATTGATTTTATATTTCAGGACAAACGGGCGCGCGGCGACGAAAAGCTCGCCGGCGTCGTTAAAAGCCATCGCAAAAGCCTGTGTCGTGTTGAAAGAATTGATTTGTTTGCCTTCCGCATCGAAAACATAAATATTGCTGACATCGCTGACGAAAATACGACCTTTATTGTCGATGGCAATCGGGCGCGAAGAACTCGTAGCTGATTTGAAGCGATTAAGAAATTTCCCGTCCGACGAAAATTTACAAATGTCGCCGTTCTGACGGTCAACCGCGTAAATCACATTGTTTCCGTCAACCGCAACGCTTTCAAAACCAAAGACCGAGCTTGCCCGCTCGCTTGCGTCTTTGAAATCCTGAATCAATTTCAGATTCGCGTCGTAAATCGAAAATCCTTTGTTATTAGTTACGACGATTTTTCCATCCAGAGTCAGCGCGATACCTTCAACATTATACATTTCCAGCTTGTTAACAAGCTCGCCGCTTTCGCCTTTGTAAACGAAAATTCCTTTGTTATTGAGGATATAAACATTGCCTTTGCGGTCGGCGGTCATATCGTAAAGATTCATTTTCGTATCGACAATCCACTGCGTCAGATATTTTCCGCCCGCATCGAAAACCTGAATTTTTCCGCCGTTATAATCGCCCGAATAAATGCGTCCGTCGCCGTCAACGGCAACGTTTCGATTGTCCTTAAATTTGCCCGCGCCCGTGCCTTCGCCGCCGAATTTCAGGATTTCATCGGCGAGCTTCGATTTTTCGGGTGTTTTCGTCGTCGCCGTCGTGTTGGAAATTGAAGTAAAAGCTCTGTCAAGACTTTTATTGACCGAGCTTGAAACCAGATAAAAAACCGCGACTATTGCGCCGACGACGATGAGCGCGACTATAATCGTCGTTGCGAGAATCGAGCCGCCGACGGCGACGCCGACTTTTTTCGCCGCTTCGAGAGTTCGCGGATTTACGTCGTGCAGGCTTTGCTGCGTCTGCACGCGCATTCCCGAAATGTCGATGCCTTCGCCGCGCTCCATCGCTTCGACCGCGTCTTTTGCTTCCTTCAAGCCGGTACCAAACGTTTCGCGGAAAACTTTTATCGCCCCGATTTTATTTCCCGACTGAATCAATTTTTGAATTTCCGCGATTTTCAAGGCTTTTCCCGTCAGCGACGATAAATCGCCGAAATTCATCTCGCCGAACGCGCCGAAGACGTTCGAATTTTGAATCGTGCCGGACGGGACGATGACGCTGCTTCCGCAAAACCGGCATTTCTGCATCGGCTTGCCTTCAAATTCGAGCGGCGCGGAACAGGACGGGCATTTAAAGCTTTGTGTCATAATTTTCGGAAAACTCGTGTTTGTGATTTTGCAACTAAGATTTTTCGATTATAAACTTTCTTCTGTAAAATTTATCTCTTTATAAGGACATACAAACATGAAAAAATTTGCATTCATTAATTTTTTAATAGTGATTTTAGCTTTCACTGCTTTCGGTCAGAAAAAAACCGTCGTGAAAGTTGACGCGACTAAACCTGTGCGCGAAACTTTCGAACGCCTTGTCGAAGGCATCAAGCAGGCTGACGCCGCAAAGGTGATGAGCGTTTACAACAAAACCGAAGACATTCTTTTCTTTAACAACAACGGCTCGGTAACGCGCGGCTGGGAAACGATGAAGACAAACCGCGAAAGCTCGTATTCGAAAACGGCAAATGTCAGCCTCGACATTACCGGCTTAAATATTCAAATGCTCGGAAAAGACTCGGCTTACGCGACCTGCAAATGGAAACAGCAGCAGGAATATAACGGTAAGCTCGAATCCGCTTCGGGCAGAATGACGCTCGTTTTCCGTCTTATCGGCAAGGACTGGAAAGTAGTTCACCTTCACACCTCGCCTGATAATCCGGACGCGAACAGACCTGTTTTCCCGTCTGAAAAAGAAAATCAGTAAGAAAATTTAGCCACGAACAAACACGAAATTTCACGAAATAAATTTGCTTCTTTTTCGTGTTCTTTCGTGTTTGTTCGTGGCTAATTCTTTTCTAAAATAACTTGAGCGACGGCATGTTCGGTCGTGTGCGACATCGAAAGATGAATTTTATTCGCGCCGAGATTTTCCAAAAGTTTCTGCGCTTCGCCGCGAATTTCCAGGCTTGGAACGCCTTGTTCGTCGTTCAAAATTTCCATGTCGTGCCACGTTATCTTTCCGCGCCAGCCTGTTTTCAGAGCTTTCAGAAAGGCTTCCTTCGCGGCAAAACGCGCGGCGTAACTTTGTGCCGCCGCCGCGTCTTTCGCTTCGCAGTATTCGCGCTCCTTTGCGGTAAAAACGCGTTCGCCGAAGCGCGGCGTTCTGGAAAGCGTTTCGCGGATGCGATAAACTTCAACAATGTCGATGCCGATGGAAACTATCACTGGTAAAATTCAAAATTCAAAATTTAAGATTCAAAGTTCTGATGAAGACCAAATTTTAGCAGAAAACGGGTTTGTTTGGCGCGAAAAAGACGGCGTAAAAGTTTTGGTTTGTCATCCTTTGGAGGAAAAGGGCTTTATAAACGGCTTTTCGACGCGGCTCGGCGGCGTCAGCGATTTTCCGAAAGACGCGCTTAATCTTGCCGGTTACGACGAAGATTCGGCGGAAAACATCGCGGAAAATCGTCGCCGGTTTTTGAACGTTTTCGGCGGCGATTTTGAGCTTGCCTCGTGCTGGCAAATCCACAGCGCCGATGTTCGCGTCGTTAAGGATTTAGCCGATGCGAAAGACGGAAATTATAAAATGGACGCGCTCGTCTCCGATGCCGAAGGCGTTTTGCTCGGCGTGAAAACTGCCGACTGTGTTCCGGTTTTGCTTGGCGATATGAAAACAAAGGCGTTTGCGGCGGTTCACGCGGGTTGGCGCGGAACTGTTCAGTCGATTGTTCTGAAAGCTATTCAGAAAATGCGCGAAAATTACGGCACAAATCCCGAAGATTTGATTTGCGCGATTGGTCCGGCGGCGACCTGCAAAAATTACGAAATCGGGCGGGACGTGATTGACGCTTTCAGCGAAAATTTTCCGGATTCAGAACATCTTTTCACGCCGACGAAGGAAAATCACGCCCTTGTCGACCTTCATAAAGCAAACGAAGAACAGCTTTTAAGCATCAGAGTTCTTCCCGAAAACATCTACGCCGCGCCGCTTTGCACGATGGAGCGCACGGATTTGTTTTTTTCCTATCGAAAAGAGAAGAAATTACACGGGAAAACGGGAAGACTGCTTTCCGTAATCGGAAAAATAGTGTAAATTGTTCGGCGAGGGATTGACCGAAAACAGCTTATTTTTTATAATCTGCAATTCCCCTTACTTAAATTAAACTCGGAGTTTTAAATCTTAATGAGAATGCGTTCTTTTTCTCACGCTTTTTTGTGCGTGATGGTTTTATTTTTAGTTTCCGCGCAGCTAGCGTCCGCCAAAGACGAATGGATAAATGTTCGCTCGAAAAACTTTTTCCTCATCGGCAACGCGAGCGATAAGGAAATGCGGCAGGTGGCGACGAGGCTCGAACAGTTTCGCGAAACTTTTCGTCTGGTTTTCGCGCGCACCAAATTAAACACAAGTATTCAAACAAACGTCGTCGTTTTCAAAGATGATGCGTCTTACAATCCTTTCCGCCCGAAACGCGCCGACGGGAAACCGGACGAATTTGTTGCCGGATATTTTCAGTCCGGCGAAGACTTAAACTACATAACGATTGGACTCGGCGGCAAAGGCGAAGATGCTTACAGCGTTATTTTCCACGAATACGTGCATTTCATTATCAACACGAACTTCGGGCGCTCGGAAGTTCCGACCTGGTTTAACGAGGGTTTAGCCGAATATTACAGGACATTTAAAATCGAAAACGACCAGAAAGTAACGCTCGGCGATATTCAGAGTAATCATCTTTATCTGCTTCAACAAACTCCGTTAATTCCGCTCAAGGATTTTTTCGAGGTCAATGGCTACACGCTGCTTCAACAGGGAAATCATTCGCGCGGTATTTTTTACGCGCAGGCTTGGGCTTTGATTCATTACCTGATTCAGGGAAACAATGGCGCAAATACCGACGGTATGAACAAGTTTCTCAACCTTGTGATGAACGATGTCGAGCCGGAAAAAGCGTTTCAGCAGGTGTTTCAGATGGATTACGCGGCGATGGAAATCGTGCTGAAAAAATATGTCGCGCAGCGCAAGTTTCAGACATCAATCGTAACCTTTAAGAACAAGCTCGTTTTCGACACCGAGATGACGACCGTTGCGCTTTCCGAAGCCGAAGCCAATGCTTATCTCGGAGATTTGCTCTATCACACGCACGAATACGACAATGCCGAAACCTACCTGCAAAAATCGCTCGCGCTCGACCCGGATTCGGCGATGGCAAATACGTCGCTCGGTCTGGTGAAAATGCGCGACCGGAAATTTGACGAGGCGAAAAAACATCTGGAAAAAGCGATGGCGGGCAACCAGAAAAATCATTTCGTCTATTACAACTACGCTTATATTCTGAGCCGCGAAGGCATGGACGAATTCGGCTACATCGCAAAATTCCCGGCGGAAACCGCGAAAAAAATGCGCGATGCTTTGCAGAAAGCGATTGAGATAAAACCCGATTTTACCGAAAGCTATCGCCTGCTCGGATTTATCAACCTGGTCAACAACGAAAATCTCGACGAGTCGTTAGTATTTTTGAAAAAAGGCTTGGAGTTTCAGCCGGGCAATCAGGATTATGCTTTGCTCGTCGCGCAGATTTATCTGCGACAGGAAAAATACGCCGAATCGAAAGAAATCGCGGAGAAAATCGTCAAAACCGCAGCGGAAGGCGGACAGCGCGCAATGGCGCAAAATCTGCTGGATTCAATCAGGAAATACGAAGAAGCCAAAGCGCAATACGATAAACAGATAAAAGATTTGGAAGACAAAGGCATAAAGCCGCCGGTTTTGAAAAAGAAAAGCGAACTGACGGAAGCCGAGCTTGCGAAGATAAAAGAGAAAAACGAGATAAACAGTCTCAACGGGATGATTGCCGAACCGCTCGCGGGTGAACAGCGCGTCGTCGCGCGCGTCGAAAAAATCGTCTGCGCGCGAGGCGAAATTAGTTACACAGTCAAAACCGACACGGAAACTATGCTGCTTTCGAGCAAAGATTTTTTAAGCGTGCAGATGATAGCAATGGTCAAGGAAGCCGAAAATCTGCAAGTCGGCTGCGACGCGAAGATGTCGGACATTTTAACGGTTATCACATATCTGCCGGGCGCGAACGCGAAGACAAAATCAAAGGGCAAAGTTATTTCCTTTATTTTCGTGCCGAATTTTTTCAAATTGAAAACCGACGAAGAGATTGCCAAAGAGGCGAAAGTTTACGTCGTCGAAGAAGAACCGCAAACCGAAGCCGACCCGAACCAGCAAGCCGAGATGGAAAAACAGCGCCGCGAAGGAATTCTTAACGCTCTCAAACAAGCTTTGCGAAAGCCGCAGGAAGGCGAAAAACGCGAAATCGGAATTATCGAAAAAATAGAATGTTCCGGTCAGAGTATGTTTTTCTATGTCAAAACCGAAACTCAGACCTTAAAGCTTCAGGGAGACCCGAAAACCGTCAAATTCGCGGTATTTACATCCGACATCATCCAGATGCAAATGGGCTGCGGCGCAAAAATGCCGAACATTCCGGCGGTAATCACCTATAAAACCTCGGATTTCCGTTTAACCGATACGGCGAAAGGCGATTTAATCGCCGTCGAATTTGTGCCGAAGAGTTTTAAATTAGAGTAAAACAAGCAAAGTAATTGGTAATTAGTAATTGGTAATTAGTAATTGGTAGCAAGAAATTTCTTTCCTATCACCTATTACCTATCACCTATTTCACGTTCGCCGTCAGCGTTATTTCCTTCGATTTCGGCGGAAAACAAACCTCGTTGGTGCAAGCCTGATATTTGACGACGGCGCGGACTTTTATCGTATTTCCTTTAAAATTCGCCGGAACGTTTACGCTAAAAGTAAAGGTAACGCGACCTTCGTAAACATTGATTGTATTTTCGGAAAACTCGAATTTGCGATTTGTGCCGCGCGGGTAATTCACTCCGCCGAATTTCAGTCCCGCGCCGCTTAATTTGATGGTTGTCGGAATATAATATTCGCCGCTCGGTCGATTTGAATTAACGTGCAGATTGCCCGGAATGCTCATCACGATTGTGCCGCGCGTCGAACCGCCGCGCTTGACCGCCGGAATTGAGCCGCTGATTGTCTGCGCGTTCGTTTCCGCGACTGAAAAGAGCGCGAACGCAAAAAACAAAACTGTAAATATAATTTTTTTCATAATTGTCATTTATTTTAGCCGAAAGCTTTCCAATGTTTCATCGACGCGATTTTGATATTCTGCCAGAAAATCCTGCAAAACCGAAATTTTCAATTCGTAAACCTTTTTACCATTTTCGCTCCCGATTATTTTATAAAATTTATACGCAGAGACGTTTTCAAGGGTTTCTTCGCTTTTAATCAAACAAATTTTCCCGTCGCTGTCCGGCAGAATTTCGCCCGTGGTTTTTGCTTCTTCGCAAACCGCATTAAAGCTTTTATCATCAAAAACGCTGACGAAAATTTCTGCCTGATTCATATTTTCCGCGTTTTCGCCCGTTCCGAAATTTTTCGAATACGCCTCGAACGCATAGCCCGATTCATTGTTTACCGGGTTGATAAAACCTTCGGGCTTAACGATAACGAATTCGTCCGTCTCAATCGTTTCGGATTCAAAAGCCTGTCCTGCGGCTTTTCGCACCCGCGAGGAAATATAAAACAGAGTCGCGCCGAAAGCGACGATGATAAGAAGGTAAAAAATCATAAGTTTTATCGAAATGATGAAGTATGAACGATGAATGATGAAGTAAAGACAAGTTTCTTCAGTTCATCATTCATCGTTCATACTTCATCATTTAACTAAGTTCGGCGTTTCTTTCGCGGCAAGCTGACCGCAGGCGGCGTAAATGTCGCGTCCGCGCGGGCGGCGGACATAAGCGGAAACGCCTTTCGATTCCAGAATATCTTTGAATCTTTCGACCTGCGACGCGCTCGAAGGATGATAGTCGAGCTGTTCCGCCGGATTGTGCGGAATCAAATTGATTTTTACGCGCGTCAAATCATATTTATTTAACAGATTCGCCAGTGCGCGCGCCTGCTCGTCCGAATCGTTGACGCCGCCGAGAAGGACGTACTCAAACGTGAAACGCTCGCCGCGACGTAAGCTTTTTTGAAATTCCTTCGCCGCCGCAAAAAGCTCTTCGATGTTCCAGCGTTTGTTTACAGGCATTAATTTGTCGCGCAGCCCGTCGTTCGGCGCGCTCAAAGAAATCGCCAGATGCGGACGTTTTTCAAGTTTTGCAAACTCGTAAATCTTCGGCACGATTCCGGCGGTCGAAATCGTTACGCGATTCGGGACGATAAACAAGCCCGTCTTTTCGGACATAATTTCGAGCGCTTTTATCAGATTTTCGAAATTCAAAAAAGGCTCGCCCGCGCCCATTCCGACGAGATTCGTGCCGTGCGGCGTCTCGCCGCCGACGCCGTAAACGTCGTTCAGAACAATTATAATCTGCTCGACAATCTCGCCCGCCGTCAGATTTCTTAAAAGTCCGAGCTTTGCCGTCAGGCAGAAATCGCATTTCAGCGGGCAGCCAGACTGCGACGAAAAACAAATCGTATCGCGGTTTTCGGTGGGAATAAAAACGGTTTCGACCGGAAGATTGTCGTGCGTTTTCATCAGAAAGCGGCGCGTTCCGTCCGTCGAAACGTAGCGCGATTCGACCTTAAGAGTCGAAACGAGCGCGGTTTCGTTTAATTTTTCGCGAAAAGCTTTCGGCAAATCGGTCATCTCGTCAAACGATAAAAGCCGACGCTCGTGCAAGCCTTTGAAAATCTGTTTTGCGCGATATTTCGGCTCGCCGATTGAAGCGACAAATTCGGCAAGCTCGTTTGTTTTTAATCCCGTGAGATGTAATTTTTCCATCTGATTCATTTTAACTTAATAAAATCAGATGCGAAAAACGAGTTTTGCCGTTTGCTGAATTAACAAGATGCAAGTGCGGGCGCGCCTGTGCTAAACTGCTAGGCAAATTTCGTATGAAAAAATCTATACTGAACAGTTTACCGGCAAGCGCTAAAATTGCGTTGATTATTCTGCTCGTCGTCGTCGTGGTTTGCGGTTGGTGCGGGAAACGAATAAAAGAACGCTTCTGGGACAAGAATGAGCCGAATGTTACAAATCAGGCTCCGAATAATCCGTCGCAAAATCCGTCCGCGCCCGTTTCGAACGAACAGGCGCAGGCAATTTATCTGGCGCTCGGAAATCCGTCGAACGCGAACACTTCCGACCCGAATAATTATTTGCTGGTAAATAATTTCATGGTCATTTCCTATAACCGCGACCGCGCGATTCCGAACTGGGTGTCGTGGCGCGTAACGAAAGCAGATATGGGAAAACTCGACCGCGTCGATTCGTTTCGTCCCGACGACCGAATCCCGAAAGATTGGGGACGCGTTACGCCGACCGATTACACGGGAAGCGGTTTTGACCGCGGGCACGTCTGCCCGAACGCCGACCGCAACGGAAGCTCGGACGCGATGGCTTCGACTTTTGTGATGACGAATATGACGCCGCAGACGGGCGATTTGAATCGCGGTCCGTGGGAAAGGCTCGAATCCTACCTGCGAACTCTTGTAACGCGCGGCAGCGACGTTTATATCGTCGCCGGAGTTTACGGCGATAAGGGGAAAATAAAGAAAAAAGTTACCGTTCCGACCAATAGTTGGAAAATTGCCGTCGTCGTTCCGACAGGTAAAGATATTTCGGCGATTGACGAAGACACGCGCATCATCGTCGTCGATATGCCGAACGTCAAAGGGATTATGAACACCGACTGGCAGAAATTCCGCGCGACTGTCGCCGACATCGAGCAGAAAACCGGCTACAAATTTCTCTCGACTCTGCCGCAGAATTTGCAGACCGCGCTCAAAAATAAAAAGGATAATATCGACGACTGAAACTTTGACGATTTTGCCGCGTAAGATTCCAACATTATGAAAAGAAATTTATTTGCAATAATCCTGAGCTTATTCATTTTTCAAGTCGCGATGGCGCAGCAACCGACGCCGACACCGACAACCTCGCCCGTAAAAGAAGCGAATCCGGCTGACGTTTCTTCGATTGACGCGATTATGAAAGCCGTTTACGACGTGATTTCGGGCGACGCCGCGCAGAAACGCGATTGGGACAGGTTTCGCTCGCTTTTTCACCGCGACGCGCGGCTGATTCCTTCGGGCAAAAATCCTCGAACGGGCATGACCGGCGCGCGCGCATACACTGCTGAACAATACATTACAGGCTCCGAGCCTCTGATGGAAAAGGAAGGCTTTTTTGAAAAGGAAATCGGGCGGCGCACCGAAATTTACGGCACAATGGCGACGATTTTCTCCACCTACGCTTCTTATCACAAACCGGACGACAAAGAACCGTTCGAGCGCGGCATCAACAGCTTTCAGCTTCTCTTCGACGGCAAACGCTGGTGGGTAATGAACATTTACTGGCTCGGCGAAACAAAGGAAAATCCGATTCCAAAGCAGTACTTAAAAACAAAGAAAAATTAACTAAGAATCCAAAGAGGATTTAGCCACGAATTACACTAATAACACAAATTATTTATTTTCTTTCATTTGTGTTATTAGTGTAATTCGTGGCTAAATTTATGGCTGAACACATTCTGACGCGAAGTTTAACGCTCGATTTGCCGATTAAAATGGTGTTCGATTTTTTCGCTGACGCCGGAAACCTCGAACGCATCACGCCGCCGGAATTAAAATTTCACATCACCACGCCGCAGCCGATTGATATAAAAAAAGGCGCTTTGATTGATTACGAACTAAAGCTGCGCGGCTTTCCCGTCAAATGGCAAACCGTAATTTCCGTCTGGAATCCGCCTTTCGAATTTGTCGATGAAGCGCTGAAAAGCCCGTATAAGCAATGGATTCATCGCCATACTTTCACGGAAATCGAAAAAAATAAAACTTTGATTGAAGACGAGGTTAAATATCGTCTGCCGCTCGAACCGCTTGGAGATTTGACGCACTGGTTTGTGCGGCGCGAGCTTGATTATATTTTCGACTTCCGGCAAAAACGCGTAACGGAAATTCTACAACCCGCCGATTAGAAAAAAGTATTGGAAAATTTCCGAAAGCAGGTTATATTAAATCCAAGCTTTACAACAACTAAATTAAAACCGGAGGCTAATATGTTTGGTATTGCAATTCTGGATGTAGTTATCGGAATGGTTTTTATATACCTGCTGCTGAGTTTGGTATGCTCTACAATAAACGAAATAATCGAAGCATTTGCGAATAAACGCGCCGAATTTCTTCTACAGGGAGTAAAAGACCTTTTAAACGACAGCGATGGAACGGGTTTAACGGCAAAGCTTTACGAGCACCCGCTGGTAGCCGCGCTCATACAAAAAAGACACAGTCCTAAGCCGTTGAATCCTTCTTATATTCCGGCTCGAAATTTTGCGCTTGCCTTAATGGACATTGTCTCGGAAGCCGGTAAGGACAAAAAATCCGGCTCAGCCGGCGCGACACCGACGCGGGCGCTTCCTGCTTCAATCGTTGTTAATACCGCGCCGGCTTCTACAAAAACAGCTGTTGCTTCGCCTCCGGCAATCACATCGCCGTTAGAAGGCTTCCGCGAAACAGTTGCAAATTTCGACAATGAAGATATCAGGAAAGCGCTTTTACCACTGATTGATGCGGCAGGCAGCGACGCCGCCAAAGCGCGTGAAAATATCGAGAACTGGTTTAACAGCGGAATGGATAAAGTTTCCGGCTGGTATAAACGCCGCTCGCAGATAATTATTCTCATAATCGGATTTATCGTGGCGATATTTCTTAATGCCGATTCAATCAGCATCAGTAATCAGCTTTGGCACGATAAGCCGTTGCGCGATTCGCTGGTCGCTGCCTCCGAGGAAGCGGTCAAGAATAATCCTACCGAAACAAATACGGTTGTCGCAGCGTCGGAGTCAGTTCAAACGTCATGCAAAGGTAAAGAGAAAAAAGGCATATGCAGCGATGAATGTCTGAAAAACGTAAATTTGCCCGAATGCAGGCTCGACAAAAATCTTAAAAGAATCGAGAGCTTGGGTGTGCCGATTGGCTGGAGCGGAAGTCCTCTCCTGTCAGGTCCTGACGGAGATTTGTGGGGCTGGCTTTGGAGCTGGATAATGAAGCTTTTCGGATTGGTGATTACAGCGTTTGCCCTCTCTTTAGGCGCGCCGTTCTGGTTTGATTTACTCAATAAATTTGTGGTCATTCGCTCGACCGTCAAGCCGCGCGAGAAAAGCCACGAAGAACCGTCAAAAGACTAAAGCGCAAAGATGAAAAAGTTGATGGAATATACCTCAACCAACTTTTTCATCTTTAAAATCCAATCCATTCGGTCGGCTGTTTGGGATATGAAAGCGTAATTTTTGTTTCAGCTTTGAAAAGCGGGTTGCGCATTTGCAAAGCGGTTTCCGCCATAAGGCGCGCCAGATGCGGTTCGTTTGCCCGCTGCGAAAGATGCGCGAGGACGATGTGGCGAGCCGCGCCGTCAAATTCGAGCGTCAGCCATTCGGACAAATCTTCGTTCGATAAATGACCGTTGCGCGAGAGAATTCTCTGCTTCAATTCCCAGGTGTAAACCGGACAGGCGCGAAGCATATCGCGGCTGTGGTTTGATTCGATGACGATGCCGTCGCAGTTTTGGAGCTTTTCTTTAATAAGCGTCGTAATGCAGCCGAAATCCATCAGCGTCGCGACTCTGATGCCCTGAAATCCGGCGACGAAGCCGAAATTGTCAGCCGCGTCGTGCGGAACTGAAAACGGCTCGAAATCGATGTCGCCGATGCGGAAATTCTTGCTCGATTCAATCTCGACGGTTCTGTTTTTTACTACTTCATGACGTTTTCCGGCTTCGTCGTTCTGACGTTTCGTGTCGCGCAAATACGCTTCCTTCGTCTCGCCCGAAATATAAACCGGGCAATTTACCGATTTGAGCAGAACGCGCAAGCCGCCCGCGTGGTCAGAATGTTCGTGCGTGATAAGAATCGCGTCCAATTTCGCGCAGTCTTCGCCGACTTCGGCGAGCCGCCGCAAAGTTTCCTTCGCGCTCAAGCCGCAGTCAACCAGAACTCTTGTTTTTTCGGTGCAAATCAGGACGGAATTTCCCGTCGAGCCGCTGCCGAGAACCGTAAATTTCATTCGTTTAAATAGTTTGCTGTTTCCTTCCGGTAAACAACGAGATAACGCTTATCAATAAACCGAGAAATATTATCGCACACCCGAAAATAGCTACATAACCGGAAAGCATCGCATTATCAAATCCGCGCGCCATCGCGCCGATTCCCGAAGTTTCGCTGCTTATCATCGCAGCCAGGATTACGCGAAGAAAATATTGAGAACCGACGCTGCCGGCGAGGCACAAAACAAACCCGATAAAAGTCAGGATAACTGAAATTATTTTCATATTTTTTAATTGTCAGAGTTTTTCCGAGAGCGTAAAAAATATAACACACTTTGCGGATTTTGCCCGAATCAGCTTGAAAATCCCGCTCATTTTTTGTCTTCAAACTTCGGGCGCAGAGCCGTTCCCATCACGCGCACAATCAGCGATTCGGGGACAAAATTGACGAAATTTGCCAGAAGATAATTTTTCCAGCCGGGAATGACCTTGATTTTTCCGCTTTTCGCCGCCGCGATTGCCGTTTCGACGACTTCTTCGGGCGTTTGGATTCCCTTTTTGAACATCGCGCTTCTCACGTCCGATTTTATATCCGCCGCGTCGAAAAATCCGGTATCGACCGGACCGGGACAAAACGCGCTGACGTTGATGTTGAACGGGCGATTTTCCCCGGCAATCGCCTCAGAAAACGAACGGACAAAAGCCTTTGTCGCCGCGTAAGTCGCCATAAAAGGAATCGGCTGAAAGCTTGCCGTCGAAGCGACGTTGATAATCGTTCCGCTTCGACGTTCGCGCATTTTTTGCAGATAACGATGCGTTAAAGCGACGAGCGCGGAAATATTCAGATTTATCATTTCAAGCTCGCGTTCGAGTTCGAGCCGCGCAAAGTCGCCCATCGAGCCGAATCCGGCGTTGTTTATCAGCCATTCGATTTCCATTTCGTGTTTTTCGGTTTCTTCAAAAAGACGCTTATCGGCTTCAAATTCATTTAAATCGAGCGCGACATAATGCGCCGTGATTTTGTGTTTGAGCATCAGTTCGTCGCACAATTCGTGAAGCTTTTTTTCCGAGCGCGCGACCAGAACGAGATTGTGTTTTTCTTCAGCTAATTTTCGCGCAAACGCTTCGCCGATGCCGCCCGACGCGCCCGTGATGAGTGTAACTTTCATAAATCACTTTCTTTTTGCGGGTAAATCGAATAATAAATTGATAAAACTCCAGCCGCAATAATAGTTAATGTTCCCAAAAACCTAATCAATCCCGCAACCGTCTTTGTCGAATTTATCAAACCCGTTTGGGTCAAAAGATAATTCCAATCGTGAAAACTGCCCTCGCTTCCCGTCAAACCGCTCGTCAAAACAATCTGCATCGAAACCGAATCGCCGGCGTAAACGAAAACGTTCAAAACGCTCTGCCCGACCCAGAAAAGAATAATCGCCGCCGAATAATATTTTTTGTTCCAGACAAAATAGACGGCAAAAATCGCGGGCACGATAATCTGAAAAAGCGAGCCGCCCGCGACCATCATAAATTCGCCGAACAGTCGAAAAAGAAGATGTCCGGTTTCGTGAATCGGCAAATCGACCAAATCCAGAAAACTTCCCTGATGCGGCGCGTAGGCAATCGAGAGAAAATAGATGCTCAATAAAATCGCAAAGATAAGTTTCGGGTAATTGATTTGCATAATCTGCGAAAAAAAATCTTTTAGCGCGAGAGAAATTCCTCTTTTGAAATCGAGTAAACTTTGCAGTCCAGTTCGTAATGATTTTCGATTCCTTCAAAGCTCATTCCGAGCTTTTCCATAATTCGCCACGAACCCGTATTTGCGGGCTGCGCGACGGCATAAATTTTCTCCAAACCAGCTTTTGCAAACCCGAATTCGAGCCACGCTTTCGCCGCTTCGAGACCGATGCCTTTGCGCCAGAATTCTTTCGCCATTCCGTAGCCGACTTCTATTTTGCCCGTTTCCTGAAGCGGCTGAAGCCCGCTCCAGCCAATCATCTCGCCCGACGCCTTCCAAATCATCGCGCTCATCCCGAACCCGTATTTCGCGTAGCAGTCGATATAAAACTCCATTCGCTTTGCGACGGCTTCCGCGTTTTGATTTTTCAAGCCGCCGAGATAGCGGATTACTTCCTCGTCCGAGCGAAGCTCTATCAGCTTCGGCGCATCTTTCATAGTAAATTCACGGATGATAAGTCTTTCGGTTTCAATCATATTCGGACAAGTTTATTTTATTTCAAAAAAATTTGGAAGAAAATTTCTGTCGTGCCCGTCTAAATTATCAGTAAATTCTTTTGAAAGGAGAAATTTTATGAATCAGCAAACTGAAAACCGGCGAGATTTTCTAAAACGCGCGTCCCTTGCCGCTGTCGCGTTTCCGTTTTTAATCAACTGCAAGTCGGACACGATGGCGCAAAAAACCGAAAGCGCGCTTGAACTGATAAAGAAAAACGCCAATACTTCGCCCGCGGTCAACTGGTGCGGCGCGACAGACGCGCCCGACAATGTTTCGTGGAAAACCGCTTTGTCAAAAAAATCTGAAAAAGACGAGCCGATGATTATTTCGGGAACGGTTTTTCAGCCCGACGGCAAAACGCCTGCGCCGAATATTCTGATTTATTTTTATCACACCGACACAGAAGGCTTTTACGGCAGAGGCAACGGCGAGCAGCGGCACGGACATTTTCGCGGCTGGATGCTGACCGATATAAAAGGCAGATACGAATTCAGCTCGATAAAACCTGCCGCATATCCCGAAAGAAAATTTGCCGCGCACGTTCACATGACTTTGACCGGAAAAAACTTCAAGGAAGATTCGATTGATTCGATTCTTTTTGAAGGTGATAAGCTTATTACTTCCGAAGAACGAAATATGGCTGGAAAAAAAGGCGGTTTCAATCCGATTGTGTCGCTCGAAAAAGGCTCGGACGGAATTCTTCGAGGCATCAGGAATATACAAATTTGGGAAGTTTAAAGAATATGAAAAGAAAAGTTTTATTACTTTTAATGCTCTTTCTCGCGTCGGCTTTATCTTTGAATTGCCAGACAAAACCGGCAGCCGGAAAAGTAAATCCGTGCAAATTCCTGTCATTTGCCGAAGCCGAAAAAATTCTCGGTCAACGTGTTCAGTTAATCACAAATTCGTGGGATTTCGCGGACGATAAAACCAGATTCGACTGCACCTATCGAAGCGTCGAAAAAGATAAGACGAGCGACCGGGAAACAAGCCTGTTTTTTACGCTCGAAGAAAGCGCGGACGAAGCCGGGGCGAAACAAATTTACGCGAATATTTGGAATTTGAACAAAAGTCACGCCGGAATCGAGATTTTAAGCGGAATCGGCGACGAAGCGTATGCGAGCGGCGATGAGTCGAATTTTCATTTCGTGATGGCGCGAAAAGGAAAATTTACGATTCGGCTCAAAATAAACAATGTGGTCGAAACGACTTCGTTCGATGAATTAAAGGCTTTTGCGAAAAAAGTTATCAGCGAGATTTGAAGACTCGAATTTAAGAGGAGAAAAAGTATGTTCAAAATAATCGGTTTTATCCTAATATTTATTGCTTTCGGCTCGGCGGCTTTCGCCTGTCATTCAACAAAATCGAGCGATTACGTCTGGAACGAAGTAACCAAATCAGCCAATTATCCGCAAGGATACGGCTTTCCGGTTTTTGTGATAGACAATCGGATGGTCGCCTTTCATCACGAGGCGGTCTGGAATTCTGCCGACGGCGTAAACTGGACGAAAACCGATTTGCCGTCGGTCAAGCATGACGCTTACGAAGCGAGATACATTCAATTTAACAACGCCGTTTACGCGCTCGGACAAAATCAGGGCAATTATCTTAAAGGCATTCGATTCGGCTCGACGGTTCGGCGCACGACCGATTTCAAAAAATGGGAAATGCTCGCCGAAAAATCCGAGCTTCCCGACCGAGTTTTTTACGGCTCGATTGTTTTCGGCGGAAAAATCTGGCTGATGGGCGGCTACGACGGGGAAAATTATCACAACGACATCTGGAATTCGGCGGACGGCGTGCGCTGGACGCGCGTTTCCGCTCGCGCCGCGTGGAGTCCGCGCAACGCCGGAGTTCTCATCGAATTTAAAAACCGAATCTGGATGCTCGGCGGCGGCGTAATCGACGGAATGAAGACCGATAATCCAAACTCGGGCAAAGAAATCTGGTCGTCCGCCGATGGCGTTAAATGGACGCTTGAAACTGCCGAACTGGAACTCTCCGCGCTCGGAACGCCGGTAGTTTTCGACAATAAACTCTGGCTCGTCGGCGCAAATCGCAATGACGGTAATTTTGCGAGGTCGTCTCTGGTTTCGGACGACGCGATTACGTGGCGTGAAGAATCCGCTCCGTGGTCGCCGCGCGGCGCGGTCGCCGTTTGGATTTTCGGCGGCAAGCTTTTTATAACCGGCGGCAAATACTCGTATATGAAAAGCGGCGAGCCTGTTTTTGTTTATAGCAACGACGTTTGGGCAATGAGCCGAAAATCGGAGTAGAATCTTTGAAAACCCGAAATGGAGCGATTCGCCTTGATGACCGAGAAAAGATTTGAACAGGACTTGCTTGCCGAATGCAGAAACGGGAAGCGCGAGGCTTTCGAATCGCTCTACGCAAACAATCAAAAACGCGTTTTCTCGGTCGCGCTGAATTTTTTCGGCGGCAACCATGAAATAGCGAAAGATATTACGCAGCAGGTTTTTTTGAAAATTTTTTATAAAATCGGCGAGTTTCGGGGCGACGCGGAATTTACGACGTGGCTTTATCGAATCACGGTCAACGCTTGTCTCGACGAGCAGCGCAAGACGCGCCGGTTTGTCTCGATTGAAAATTTTCTCGGCGTATTCAGAGTGAAACGCTCGCAGGACGAAAAAGTTTACAGGCACGAAATTTCCGGCGAAATCGGGCAAGCCGTCGCAAAACTGAAACCGAAATTTCGCCTGCCGATTCTTTTGAAATACGTCGAAGGTCTTTCGTATGAAGAAATAGCCAAAGTTCTCGACTGCTCGATGGGAACGGTCGCGTCGCGCCTGAATCGCGGGCATAAGATGCTGGCGGGCAAGCTCGCACATTTGAAAGGTGAGATTTAATTTCACCACAGAGACACAGAGACACAGAGATTTTTAGAATATGAAACCACAGACTTATACAGATGACCACAGATTTAATTTTGATTTAATTTATCTCTGCGTCTCTGCGGTTAAAAAGTAGTAAAAAATGCAAGAACACGTAACAGAAAAACTTTCCGCATATCTCAATCACGAGCTGCCAAAAGAGCAGCGGCAGCAGATTGCCGGGCATCTTTTGCAGTGTGAAAATTGCCGGAACGAACACGACGAAATCAAGCTCGGCGCGACTTTGGCGAGCCAATTACAGCGCGCCGATGCGCCTCAAAGCGTCTGGAATGAGATTGAGAATTCTTTAAACGGAGAGCAAACGACGAAAATTTCGCCAGTTCCGTATTTTACTTTTTTAAGCCTGCGCGGTTTGACGACCGCCGCGACAGTTTTAGTAATCGTTTTCGGTTTAATTGCGGCGATTTATTTCGGTTTTCTGAGAAACAAATCAGCGGAGATTGCAGAAACCAAACCGGCGGTCAATCAAATTGAAATGCCGGAAACCGCGCTGACGCCGTTTGAAATTCCGGCAAATCAAAATACGAATTCGCAAATTGCGCCGGATGCTGATTCAAACGTTCAAATTCAGCCGCCGGGCACAAATTCTAATGTAAAAGCTTCGCCGAAAATCAATCCGGTTCAATCGCCGAATAAGCCGAAAGAAACGATTATCGCGCAAACGAATCTGCCTTCGTGGAACGTCGAAACGCTTGCCGGAACGCCGACGGCTGGAAATCGTTCGATTTCTGAAAACGGAAAACTTCTCGTCGGGCAGTTTCTCGAAACCGATGGAAATTCGCGGGCGCGCGTTCAGGTTGCGAATATCGGACAGGTCGAGATTCAACCGAATTCGCGCGTTCAGCTTGTCGAAACAAGCCTGACCGGGCATCGGCTTTCTCTGACGCGCGGTGTTTTGAAGGCGAAAATTCTCGCGCCGCCGAGACTTTTTATCGTCGACACGCCTTCGGCGGTTGCGGTCGATTTGGGCTGCGAATACACGCTCGAAGTCGATAAGGACGGCAACAGCAAGCTGCACGTTATAACGGGTTATGTCGCTTTGGAGCGCGACGGGCGCGAATCGATTGTTCCGGCAGGCGCATTTTGTCTGACAAGGCGCGGACAAGGCATCGGAACGCCGTTTTCGGAAGACGCTTCGGAAGCTTTTCAAAACGCGCTCATTCGATTCGATTTTCAAAACGGCGGAAGCAATGCTTTACAGGAAATCATCAAAGAATCCGCTTTTTATGACACGCTTTCTTTATGGCATCTGCTTTCGGAAACTCAAAAAAACGACCGCGAAAAAGTTTTCGACGCGCTTGCCGGATATGTGAAGCCGCCTGCGGGAACGACCCGTGAAGGCATCTTGAAATTGGATAAAAAAATGCTCGACCAGTGGTGGAAGGAAATCGAAAGCATTTGGTTTGAGTAAGCAGATTAATTAAAGAAAAGACAAGGTTTATCGAAAAGAGCCTGAATTGTAATTCAGAGATTCCAAGCTACAGCTTTGTCAAAAATAAGGAGAAAAACTATGAAACGCAGCTTATTTTTATTATCAATCGCCAGCTATCTGGCGCTAACTTTAACTCTCCTCGATTTCAGTATCCCGAAAAAATCGGAAGCCAAATCGAAACCGGCTGATTTGATTGTTCACGAATGGGGAACGTTCACTTCGATTGCCGGACGAAACGGCATCGCGCTTGACTGGCGACCGCTCAACGGCGCGTCGGACTTGCCGAAATTCGTTTATAACAAAGACGAGAACGAAGGCTTTCGCGGAACCTACGGCGAAAAAATTGTAACCGGGCAGAAAGGCAGCATCATCGCCAAAATTCGGATGGAAACGCCGGTCATTTATTTTTACACGCCGAAGGAAATGGAAGTAAACGTCAAAGTCGATTTTCCGAGCGGTGACATTACCGAATGGTATCCGCAAGCGAGCGTCGTCAACACTAAATACGCGCCGAACGAGGAAGGCGGCAGATTTTCTTCCGGCATCAACTGGGGAACGATAAAGCTTCTGCCCGATGAAAACCCGAACTTTCTGCGCGAAGTTTCCTACAGCCATTATTATCCGGCGCGCGAAACGGACGCCGTGCCGGTTCAAATCTGCAACGCCGATAAAACAAAAATCGAAAAGGAAAAGTTTCTTTTTTATCGAGGCGTCGGGAATTTTCCCCTGCCTGTGTCCGTGAAAATCAGCGGCAAAAATCTGACTTTGTCGAATACCGGGCAGGAAGAAATCAAAAATCTCGTCGTTTTTGAAAATCGGGGCGGAAAGCTCGGCTTTCGTGTTGTCGATAAGCTTGCAAAAGAGGCAATCGTCGAGCGTCCGGCTCTGAACACAACGCTCAGCGATGTTTTAGGCGAGCTGCAAAATTTTCTCGTCACCGAAGGTCTTTATGAAAAGGAAGCAAAGGCGATGATAAAGACGTGGCAGGATTCGTGGTTTGAAGAAGGCTTGCGCGTTTTCTACATTTTGCCGGGCAAGGCGACGAACGAAGTTTTGCCGCTTTCCATCAGTCCGCAGCCGAAAGAACTTGTCAGAGTTCTCGTCGGACGCGCCGAAGTCATTACGCCCGAGCTAGAGCAGGACGTGAAAAGACAAGCCAATCTTCTAAAATCAACGTCGGCTGAAATAAGAGAAGAAGCGCGGCAAAATCTGCGGAAACACGGCAGATTCTACGAGCCGATTCTGAAAAGTATTCTGGAAAGCGAAAAAGACGCGAAAGTTCGTGAGCAGATTCAAAGATTAATTGATTTGAGCTAGAAAAATCAACGGTGAGATTCCGCATAATCACGCAAGGCAGTATTGACAAGATTTTGAAAATCACTGCCTTGCTTTTTATACCAATCGGCAATTTCTTCATCAACATTTAACAAAACCGAAACTTTCCCCTTCGGGACGCGCAATTTTGCACCGGCAAAAAAGTTTTCATCCAGAGCTGGAATATCCGAAGTGTCGATTTCTTCATCGGAAATCGTCTTCAGATGTTCCCAATTCGTTTCGGAGCATTTTTTCAAAATTTTCTCGTTCATATCTTAATTTCGCTCGGTAAAAACTATAACGACGATGAAATTTCTAAGAAAACCGATGCCGATTTGCCGTGTTTCGCCGTAATCTTCACGTTTATCAACCTGAACAAACATGGGCGCTTCGAAGATTTCCCAAGCGTCGGCAAAATCTAAATTATGTTTGCGGATATTTTCTTTATTTTTTTCCTCGTTCCATTCAAAATTTATATTAAATGAACAAGCAAGCCGTCTTTCAGTTTCGGCTCGAACCACGTCGATTTCGGCGGCATAATCTCGCCCATATCGGAGACGGCGAAAAGGTCGTCCATCGTCGTCGGGAAAAGCGAAAAAGCGAGTTTTGCGACGCCTTCGTCAACTATCTTTTCCAGTTCATCCGTTCCGCGCGCGCCGCCGACGAAGCCGATTCTTTTATCCGTTCGCGGGTCGTTGATTCCGAGAATCGGGTTTAAGAGATAATCCTGCAAAATGCTCACGTCCAAGCCTTCAATCGGGTCGAGCGCACGGAAAAACTGCACGTTGAAGCTCAAAAGATACCATTTGCCGTTCGTATACATGCAAAATTCGCCGTGATTCGCGGGAACTTTTTCGTCCGTCTCCGTAACGATAAATTTTTCGCGGATTTTGTGGAAAAATTCTTCTTCACTCAAGCCGTTTAAATCTTTTACGACGCGGTTATAAGCCATAATCCGCAAATCTTCCGACGGGAACATTCCGGCAACGACGAAATTATAATCTTCCGCGCCGGTGTGCCCGGCGTTTAAAGCTTGCAGTTTTTCGCGCGCCAGTTTCGCGCTTTCCATCCGGTGATGACCGTCGGCGATATAGAGCGCGGGAACTTCTTTAAATGCCCCGACAATATCTTCGGTCAAAGCGACGCGCCAGATGGTCTGGCGAATTCCGTCGGGACAGTGAAAGCTGTAAATCGGCTTTGTCTCGACCGCTTCGGCAATCAGCCGTTTTATCTTTTCCGTATTGCGAAAAGCGAGAAAAATCAAGCCGGTCTGCGCGCGCAGAGCGAGCATGTGCGCGGTTCGGTCTTCGACTTTATCGGGACGCGTGTTTTCGTGTTTTTTGATAACGCCAAGCTCGTACTCGTCGATGGAACAGCACGCGACAACGCCCGTCTGCGAATGCGTTTCGGCGGCGAGACGATAAATATAAACGCTCGGCTCGGCTTCATTGGCAAAAATTTGACGGTCGATAAATTTCTGTAAATTTTCCTTCGCGCGGGCGAAAACTTCTTCGACCGGCGGATTTGAGCCTTCGGGAAATTCGGCTTCCGAGCGCGTAACGCGCAGGAAACTGACCGGATTTTTTTCGATAAACGCGCGCACTTCCGATTCGTAAACGACATCGTAAGGCACGCACGATACCTGCTTTGCCTTTTCAAGCGTGGGGCGCAAAGCGCGGAAAGGTTTGATTACTGCCACTTAAAAAATTCTCCTCGAAATCTATTACTTTTTGTTCGTCGCCGAATTGGTTTTGTTCTCTTTCGGCGCTTCGACGCTGTTTGAATTACTGTTTGAGGCGGGAGTTTCCGCGTCTTTCACTTTATTCATTTCCTCGGTAAAGCGCTGTTTCAACTCGTCGAGATATTTGTCGAGCGCGACCTTCCATTCGCCGTCTTCCTTAACGAGCGGAATATTTTCGTTCTCGCTCGTTACATCGTTTTTGACCATAACAATCGCCGTATCGCCCTCGATTTTTTCGCCGCGAATTTCGGGAAGCTCCTGAAAAGGCGCGCCGTCGTCTTTTTTCAAAAGCTCGTCGGAAGTTGTGTTTGCCGACAGGGCGGCATTATCAAGCAGGACGAGCGTTCCTTTTGAAAGCAGTTTTTTGATTGCCGCCGGGTCTTTTTTCTTCGAGGCTTCATTCAGCGCCTTCAGCGTCTCGGTCGGCGTGCGTTGGCTGGCTGTGTTTTTTTCAGTGCTTCCGCTTCCACCGCTGTTGACGTTACAACCGATAAAAAAAAGCGCGCACAGCGCAACCGTAAATATTTTGTAATGCCTCATAAAATTCTTCTTCAATCCAAAATCCAAAATCTAAAATCCAAAATCGGCTAAGGTATTCTGCCCTGATTGATTCTGTCGTCAAGCTCTTTATTATCCTGTTCATTCTGCTGCATCATCTGGCTGGCAATTCCCGGTTTGTCGATTTTCCAGATGCCGTCTTCGAGAACAAACGGAACGGTGTCCCACGTTCCGTATGCATTTTTCACTTCAATCGTGGCGCGTTCGCCTTCGATTTTCTGATTGCGAAATCCGGCGGTTTTCTGGTCGGCGGTAAAAAGAGTCTCGTTTTTAACTATGTCATCGACCGCCAAGCCCTGGTCGCGCGCCTGCTGCTCCGCCATTTTTATCGAAGCTTCCGACAGCAGAATCTTCATCGACGTAATATCTTTTTTCTTGAAAGCATTAATATAAGCTTCCAGAGTTCTGAGCGGCGTCGAAGGCGGCGGCTCGTTCGCGCAGGCGAGCAATGCGACTCCCGCCAGAACAATTAAAACGACTTTATAAAAACGCATTTTTGAATAAACCTTTATCGAATAGTTATACTTAAAAAGCAAAGTATAACTCAAAAACGGCAGGAGCGAAAAAACAGGTGGAGCGAAAAAAACTGAGCGCGGAAGAAATTCGGGAGGCTTTGGAAGGCTTGAACGGCTGGCAGACGGAAAACAATAATTTGAAAAAGCGTTTTGAATTCAAAAACTTCGCCGAAGCGCTTCGCTTTGTAAATAAAGCGGGCGAAATCGCCGAACGACGCGACCATCATCCCGACATACTTTTCGGCTGGGGCTACGCCGAATTTCAAATCACGACGCACGACGCGGGCGGCATCACGCAGTTTGATTTTGCTTTGGCAAAGGAAATCGAAACCATCGAAACCTAATCGAACGACTCAATCAATCCCTTTCCCCGATAGATAATTCCGTCTTTTGAAAGGCTTTACTCATCGAAAGACACAATAAACTAAGCCAAAGCTATAGTTGAACTATAGCAGAGGTATAGTAAACCCATCCTCAAACATAGTAGAACCTATCCTCAGGATTAGTGAGCCTATCGATTGGATAAGTCAACCTATCAGTTGGATAGGCTTTACCTATCCTTCGACATAGTAAACCTATCCGAAGGTATAGTGAACTAATCCGAAGGATAGGCATGACTAATCCAACGGATAGGTTCATCCGTCCTTTGGATTAGTTTATCCTTCGCCGAGAATCTTAAATTCCGTCCACAATAGCATTCAGCGTAGCGGAAGGTCTCATCGCGGCGTAAGCCTTTTCAGAATTTGGATGATAATAACCGCCGACATCTTGTGATTTTCCCTGCGCTTCAATCAATTCTTCATTAATTTTTGCTTCGTTTTCCTTCAATGCTTTGGCAACCGGCGCAAATTTTGCAGCAATTTCAGAATCCGACGTTTGATTTGCCAGCGATTCCGCCCAATACATCGCCAGATAGAAATGAGAACCGCGATTATCGATTTGCCCGACTTTTCTTGCCGGAGATTTGTCGGTCGCTAAAAATTTCGCGTTCGCTTCATCCAAAGCATCTGCCAGAATTTGCGCTTTTTTATTGTCCTGAGTTTGCGCCAGATGCTCGAAGCTTGCCTGTAAAGCTAAAAATTCTCCGAGCGAATCCCAGCGCAAATATCCTTCTTTTGAAAATTGCTCGACGTGTTTCGGCGCGCTTCCTCCCGCTCCTGTTTCAAACAAACCGCCGCCGTTCATTAACGGAACTATCGAAAGCATTTTTGCAGAAGTGCCGAGTTCCAGAATCGGAAACATATCCGTCAAATAATCTCGCAAAACATTGCCGGAAACCGAAATCGTGTCTTTACCCGTCCTGGCGCGTTTCAAAGTTTCGAGCATCGCGTCTTTCACATCCATAATTCTGATGTCAAGACCGTCTAAATCATAATTTTCTAAATATTTTTCTACCTTTTGGATGATTTGTGAATCGTGCGCCCTGTCTTTGTCGAGCCAGAAAATGGCAGGCGTGCCGGAAAGTTTTGCCCGGTTGACAGCCAATTTCACCCAATCCTGAATCGGCGCGTCTTTGGTTTGGCACATTCTGAAAATATCGCCGTTCTGAACTTTTTGTTCCAACAAAACATTCCCGTTTTCGTCTTCCACTTTTACCGCTCCTTCGCCTGAAATCTGGAAAGTCTTGTCGTGAGAGCCGTATTCTTCAGCCTTTTGCGCCATCAAACCGACATTCGGAACAGAACCGAAAGTTTTCGGGTCAATCGCTCCGTTTTGCTTCATATCCTCGATAATCGCATCGTAGAAACCGGCGTAAGTTCGGTCGGGAATAATGCAGACGGTGTCTTCTTCGTTGCCGTCTTTATTCCACATTTTCCCGCCGCCGCGCACCAGGGCAGCCATCGAAGCATCCACAATCACGTCCGAAGAAACGTGAAAATTGGTAATTCCTTTGTCAGAATTGACCATCGCAATTTTCGCGCCGTTTTCGATTGTCTTTGCGATGTCCGCCCTTATTTCGGCTTCTTTCGGATGTCCTGTAATTTTTTCGTCAAGCGTTGCTAATCCGAAGTTCGGATTGATGTCTAATTCATTAAAAGTGTCTTTATATTTTTCAAAAACGTCTTTGAAATAAGTTTCGACAATCGCCCCGAAAATAATCGGGTCGGAAACCTTCATCATCGTCGCTTTTAAGTGCGCGGAAAGAAGAACATTTTTTTCTTTGGCTTCATCAATCGCTTGCCTCACAAAAGATTTCAAGGCGGAAAGATTCATGACGGAAGAATCAATTACTTCGCCTGCTTTTAACGGAGCAAAATCTTTCAAAATTGCCGAAGAACCATCATTTCCATAGAAAACGATTCTGAATTTTCCTTCCGCTTCCACGGTGGTCGAGTTTTCGGTTCCGTAAAAATCTCCCGAATCCATATGCGCGACGGACGTTGCAGAATCCGAATTCCAAACTCCCATTCGATGAGGATTTGCTTTGACATAATTTTTTACGGCTTTGGGCGCGCGTCTGTCAGAATTTCCCTCTCTCAGCACCGGATTTACCGCGCTTCCCAAAACGCGCGCATATTTTTTGTTGATGGCTTTTTCTTCGTCCGTTTTAGGTTCCGCCGCGTAATTCGGCACTCCGAAACCTTGTTTCTGAAGCTCGGCAATCGCTTCTTCCAACTGCGGAACGGAAGCGGAAATATTCGGAAGCTTGATAATGTTGGCTTCAGGTTTTGTCGCCAATTCGCCCAATTCCGCAAGCGCATCGGGAACTTTCTGGTCGTCTTTTAAGTATTCGGGAAAGTTGGCTAAAATTCTTCCCGCGAGCGAAATATCGGGAACTTCAATTTCAATATTTGCGGATTTTGTAAAAGCTTTTAAGATTGGTAAAAAAGAATGCGTCGCCAACATCGGCGCTTCATCGGTTAAAGTGTAGTAAATTTTTGACATTTTATTGCTTGTTTTTATTTCAAATTATTATGTTCATTGTCGTTCAACTTCTCCAAAAGTTCAACGATGCCGGTTTAGACGTAATCAAAACCGAAAATCTCTACAACGCGCGTCGGCGCGAAAGGCTATTCGGCGTAAGTTTGATAGATGAATTATAAATGATGAGGGATGAAGCTTCGGCTTCGTCCTTTTTTAATGTATATTTAACTCAAATTTCTTACGTCTCCGGCTGATTCAAAAATGAATATCGCAGGCAAAATAACGGGCTTAAAATACAAAATTCTTCTTTCGGAAGAATTGAAGGAAATTGATATTAAAGATTTTGACGTTAATGCAATTCCTTCGGCTTGTTTGGTTACAGACGACCAGAATATTTTTGCAATATCGAAATGGGTTTCGCCTAAAAGAACTCGTTCCTATCCATTTGAGCGCGTCTTTAACACTTTGCATATTTCAAAGAAAATAACGGTGATTCCGATAGTAAAAGACGAAGGAGCAAAAGGCGACAGGGACTTTATTCAGTGGGACACTGTTTCGTTAATGTCGCTGCTCGATGTATTTGTAATTTTTGCTTATTACACTAAAGCGGACGGAAAAAACCTCAAAATAACGAATCAACAATTTGATAATGAATATGTGCTCGCAAAAATCAAAGAAATCGAGCAATATCACAGCTCGGCGCTGCATTGGAATTTGAACGAGCTTAACACGAATTTACATAATATTATTGATAAGGTTAAATTTTCGTATTCAAACATTGAAAAATTAACGGGCGTAAAACTTCATAGTGCAAGCGGATTAGATAACTTCAAAGAAAAAATCGGTCAGGACGTTTCGCTTTTTATGGAGTTTTCAAGAGGCAAAGCGGAAAAAGCGCAATCGAGAGAATTTATTACCAGACAGCCGAAAGAAAGCCTGACAACGCTTTCAAAAGCAAAAATCACAATCGCCAATTATTTAGGCGGGCAATACTTTCTGACGGTTGACGAAGGATTACTAACAGAAGATAAAATACTTCTGATAGAAGGAAAACACAGCAAAAACTCGATTCTTCCGAGCAAGGGCGACATAAAAGACGGATTATTGAAAATGATTTTGTATTGTAATCTTTCGGAAGTAACTGTTGACGGAAAGTTTATACAAAGCGAAGCTGTTTTAAGTCTGACTTCGTCTAAACTCAAAGGCGCGATAGATAATTTCAGCAGTAATGAATCGATTTTAAGTTTTGTCGAAGAAAACAATTTTTCGGCATCACAAAAACAGTTGATTGAAACGGTTGTTGCCGAGGCGAATGAGAATAAATTTATAGTCAGAGTCCAATTTTCAAAATGATAAAAAGCCCTTTACGCTATCCCGGCGGAAAAAGCAGGTCGGTGAAAATCATCTCCGCGCTGATTCCCGAATTTGACGAATTTAGAGAACCGTTTTTGGGCGGCGGTTCGGTTTTTATTTACGCGAAACAGCGCTTTCCGAATAAAAAATTCTGGGTGAACGACCTTTATTTCGAGCTTTACAAGTTTTGGGAAATGACTCAAAAAGACGTTGATGCGCTCGTTGATAAAATTTACGAATGGCGCAATCGCTTTCCAGTCGGGAAAGAACTGCATAAATTTCTTAACGAAAATTTAGACGGCTTTAACGATTTGGAAAGAGCTACCGCTTTTTTTATTTACAACCGCATTACGTTTTCGGGCACAAGCCTGAGCGGAGGTTTTAGCGAAGGCGCATTTAAAGGGCGATTTACGGAAAGCAGCATTCAGCGGCTCAACGAATTTGCGAATGTTATTAACGGCACGACTATTACGAATTTCGGTTACGAAGAACTGGTAAAACGCGAAGGCGAAAACGTTTTTTTATTTCTCGACCCGCCGTATTATTCGGCGAAAAAATCCGCCCTTTACGGCAGAAACGGACACCTGCACAAATCTTTCGACCATGAAAAATTTGCCGCTACGATGAAAACCTGCCGCCACAAATGGCTCATCACTTACGACGACAGCGATTATATTAAAGACTTGTTTTCCTTTGCCAAAATCACCCCTTGGGAATTAGTTTACGGAATGAGAAACGTAACCGAAGATTCAGACCAAAAGGGCAAGGAACTTTTTATTTCAAATTATCTGCAATGATTATTATTTCTTAGCTGAAAATGTATTTCATTAGAATTTCAAATATGAAAATCAACGCGGGGAATTTGTTAAAAGGATAAATTTGAAAGGATAAAGTGTCGGCTTCATCTTTTTTGTTTTTTGAGCCGGAAGTATAAAAATGGATATATTTGAGAGCGGAATCCCGGACATCAAAATCGTAAATTTCGGAACATGGCGTAACCCGTTGGAATTTATCCGTGCACGGATAGTTTTAGAAGCCTGGGACGGATACCTTTATAAGCATTGGGAAAACGGGAAAGAAATAACGGACGGAAAAGTTGCGTTAGATTTTGGCGGTTATAAGAAGGATATTCTCTGGGACTGGAAGGCGGAGATAAATGCTTATCATTATTTAATACAAAATCAACACCTCATAAGAGACAACATTATCAAGTCTTTGACCGCGGAAGTTAACAGGTTTACTCAATATTTGGATTCGAACGATTCATTTGTTCCGAATATTACGCCCGAAACGCGGGGCTATTTTGATTTCAAACCGTTTATAGGACCTGAAAGCATCGACTTCGTCGAAGAGAGTAAGGACGATGTTTCATATCTCGAATGGCGTTTCCAATGCGCCTGGGATTCCGAACACGGTTTTGCCGTAACGACTCATAAAGAAAGAGTAATCCATATAGACCAGGACACCGATATTTGGAAAATTTACGAAGATAACGGAACGCTCGCGGAAAAACGAAAAGAATACGACGAGCGCGCGAAAAACTCCAAGCCGCCGAAACGTCAAAACCCGTGGTGGAAATTTTGGTGATTTTTGCTGCGTTGAGGCTCTGTCCGGCGGTTGGGAAAGAGCTTTACGCGATTGTCAGGGCGAGCGACGCGTTGATTGCGCTTTGATTGATGATTCGTAAACAGACAAGAGACGAGCTTTGCCCAAAAATCACTTAAAATGTGAAAAAATGCAGAAGGCGCGCGCTGCGATTTGCTTTCGCGGCGCATCTTTTTTATTTTGTAAGCAATGGAAAATGATACAAAGCCGATTGTTTCGATAATTATGGGCAGCACGTCCGATTGGGAAACGATGAAGAACGCTTCGGAAATTCTGAAAGATTTCGGCGTTCCGTTTGAAACAAAAGTCGTTTCGGCGCATCGTACGCCGGATTTGCTTTTCGAGTTTGCAAAATCCGCCGAATCGCGAGGGCTGGAAGTTATTATCGCGGGCGCGGGCGGCGCGGCGCATCTGCCGGGAATGACGGCTTCGCAGACGGTTTTGCCGGTTCTCGGCGTTCCGGTTCAGAGCAAAGCTTTGTCGGGAATGGATTCGCTGCTTTCGATTGTCCAGATGCCTGCCGGAATTCCGGTCGGGACGCTGGCAATCGGCGCGGCGGGCGCGAAAAACGCGGCGCTTCTGGCAATTTCGATTCTGGCGAATTCGCGTCCCGAACTACGAGAAAAGCTGCATAAATTCAGAAAAGACCAGACGGAAAAGGTTTTGGAAAGCAAATTAGCGTGAAATTTATTCTAAACCGTCGGTCAACAAGAGATATTCGGTCGTCGAGCCTTTGCGGTAATAACCTAAAATTTTCAAATTCATCTTTACCGCGTCGTTTTTCTGTTTGGCTTTTAATTGTTCCAGAACGCTTTCTTTGGCAATAATCCAGTAATTTACGTTGTTTTCCGAAACGAGTGTTTCGCTGACGTAAAACTTTTTATCACCCGATGTTTTGCCGTAAGATTTGAGCCATTTATCGACTGTTTTTTTGCGCGCTTTTTCGAGCTTGCGCGTTTCGGCTAGATAAGTAACCTTTATCGCGCTCGCAAAATCTATCGCGCTCAGGCTTGTTTCTTCGGTGTTTTCCGTTCCTGCATTGTCGTCTCCGAGAACGCCGGAGAACATTTTATTGATTCTTTGATTTGAGGAAATCATCTCGGCAATCGACGATTTTTGCGCGAAAGCGTTAAGGCTCAACGCGCCGAAAATCATCAGCGCAACGGTGAATAGTTTTTTCATATTTGTTATTTTCATTATTTTGAGTTCAAACTACAATCTTAAATGACTGAATAAATTAAAGTTTTTTGCTTTGAAAAGAAACAAAAATTTTATGAAGCCAATTCTGCCAAATTCGACCATCGGCGTTTTCGGAAGCGGTCAGCTCGGGCGTATGTTTGCCATCGAAGCGCGCAAGATGGGTTATCGTGTTCACACATTTTCGCCCGCGTCGGACACGCCGACCGGACAGGTCGCCGATTTTGAAACCGTCGCCGATTACATGGATTTGGAACGGGTCGAAAAATTCGCCAAATCGGTGGATGTCGTAACATTTGAATTTGAAAACGTGCCGTCGCGGACGGTTGAAATAGCGGCTGAGTTTGTTGAAGTTCATCCGAAAGGCGAGATTTTGCACACGACGCAGAATCGTCTGCGCGAGAAAACTTTTCTCTCGGAAAACGGCTTTCCCGTCGCGCCGTTCCGGCATATAAAAATTATCGAAGATTTGTATCACGCCGCCGAAGAAATCTCTCTGCCAGCCGTTTTGAAAACAGCCGGTTTCGGTTACGACGGCAAAGGTCAGGCGAAAATCGTCTCAATCGGCGAAATCGAGCCGGCGTTTGAAAAACTCGATGGAAACGAAGCGATTCTCGAAGCGTTCGTCGAATTTGAAAAGGAAGTTTCGGTCGTTTGCGCGCGCAGCGCGAGCGGCGATTTCGCGCATTACGGCGTGATTGAAAACGCGCACGAAAATCATATATTGGACATAAGTTTCGCGCCCGCGCTCGTTTCGAAAAAAACTTTTACGGAAGCGATAGAGATTGCCCGAAGCGTCGCCGAAACGCTCTCGTATGTCGGAACTCTGTGCGTCGAATTTTTTCTGACGAAAGATGAAAAATTACTGATAAACGAGCTTGCGCCGCGCCCGCACAATTCGGGACATTTAACTTTCGACGCCTGTGCAACATCGCAGTTTGAACAGCAGCTTCGCGCCGTTTGCGGTTTGCCGCTCGGCTCGACCGCGCTTTTAAGACCTGCGGCAATGGCAAATCTGCTCGGCGATTTGTGGCAGGCGGGCGAGCCTCGATGGGCAAACTCTTTGCAGTTTCCGAACATCAAACTCCATCTTTACGGCAAACGTGAAGCGCGCGCGGGCAGAAAGATGGGACACCTGACCGCCTTAGCCGAAACGACGCAGGAAGCCGTCGAGACTGTCAAAAAAGCCCGACGCGCCGGTTTTTAACAAAATACTTTTATTTTTTATCTGTTTTGCTTTATTATTTTCGCGGCTCGTCGCGCGTCAAAATCTTAAATCTTACAGAGGCTTTTCTATGTTTCAGAAAAAATATTTTAATACTGCTTTTTTATTTCTCATTCTTTTAGCGCCGTCCGCTTTTTCTCAAACCGTCGCCGAACAGGCGAGTCCGATTGACATCAGACTCGACCGCGACCGCGGCGTGAGTATGCTTAATGAAATCAAAGACGTTATCAAACAAAGATATTACGACAAGAATTTTCGCGGCATAAATCTCGATGAAAAATTTAAGGCGAGCGCCGAGAAAATAAAGACAGCCGAATATAACGGGCAGATTTTCCGCATTATCGCGCAGACCGTTCTGGATTTTAACGATTCGCACACGCTCTTTTACCCGCCCGCCCGGGCGAGCCGCGTCGAATACGGTTTTTCCCTTCAAATGATTGGGAAAAAATGTTTCGTCGTCGATGTAAAAACGGGCAGCGACGCCGAAAAGAAAGGCTTAAAAATTGGCGACCAGGTAGTCGGCATCGGAAATGTCGCGCCCGACCGGCAGAGTCTCTGGAAGATAAATTATCTTCTATACGCGCTCGACCCGCAGGAGACGCTGGATTTATTCGTTCGAAGCGCCGAAGGCGCGCAGCGCGGCATCCAGATAAACGCGACATTTAAATCTCTCAAAGAAAGGCAAAAGGAACAGGAAGAACGCCGTAAAAAGAAAAAGGAAGCGCCGTTCGAATGCCGCGACATAAACGCCGAACTCGTCGCCTGCAAGCTGCGTACATTTTCGGCTGAAAAAAAGGACATCGACAAAATGATGCAGCAGGTCGGCGCACATAAAAAAATGATTCTCGATTTGCGCGGCAATCGCGGCGGTTATGTCAAAACCGAAATTTACCTGACCGAATATTTTTTTGAAAGGGAAGTAAAAATCGCAACCTTTACGACGCGCGCCAAGACCAGCGACCGCATCGCCAAAGGGCAAAAGGACAGAGCTTATAAAGGCGAGCTTATCGTTTTGATTGACAGCGAATCGGCTTCGGCGGCGGAAGTTTTCGCCCGCGTCATCCAGATTGAAAAACGCGGGCAGATTATCGGAGATATCAGCGCGGGCGCGGTGATGACGAGCAATTATATTCCGATGCTCAATACGCGCGGCACGTTCAGCTCGGCGACATTCTCCATTTACGCGATGAACATTACGATTGGCGACGTAGTTATGAGCGACGGCAACCGTCTGGAAAATGTCGGCGTCGTTCCCGATTTCGTCATCGGTCCGACCGCCCGCGCCCTGAATAAAAAATCCGACCCGGTTCTGGCTTATTCGCTCGAAGTTTTCGGAACAAAAATTACCGACGCCGAAGCCGGACAATTCTATTTTCTAAATCCGAAACCCGAAGATGACGATGATAAGGAAACGGAAGAAAGTGAAAAGTGAAAAGTGAAAAGTGAAAAGTTTATGAGCAGTTAAATAAATTCGTGATAATCTGTCGTTTCCGTCTAATTTGTGCCTATTCTTCAAAATCTTTTCGCCAGCCAGACGCCCGCCATAACGCCGATTAGTCCTAAAAACACGCTCAGAAAAAGATACAAAACGGCGGTCAGAAAATATTTTTCCCGACCAAGCTCGAAGATTTCCATTTCAAACGTCGAAAACGTCGTGAACGCGCCCAGAAATCCGACTATCACGGCGAGACGCAGATTTTCGTTTATCCCGAACCTGCCGGTAAAAAGCGTGAGCAGAAAGCCGATGAGAAACGAGCCGGTGATGTTGATAAAAAAGGTCGGAAATGGAAACTTTTCAAACAGGTTGGCAAGCGGCGAGATATTGATTAAATATCGCAAAACCGCGCCGACCGCGCCGCCTGCGGCAATATAAAGAATCTTCATCAAAGTTTCCATCAATAAATTTTACCGTAAAGAATGTGAAGGAAAAAGTAAAAAGTAAAGAGCGTCTTCTCAATTTTCGAATTGAAGCAAGACGCTCTTAATTTTTACTTTTTACTTTTTACTTAAAAATTTCTATCTCTTTTCACAGAAAACTCTGTTTGTAAACATCGTGTTTTCGTCCACAAATCCGAGACCGAAGCTCGTCGTGCGGGTTTCTATCTCGTTCGGATTTTTTCCGTGAACGCTTGTCCGGTTGACGAAAACGGCTTCGAGCTTTCGCGTCTCGCCGTTTTCATAAACCCGCGTCGCCGTCAGCAGAGCGCCTTCAATCCGCGCGTCCCGAAGCGTGAAATTTCGCTTGCTCGGTTTGCCGAGATTTTCATTTTCAAAATTGAAGTCGTAGCCGCTGCCCTCGATTCGAGCGCCGGAAATTTTCAGCTCGATGCGGTAATCAACGCTTTCCGATTCATAAACGCCCGCATAATCGGCGGCGTTATTTTTGACGACCGCTTCGTTTTTAATATCGACGTAAACCTCAACGACAAAATCTTTTTTCTCCTTCTTTTTATATTTCGTCTTGTCGAGCGCGGCGACTAATTCCTGAGTTTTCGCCGCGCCGGAAGTTTGAGCAATCGTGTTGTCCGTCGCGACGAGCGAAATAATTGCAAATAAAATTCCGATTAAAATCTGTGACATATCTTTTCTCCCCGGTAAAATTGGTTTCTGATATAAAAACACCGCGCGCCAAGATTCTGTGACAGAAGAATTAGCCACGAACAAACACGAAATAGCACGAAAAGGAAGAAATCGAAATATAAAATTGATTTCCTGTTCGTGTCCTTTTGTATTTGTTCGTGGCTAATTCTTCTTATCTTATCGCCTTATAGCCCTTAGCTAGAAAGCGCGCCGGAAAACCAATCCAATATAATCCCTGAAACACAGACCATTTCGTAAAAGTCCAGATAAAAGAATTGTTCTGGAAGCGGCGCGAGGAAGTTGTAACGGCTTGCGAGAGATACATAAAATCGCCTTTTTTCTGAAGGCGCTTGTAAAAATCGACATCTTCGAAAATCGGGAGAGGCTTGAATCCGCCGATTTTCTCGTATGTCGCGCGCCGCGCGAAAATCGCCGAATCGCCGTAAATCAAGCCGATTGATTTTAGCTGCGGGTAAAGTCTGGTCAGAAAATGCGCCCAGCGACTGCCGCCATCGAACAGGACGTGGAAATTTCCGCCGACGACTTCCTTGTAATTCATATATTTTTTGATTTCCCGCGCGCATCCCTGCATCGGGCGCGTGTCGGCGTGGAGAAACCAGAAAATCTCGTGCGAAGCGTGCTTTGTTCCCTCGTGAAGCTGTTTTCCGCGATTCGCTTCACCGAATTTTACGAGCTTCAAAGGCTTTTTCAATTCGTAATTTTCGATAATCTCAACCGTTTTATCCGTACTTCCGCCGTCAACGATAACCACTTCATCGACATTCACCAGCCGCGAAATCGCGTCCAGCGTTTTTTCAATCGTTGATTCTTCATTAAAAGCCGGGATGATAACGGAAATCTGCATAAAATAAATGAAAGATTAGCATAGTTTTCGCAGGCAGCGCAGGCAGAACAAATCAGAACATTGCCGGGAGGCTTTGCACAAAAATAGAAAAACTTTGCGTTCTCTGTGAAAAGCTTTGTGTCCTCTGTGTTGAAATCAATTTTTAACACAGAGAACACTGAGATTTCACAGAGTTTCACGGAGAATTGATAATTCCCTCTGCTTATTTCTCTATTTTTGTGCAAAGCATTGCCGGGATAAAAAACTCTTTACAAAATTGCGCAATTAAACTAATTTATCATTGAAATTCCAAAAACATCAAAATCCAGAATTTCTCCGCGAGAAATTCGTGCCTGCCAAAGGGCTTTCGTAACTTTTCAGGCATTAAAATTTACGGCGCGGATAATCTCCGGCGAATTATTTATCCGTGCCGGATTAATTCCGATGATAGTTTTTAACCATAAAATGTGCGTTAGCTTATAGGAATTAAAGGTACAAAATTTAAAGGAGAAAAATAAAATGCGTCAACCATCTAAATCACCGAACGGATTGGAAGTACTAGCGGTTTCGGGAACACACGTTATCACTCTCGGTATAAATTTGCCGGAAAGCGAAAGAAACGGTCTGCACGGTTTTTCCATAGAACGAAAAGACCATTTTTCCGGTAAAACAGACTGGCTGGAAGGCTTGAAGGTTTTTCCGAGCGTAATTCCGGCTCCCAATGTGGGCGCAACTCATTCGAGCGAGATTCATCCTATACAGGATTTCTTTTGGAGTGATTTTACGGTTCGTCCGGAAAGGAAATATACATACACGATTCACGCCCGCAAAGGAACGCCGCAAAATCTGACGAACGCCGACCAAATCGCCGTCGAAATCGAGACTGAATCTTATAGCAAATCGCATAAACATTCGATTTACTTTAATCGCGGCGTTGCCGGCTCGCAGGCTTTCGTCAAAAAATTCGGAACTGAAAAATTCAGCAAGATTGCCGAAGAGAAAATATGGGTGTGGGAATGGCTCAGCCGCGGTTTGAGAGAAGCGTTGACCGATTATCTGAACGAAGCGACAGACAATACTTACAGCATCCGCGCGGCGATTTATGAATTTCAGTTCGAGCCGATTTTAACCGAGCTGTTTAACGCCGCGAAGAAAAGAGGCGTCGATGTAAAAGTCATCTACGATTCGACTCCCGACTCGCCAAACAAAAAAGACCCGTCTAACCCGAAAATATATAAGACCAGAAAGGACAACGACGAGGCAATCAAAAATACGGGAATCGGAGATTTGGTCATTAAACGCACGAAATGCGGCGCTATTCCGCATAATAAGTTTTTTATAATCCTTAAAGATAATGTGCCTGTTGCGGTCTGGACAGGTTCGACCAACATCACGACCGGCGGCATTCACGGTCATTCAAACGTCGGGCATATCGTTCGCGACAAGGCAATCGCCAAAAAATATATGGACTACTGGAATTTTCTTGAACACGACCCGGACGTTGGCGCTATGCGGGCAAATTGTCTGGGAATAACGGCTGACTTTTCCATCAAAAACAAATTGTCCGACGATTTTACGGAGGTTGTCTTTAGCCCGAGACAAAAGGTTCAAATGCTGGACTGGTATGCCGGACTTTCGAACGAAAGCCGGAAACCCGTTTTTCTGACAGTGCCGTTCGGTCTGGACACTCGCTTTGAAAAAATCTTGCAGAGCAACGATTCGAGGCTTTTCTACGTTATCAGCGACAAACCGGATAAAGGTTTGCTCGACCCGGCAATCGCCGGTAAAAGCCTCAACCGCATCGCTCACGGCGGAATGCTCGACAAAGGCAATCAACTGCTCGGCTGGATGAAGGAAAGACTGACCGGCTTAAACAAGGTTAATTATCTGCACACCAAATATCTGCTTATCGACCCGCTCGGCAGCTCGCCCGTAGTCATTTCCGGCTCGGCAAATTTCAGTAAAAACTCGACCGTCAACAACGACGAAAATATGCTGATTATCAAAGGCGACAAGCGCGTTGCGGATATTTACTTCGGCGAATTTCTGCGCATCTTTCGTCATTTCTATTTCCGAAGCATCATCAAGGATGTCGCCGGCGGAGATACGAGTAGTATGAGCCTGGATGAAACAGGCGCTTGGGCGGATAAGTTTTACGACCAAACTTCGCCTAACTTTGCCGAAAGACTTTATTTCAGCGGCAATTAAAGTAAAGATTGCAGCACCATGGTTAACCAGCCTAATCATCCGGGCGAGTTAATTGATAAAAACTGAAACCACGCGCATAATACGAAAAAGCGTCAATTTGCTCAGTATTATGCGTGGGCTTTGCGCAAAAATAGAGAAATAAGCAGAGGGAATTATTAATTCTCCGTGAAACTCTGTGAAATCTCAGTGTTCTCTGTGTTAAAAATTGATTTCAACACAGAGGACACAAAGCTTTTCACAGAGAACACAAAGTTTTTCTATTTTTGTGCAAAGTCTTATGCGTGTGGTTTCAATTTTTCATCCTTACAAAATCAACAGTTTTTCACCTCTCGCTTCTCACTATCCGCTGTTTCAGCCATTTTATTTCCGTTACCAGCGCGCGCCACAAACCGGCTAGAAATAATCTGACGGGCTTATTGCCGCTGAACGCCGAGGCGATGGCGTAAAGCGTTCTGAAGGACAGGCGCGGCTCGTTTGAGATGGCAAAAACAGGCTCCCATTTTTCGGGCTGGAGCTTTGCCTTAAAGGCGTCAAGCCCGTCGAAATTGTAAAATCTCTGCCCGTGTTTGCGCATCCACGCGAGCAAAAAGCGAAGCCACAAAGGATTTTGAAACGGCTCGACCGTCGCCCTTACGGAAAGCGGCGAAAGTCCGAGCGTGGCATATTCAAAACCATCTGCGGCAAGCGCGCGCATCGCCGCGTCAATCATCAGCTCGACCGTCCCGTTCGGCGCGCCGGGCTGGTGCGGAAACTGTTCGAACAGCCAGCCGTTGCGCCGCGCGACGGGCGAGAGCAGAACGAATCCGACCACTTCGCCCGCGCGTTCGGCGACAAACACGCGGCGGTCGAAAAGACGCGAAAGCGTGTCCGGCTCGACCAGAAAATGCAGCGGCGGAAGTCCTTTGCTTTCGAGCCAACGGCGCAGGCACTCCGCCAGAGCGGGATTATTCCGCGCCTTCTCGTTTGACCATTCCGCGACGCTCACGCCTTTATTTCGCGCCCGGTTTAGCTGTGCGCGCAACGATTTATGCGTCCGAACATTTTCCGCCCAATTAAGCGGATGCCAGACGGGCTGCGCTCCGAGAAGCACTTTCGCGTGTTCCTTCGAATCCGCAAAAATCGATTCGAGTCGCGCCTCGGCGCAGAAATAGCAGACTCTTTCACCCGCGCCCGCCGCGTCGCGTTCAAATTCCCCGACGACTTCCACGAGCCGTTCCTCCGCGCAAACCGGCGCGCCCGCCGCCACGCGCACGCCGCGACAGGCGACAAAACCCGTAACGGCATCGCCGAGCGCGGAAAACCAGCGATTGATTCCCGGATTAAGAATCTGGTAGGAAGTCGAGTTCCACCCGTGCGCCAACACAATCCGCCGCACTTCATCTACTGCCTCTGAGTTTTTAGATAACTGGTAGCCGATAAATCGAATCCCCGTAATTCTCTACATCTTTATCTATAACATTATCCGCTTTCATTTTTCACTAAATTATTTGACACAATTCCGCCTTTCATATTATATTTTTCGCATCGAAAAAAAACAGGCGTTTTTGGAAAGCCGGATTTACCGAAAAGTTTTCGCCTTAGGTTCCGCCGAAACTTTTTCAGAAATAAGTTTTTCAAATATGAGTGAGAAAAAAGAATATGCTTGAAGTTAAAACGAGTAAGGTGCAGTTTGTTTTAATCATTCTGCTCGGACTTTTTTTTGTTCCGATGGGGTTAGGGCTTTTTGTCAGCGGGATTTCGAAGGGATTTAGCGTCGTGCCTTTGGGTATCGGGGCGATGTGTCTGGTTGTTTATCCGCCGGTGGTTTGGCTGGTGGTCAGGGCTTATCGGAAATCGGTCAGGCGTTTTGCGGCGGAAGGGCTGACGCGCAATGACGGGCGCGAGCTTGCTTGGGCGAATTTGAGCCGCGTGGTCGATAAAATCAGGATGGTGCGCGGCAGACCGACTATCTGGCGAACCGAGATTCGGTTTAAGGACGGCGACGCGGCGTGGCTGATTCCGATGAAAGTCAGTAATTACGCGGAAGTCCGCGCTCTAGTCGATAATCTGCCCTGCGAGCACGCGGAAGAGAGAGCGTGAAAAAGTGAACAGTGAATAGTGAACAGTGAAGAAAGATTCTTAAACTATTCACTGTTCACTGTTCACTGTTCACTTGTTTTAGCGGGTGCGTGAACATTGTAACGGCGAATAAGATGGCGAATATCGAATAGATTAGCGCGGCAATCCAGACGGGCAGTGCGTTTTGAGCGGCGAAGGCGTATTTCAGAAGGGCGAGCGCGCCGACGAGGAAATGGGCGAGATTTCCGGTGGCGAGCGGGCGCGAATAGATGCCGCCGATAAGGACGCCCCGCGCCATGTAGTTCGTCATTGCGAAACCGAGATAGAGCGCGCCGATAAGCTGTAAGAATAGAGGGAAAATGCCGGACGCGTCAGCGCCTGAGTATCTGAGAATTTCGTGCGGCGCAAACTCAAGCGCGATGCCGCAGACAGCCATCAGCGCGGCGCTCGAAATCATTAAAAGCTTTGTGTTCATATCAAAGACTTACGCCCGGCGAAAAACAATTGTTCCGGCAATCGGGCGGCGTTCCGCTTCTTATTTCATACGACCAAAGCTTGAAAACTCGCGCCTGTCGTCTCTGAACTGAAACCTGCCAAAATTGTTCTGATGCCTGCCGGAATTACTTTGCGGCAACGGTTGACGGTTCGATTGGCTTTTGCGCGGGCAGTAATTGATAGATTGCTTCGAACATCTGGCGCTGTCTGTATGCGCCGTACATGCCGTCGGCTTCGAGACAGATGTATGGAATTGTATTTAACGCGGAATAAACCGACATCGAGCCGTCGTCAACGGTGCATTGTTTTGACGCTAATTTAGGCGCGCTCTTCTGGACGACGACGTTAAAGCCTTTTTCGGCGAAATGACCGATGTATTGGGGCGTGGAGAGAAATATAAAATTGTCCGCGTCCATTTCCGTGTTCGACAGGAAAACGCCGTCTGCCTGTTCTTCGAACGCGCCGTGCGTGAGCGCGAGCGTGCCGCTGCCGCGAACGAAGGCGACGGCGGTTAAATCGTTCGATTTGGCGTCTTCGGTTTTCGAATCGACATCCGTGTTGTTGTGAACGGCGACGACGAAGCGTTCGCCGTCTCTGAGACTTTTGCCGTCCGGCGCAAAAATGATTTTCAGAAGGCTTTCGGCAAAGGCTTTGACCGTTTCGTTTATCTCGACGGCTGTGTTGCACGTTCTGCCGTTGTCGGTAAAGATGCGGTTCGGGTCGATAGTGTAAGTTTTGCCTTTGAGCGTGAATTTCAAATAGCGCGCGGCATTGCCTTTGTCGTCGAAAGATTCGATTTCGACGATGCGCCCGCCGCCGCGCTCGACATATTCTTTCGCCAGCGCGCGCGCCGTCTGCTCGTTATGATGCGGGGCGAAAAATGTGATGTTTGCGCCCGCATTTTCGTAAACGTTGACGTTGACCGTCGATTCGCCGAGCGTTAAATTGATGGTGCTTTTCTGCGTCGCGCCGTTTGCCACGAGAACGGATGCGAGTAAAATTGTGATTAAAATGAGCGTTCCTTTCATTGTCTTCCCTCTGTTCGATAACTATGACCGATATTTAACGCGCATTTTTGCCGTGAATCGGTTCAAAGAGAAACTTTTTATGCGTTTACCGCGTAATTTTTACGATTAATTTATGAAAAAGAGGTTAACCGCAGAAACGAGGAGACGCAGAGATTTTTAGAGCAGGTCTTAAATATTTTCTTTTCATTTTATTTTGCTTTTCTCTGCGTCTTTGCGTCTCTGCGGTTAATTTCCCTAAGGAGAACAATGAACAAATCAATAATTTTATTTGTAATCGTATTCGCTTTGGCTGCGTCAACGGCTTTTGCCCAAACGATGAGCAAGGACGAAAAAGCAATTCGCGCGGCGCTGGAAAAAACCGCCGAAGGCTGGAACAAAGGCGATTTGCCGCAATATCTTTCGGCTTATGTGCCGGAAGCGACCGAGATGCTTTCGAACGGTCCGGCGGGCGGCGTCGAGGCGATTGAAAAAACGATGAAAGAAGGCTTCTGGAAAAGCGGAAAGCCTCTGCAAACTCTTCGTTACGAAAATCTTCTCGTCCGTATGCTCGGCAAACAAGGCGCGGTTGTTACCGGAAAATACGTTCTTTCCGGCGCGGGCAAACCCGACCGAACCGGCTGGTTCACCACCGCCTGGCTGAAAACCAAAGGCGGCTGGAAAATGATTCACGACCATTCTTAAAGAGATTTTCACCACAGAGACACAGAGAACACAGAGTTTTTATATTATTTTTCTCTGTGTTTTCTGTGTCTCTGTGGTGAATCCTCTTTCTATTTTCAATTTTCATTTTTGTCGTTTATGATTAAAACCTAAGTAATGAACAAGGGAGAACATTTATGGCAAAGGTAGCAATCATTTTCTATAGTCAGACGGGAACGACTTACAATCTGGCGCGGGGAATCGAAGAAGGCGCAAAGGGCGCGGGCGCGGAAACGCGGCTTCTGAAAGTAAAGGAAATCGCGCCGGACGAAGCGATTGAAAAAAACGAGGCGTGGAAAAAGCATCGCGACGAGATTAAAGATATAAAAGAAGCGACAAACGACGATTTGGAATGGGCGGACGCGATTATTTTCGGAACGCCGACGCGCTATGGTTTGCCTTCGGCGCAGATTAAAAACTTTATCGACCAGACCGGCGGGCTTTGGGCAAAAGGCGCGCTGGTCAATAAAATCGGCTCGTCCTTTACCTCGACGGCAACCGCGCACGGCGGACAGGAACAGACGATTTTGACTTTGAACACGCCGTTTTATCACTGGGGAATGCTGATTGTCTCGCCCGGTTATGTCGAAGCGTCGCAGTTCGAGTCGGGCAATCCCTACGGCGCGTCGTTTACGTCAAACAACGCGCAGCTTTCGCCGGACGAAATCGCTCTGACGGCGGCGCGTCTTCAGGGAAAACGCGTTGCGGAAGTTGCCGCGCAGTTTTTGAAAGGCAAACAATAAATTTTCGGGCTGCGTGTGACAAAATTCAGTTTTACGCATCTAATAAGTTTTTACTGAAAAAACAAGATTAAATTTTTAAGGAGTAACTAACAAAAGTGAAAAAGATTTCTTTTCTGCTCGGCTTGATTTTAGCGGGTTTGCTCGTCTTCGCAAACTTCCCGACCGGCGCGAGCAATACAACCCTTTCCGAAGAATTTTCGACCAGCATCGTCAAAGACGAAGGCGCTTCGGGCGTTTATAATTTTGATAAAGCGCACACCTTTATCGGCTTTCGCGTCAAACACATGGGACTAATCGAAGTTCCGGGCTATTTCCGCGATTTTACGGGCGCGGTTACATACGACGCCAAAGACGTTTCAAAATCAACGGTCGAATTTTCGGCAAAAATCGCCAGCGTCGATACGGGCGTTGCCGGACGCAACGGGCATCTGCAAAAGCCCGAATTTTTCGATGCCGAGAAGTTTCCCGAAATGAAGTTCAAAAGCACGAAGATTGATAAAAAAGGCAAGCAATGGATGGTAACGGGTGATTTGACCATCAGAGACGTTACAAAATCGATTACTTTCCCATTTGATGTCGTCGGATTTATCGCCGGCGAACGCGGAACCCGTATGGGAATCACCGCTGAAACAATGATTAATCGCCGCGATTACGGCGTGAATTACGACCAGAAACTGCCCAACGGAACGCCTTCGGTTTCGGACGAAATAAAAGTCACTTTGCAAATTGAAGCAAATATGGCGGCAGCGACAAAAACCGAATAAATTTCAGAAAAATTACCACAGAAGCATAGAGAACACAGAGAAGAATTAACAAGGATGAAGGAGATAAAAGGGATAAAAGAATTATTTATATATCCCTGCTCATCCTCTTCATCCCTGTTAATTCATTCTTAAAATCTCTGTGCCTCTGTGTCTCTGTGGTGAAAATTAGCTTGCCATTGCCACGATATTTTCAATCTGCGGCGGTTCGAATCCGAAATGTTTGTAAGCGGCGGCGGTTGCCGTTCTGCCGCGCGGAGTTCGGTTCAAAAAGCCGATTTGAATTAAATACGGCTCAATCATTTCCTCAATCGATTCGCGGTCTTCGCTCGTCGAAGCGGCGATTGTGCCGACGCCGACCGGTCCGCCGTCAAATTTTTCGATAATCGTCAGAAGCAGTTTTCTATCCATTTCATCCAGCCCGAAACGGTCAACCTCCATTTCGTCCAGACCTTTTTGCGCGAGCGCGCCGGTGATTCTTCCGTCGGCTAAAACTTCGGCGTAATCGCGTATGCGGCGCAAAAGACGATTGGCAATACGCGGCGTTCCGCGAGCGCGTCGTGAAAGTTCTTCCGCGCCGGTCGCTTCGATTTCAACATTCAAAATCTCCGCCGAGCGGTGAATGATAATCTCCAAATCCTTGCGCGGGTAAAAATCCAGGTGATTGACGATTCCGAAACGTCCCCGAAGCGGCGCGGAAATCATTCCCGCGCGCGTCGTCGCGCCGACCAGCGTAAATTTCGGCAAATCAATCTTTATCGAACGCGCCGCCGCGCCCTGCCCGATAATCAAATCGAGCTGAAAATCTTCCATCGCCGGATAGAGAATTTCCTCGACCTGCGGTTTCAGACGGTGAATCTCGTCGATAAAAAGCACGTCGCCTTCTTCCAGATTCGTCAAAATCGCCGCCAAATCACCGCCTTTTTCAATCGAAGGCGCGTGAACCGTTTTCAAACTCGTGCCGAGCTCGTTGGCGATAATAATTGCCAGACTCGTTTTGCCGAGTCCCGGAGGACCGAAAAGCAAAACGTGGTCGAGCGCCTCACTTCGGCGAAGCGCAGCCTTCAAAAAGATTTTTAAGTTGTTGACGATTTTCGTCTGCCCGATATATTCGTCCAGACATTTCGGACGCAAACTTTGCTCAGCCTGCACATCTTCTATCGTTGCCGCGCCGATGACCAAACTGTTTTGCCTGACCGGACTTTCTACTAAATCTATTGACATTTGTTACCTCTTTTTTCGATTTTTCTATGTCTACTATTTTACCGTTTTTGCAAGCTTGTTTCAAGTATGAAACAGAAAGTTAAAAGAAAAGAGTTCGCACTTTTTGTAAAGCCTTTGCGCGAACTCTTTTCACAGAAGAAAAAGCTATTATGCGGCGAGCTTTATTTCCGCTTTTTCTTTTTCTTCACGCTTCGCTTCCATTGATTTAACGTTGTCAACGAGCGGGTTGCTGAGCTTTTCGACCAGCCATCGGCGATAGATTTCGGCTTCTTCCAATTTGCCCGTCCAGCGCGCGCGGTCTAACATCATCAAGCCCATTTCGAGCGTGTGATGCTGTCCGGCGCGGTCTTGCCGCTGGTCAAAGAAGCGATACGACTGTTCGAGATTGACGACGCTCGCCCGCGCCGTTTCGACATCCTTAAATCCGAGCTTTCCGCGAAAATGCTTCGAGTAGATATTCATCGGATAATTCGTCGAAGTATAAAGGTCGAAATAATTGTCAATCAAGCCTTCCTTCTGCAAAACCGAACCGACATAGCTCGGCTTTGCGCCCGAGATTGCCGAGATTGTTTCAATCTCGGTCGTACCCGAATTAAACAGCGACAAAATCATTTCTTTTTTCGTCTGAATCGTTTCCGGTTCTTCAATTTCAAATAAATTTTGTGTCATATTAATAGTCATTTCTGCTATCCCTCCAATACGTTAATTTAGATGTTTCATCTGTGAAACACGTTGCCTGTTTATACGAGTTTTTACAGGTTTTGTTCAATAAATATTTCTTTTAGAATCAACGACTTACGGGCGCAGGAAAACTTTTTTTGAGATAATGGAAATTTAATAGGTTATACTCGAAATAGAACAGCCAAGGGAAGAAAATATGACAAAAAACAAACCTCTTTTTGACACGAAAATTGCGAAAGAAACAATCGAAAAAGGCAGGCGCGCGAAATGGTGGCGGAGAAAAGGCTCAAAATCGAAAAACTTTCAATATTTCGACCACGAAGGAAGAAAAATAATTGATGAAGCTCATCTGGAAAGAATAAAATCTCTCGTGATTCCGCCCGCGTGGAAAAATGTGCGGATTTCGCCTGTCGCCGGCAGTAAGCTGCAAGCCGTCGGGATGGATACGAACGGGCGCGTTCAGTATCTTTACAGCCCGAAATTCCGGGCGAGTCAGGAACGCAAAAAATTTCAGAAAATCGAGAAATTCGGCGAGTATCTGCCGAAATTAAGAAAAATCACGAACGAGCATCTTTCGCTGGAAGGCTTTCCGCGAGAGAAGGTTTTAGCCGTGATGATGCGGCTTATCAACTCGCTTTACATACGGCTCGGCTCGCCCGAAAGCGTCCGGCATTACAAGACTTACGGCATTACGACTTTGCAGAACCGGCATCTCGAAGTCGGGCGCGGCGGCAAGCTCGTTTTTAGTTTTGTCGGCAAACATCACATCGAACATCGAAAAATTCTGGTCGATAAAGAGCTTGCCGCCGTGATGCAGGATTTGAAGTCAATCGGCGGCGCGCGAAAGCTTTTTAATTTTCTGGATGAGAGCGGCAAACCGTGTCCGGTCAAAGCGCGGGACATAAACGATTATCTGAAGCAGATGACCGCGCCGGAATTTTCCGCGAAAGATTTTCGCACGTGGGGCGGAACGCTTATGGCGGCATTGGAATTAGCCGAAATCGGCGCGGCGGAAGATGAAAAGACTCTAAAGAAAAACATCGTCCGGGCAGTCAAAAAAGTTGCCGAACAGCTCGGCAATACGCCGACCGTCTGCCGCGCTTCTTACATTCACCCGACGGTTTTGAAAACTTACGAGAAGGGAATTACTTTAGACGAATTCAGACCGAAAAAGAAACGTGAAATCCACCGCATCGAAGCCGAATACGATCCGGAAGAAATGGCTTTGATGAAGCTTTTCAAAGCGCAAATTTAAAAGAAGAATTAGCCACGAACAGACACGAAAGAACACGAAATAAATTTGCTTATTTTCGTGTCTTTTTCGTGTCTGTTCGTGGCTAATTTCTCCCGCAGATTCTATTTCCGCAGAAGCACGACCGGCGATTGTTCGGCGGCGAGGATTTTCGAGTAAAAATCGCGTATCGAGCTGTATTTATCGACCGAAAGAGTCGAGCGATTCATTATTAGCGAGCGTGTGTAGGTAAGTTTATTATCCTTAACCGCGTAGCTCGTTTTGTATTTGCCGAACGGCGTGTCGAGCGTTAAAGCGTCGGGCATTTCGTCAACGATAAAGCCTGTCGGCAGAGTAAATACGGTTGTTTCGTCGAACGAATCGGCATCGAGCGAAACCGGATTTTTGCGAAGCTGTTCGGTCAAATAAATCGAATTGGCGCGGCTGACGATTGCCGGTTTGAAAACCAGCAGGCGATTCTGCATCAACTGCCCGTAAGCGGGCGCGGAAAATTCGACATCCAAATCAAAACCGGCTTCGGCTTGCTTGTCGTTCGGCGTCAGCTTGACGAGTTTTGCGGCAGTCGCGCCGCGTGTCAGCCAGCCTTCGATTGCCTTGTTAAAGTCGCTGCTCGAAAGCGAGCGAAACAGCGTACGCGCATACGTCGATTGCTGTCCGGTAGCTTTTTCCCGGATAACGCCCTGAATCGTTCCGTCGCCGTTTAAGCTGACTTCGACGTTTCTCTGCCAGCCGTTAAATCCCGCCGGCGTTACCGGCATTTTCGACAAACCGCCGCTTTCGCCCGCGATTATCAGCGCCAGACTTCCCTGTTCGTAGTCGGGCAAATCGCCGACGGGCGTAAACGGGTCGGTCGCGTCGAAAATCAAGAGTCGTCCGAGTTTCGGATGGTTGATAACGGTCGCCGACTGCGTCGCGTCGCTCACCTTTACGGCGATAATGCAGTGATTAAATTGTCCGGGCGAAACCCATTCTTCGCGGACGTAATTTGCGTCGCCGGAAAAAATCGCAATCGGATAAGCCTCGATTTTCAGCGATTTGAGCATTGCGCGCATCAAATTCGCTTTATCTTTACAGTCGCCGTAGCCGCGCGCGAGAACCATATTCGAAGGGCGCGGGCGATAACCGTTGCCGTAGCCGACGCCGATGTCTATCGAGATATATTGCATATTCTGCACATATGTTCCGATAGCGCGGATTTTTTCGAGTTCGGTTTTGGCATTTGCCGTCAGCTCCTGCGCTTTGGCGGCAACCGCGTCGTCAACGATTACCTGCGAGTCGTACATTTTGCTCGCCCAGCGCGAAACTTCCGTCCAATCGGCAAAAGCGCGGTCGATAGCCTGCGACGCGTCGTTCGGAGAAAAATTAATCGCGATGCGCGGCACCATGTTGACGAACGAAGGACTCATCGGCTCGTCGGCAATCGGCGCGAGATTGCGAAGCTCCCACGTATAGCTCGTGCCGCTGACCTGCGGTTTTACTTCCGCATAGTTGAACGTAACGCTCGAAGCCTTCCAGTTCGAAGGCAGATTCAGCGTGTAGCGCGACACGAGCGTCGGCAGATTGTCCTGAAAAAACCATTTGTCCTGGTAAAAAAGCGGTCGGTCTTCGGAAACAATCGTGTAGCCGAAAATCGAACCCGCATCGACATCGGCTCTGGCGTCGATAATCTTGACGCGGTATTCGTCATAAACGTCGTCGGGGTCGGAAATCCGGTCGATGATAGATTTTTTGTCGTATTCCTTATACGAGCCGTCGGGACGAATCACCCACGCGTTCATCTCGCGCACTTTGCCCGAGCTGACAAGATAAACAATGTGAGCAATCGCTTCTTCTCTGCCTTCGCGCGAAAGAACCCTGACCGCGTGATTTTCGGTCGTAACAAGCATCCCGCCGCCTTCGAGCGTAACCTGCTGCTCGTTGTATAAAACAACCGCTTTCACGTTTTTTTCATAAGCCGGCACAGTAACGGAAGCCGACTGGCGAAGCCATCCCGGCGGCGCGTTGTCAACCGTGGCGGACGCGCTCGTAAAAAGAGAAATAAAAAATAAAAGCGTAAAAATCAAACGAGGATACATAAAATAAAACCTCCGAAAATGTCCGCAAAAATAATTTGCGACAAGTTAAATTCGTTTCTCCAAACGCATGAAGACTTTCGAGTTCCGAGTTTCAAACTCAGAACTCGAAAGCTTCCGAAAACTGCCTAGTTTTGTTTAAGTGTTATCGTATGCGTATCGGATTTATGAAACGCGTCAAACAAATTTTTGAGCGGTTGATAAACCGAAGCCGGGAACAAAGTTTTCGCGCCGCCGCCAAAGTAAAAATTGCGTTTATAGAGCAAAATATTTTTGTCCTTGACTATACTGATATTTACGTCCAGCGAGCCGATTTTGCTCGGGTCGGCGACCGCGCCGGGCGATTCGGCGCTGTCGAGCGCGAAGCCCGGCGGAAGCTGAATCTCAATCTCGTCTTTTTCCGACCACGGATACGGGAAGAAAATGTCGTATTTGCGAGTCGCGCTCGAAAACAGAGGATTCGTGCCGTATTCAAAAAATCCGGGTTGCAGGAAAAGACGTTTGCCGGTTTTCTGCGCGTAATTCGGAACGCGGACTTTATAAGAAACGGTCAGCGGCTTCGAAGGAGTTTCGACGTTTTCAATCGAAACTGCCGAAATTTCCGCCGTGCTGAGACGCTGCTTCATTTCTTCCTTAAATTCTTCTTCGCGCTTGGTCGCCGAATCGCGGAAGCTGCCTTCGCGCCGACCGACCGCCTGATTGCCGGTGTATTCGACGCGAACGTCGCCTTCGAGCGTTCCGTCTTCGAGCAATTTAAATTTGCCTGTGCGTTTCGCCTGCGAGTCCTGGTAATTGACGAGCGGGGTTTTTATCCACGCGTAACCGTTTTCGTCTACCAGCATCGCGAAGGTGCTTTCGTCGTGCCAGAACATATCGCCGTAAGCGAGATAAGGCGTTCCCGGGTCGAGAAATTTCCAGTCGCTGCCGACCTTTACGCCGATGCCCGCCCAGTGCAGGAAAGAAGCGTGCGTAAGTTTCTGCGGGTCGAAAAAGATTTCGCTGCGATTGCTGGAAAACATCAGGCGCGTTTCAAATCCGGCGGCTGACGCCAGCGACGCAAAAATCATATTGACGTGATAAGCATTTCCCATCTTGTTTTTGAGAATGTCTTCAATCTTGTCAATATCCACTTTTTCGAGCTGCTCTTCGGTCATCGAAGTGTCGTAACTCAGGTTTTTTATCTGAGTCTGAGCAAATTCGTAAATTTTCTTAATCTTTTCATCCGGCGAAGTAAGTCCGGCGGTAATATCTTCAGCCTGCTTTTTGATAATTTTGCTGCCTTTGTTTATTTTCGCCTGCAATCCGCTGTATTGCCCGCTGAATAATCCCCAGTTAAATAGCGAGCTGAACGCCTCATTTTGTATCCCGAACGGCGCGTATTGGAGAAAAACCCACGAGCGCACAACATCGTCGGGCGGCATATACGGCTCTTCTTTCATCGCCGGAACGTTGGTCATCGTGCCGACATAAAACTTGGTTTTTTCGTCGAGCTTAAACTCGACATCCTGCATATTGTTAGGCGTAAAGTTCAGCTTTGTTCCCGAATACGGGCGAACGTAATATGTAACGCGCTGCATCGGTATATCGCGCTGAAAGATAAGCCGCTCGGCGCTTGCCGAATCGCCTTTGAAAGTTTCGCGGTATTGATATTCGACAATCACGCCCGGCTCGATTCCCGGCATCGCAAATGATTTGGCTTTGATTTTAACGCCGCCCGCTTTGATAAGGTCGCGCTCGAAAATATCCGTCTGCGCGACATCGACAATCGTGCCGTCCGCTTTGATAACGCGCGCCGCGATGTCTTTGACTTTTTTTCCTTTGGTAAACGGGATGTCAATCTTGCTGAACTTTTCGCGCCCGCGCTCGGTGAAGATTTTCACGCGAACGTAGTGATTGTAGGCAAGCTGGTCGGCTTTTTTGTCATCCAGACGAATTTCCCAGAAGATGGCTTCGGCGTCGGCGTCCGCCTCGACCTGCGGAGTTTTCATCTGCAATTCAGCCGGTGAAACAGGTCGCCATTCGACCTGCGCGAAGGCAGCCGAAGCAAAAAGTAATACTAAACACAAGCAAAGCCAAATGTGGCTTTTTCGAGAAGAGAAAAACATATTTTTTTTATATACCTCTATGAAACCAACGCAAAACGCCGGCTAAAATTATAGATATGATTAAATTTTTGAGTAAATTACGAGCAATATCCTGTGAATATCACAGGATAAACCGATTTAGATGCAAATGCATCAATTTAGATGCTTGCATATATTCAAACTCTAAAACACACGTTTTGTTCCGGAGAAATCGCGCAAAAAGGGCAAAGCAAGCCGAACAAACTGCCTTCCGCTGACTAAAACCATTATTTTCATATACTCTTAAAAAAATTCACCGCAAAAACATACAGGCTAAGGACGATGGGAAAAACAATTTAAGGGGACTGCAATTATAAAAGTGAACATTTTTTATACTACAAATCGTTTCCATAGGCAAGCAAAATCCGCCGGAAGTTTGAAAAAAGATTTTGTGATATAATTCGGCAAAATACGTTTTATACACAAATTTATTTATCAGGAGAATATAAAATGGCTGTTGATTACAGTAAAATTGAGGAAATTTTAGGCGACGAAGCCGAAACATTATTAAATCACACATCGACGACTATACCGAAGGAAAATCTACACGTTCCGGGCGGCGATTTTGTTGACCGCGTATGGCTTTCGTCCGACCGCAATCCGAATGTTTTGCGCTCTTTGCAGACGCTTTTCGACAACGGCAGACTTGGCGGAACAGGCTATCTTTCGATTTTGCCGGTTGACCAGGGCATCGAACACAGCGCGGGCGCGAGTTTTGCGCCGAATCCGAAGCTTTTCGACCCGGAAAATATAGTCAAACTCGCTATCGAAGGCGGCTGCAACGCCGTCGCTTCGACCTACGGCGCGTTAGGAATCGTGGCGCGAAAATACGCGCACAAAATTCCTTTTATCGTCAAAATCAATCATAACGAGCTGCTTACATATCCGAACAAATTCGACCAGATTCTGTTCGGCACAATCGAGCAGGCGCGAAATATGGGCGCGGTCGCCGTCGGCGCGACGATTTATTTCGGCTCTGACGAATCGACGCGTCAAATTACGGAAATCGCCGAATCCTTCGCCTACGCGCACGAACTCGGAATGGCGACAATTCTCTGGTGTTATCTGAGAAATTCAAAATTCAAAACCGAAGAAGGCGATATGCACGAGGCGGCTGACCTGACCGGACAGGCAAATCATCTCGGCGTAACAATCCAAGCCGACATCATCAAACAAAAACTTCCGACCAGAAACGGCGGCTACACGGCGATGAATAAAAACGGCTCTTATGGCAAAACGCACGACAAGGTTTACAGCGAACTCTCGTCGGAAAACCCGATTGACCTCGTTCGCTATCAGGTTGCAAACTGCTATATGGGACGCTGCGGCTTAATCAATTCCGGCGGCGAATCAAAAGGCGCGGGCGACCTCGCGGCAGCCGTCCGCACCGCCGTCATCAACAAACGCGGCGGCGGAATGGGCTTAATCTCCGGCAGAAAAGCGTTTCAGCGCCCGACCAACGAAGGCGTCGAATTATTAAACGCGATTCAGGACGTTTATCTTTCGAAAGAGATAACGGTGGCTTAAAACATCCGAATAGTTTAAATAAAAAAAGGCGAGATTAGTTCTCGCCTTTTCGTTTGAAGATTACAATTTATCGCTCCTAAGGAACAAAAGCATTTGGAACAGGTTTGTCGCCTGAAATGCCGAAGGTCTGAATCAAAGTTCCGGCAGTCGTCCTTTGGACGTACCAGGTTGAATCCGTCGGGCGGAACACAGCCGCGTCAGCACGCCCGTCGCCGTCGTAATCGCCCGGCGCAGGAACATCTCCGTTTGCTCCAAAGGGAAATGAATAATAGCTCTGATTTTCACTTCGAAGGATAAACCATTCGCCGGTCGAAGGACGCCAGATAGCGACATCAGCCTTTCCGTCGCCCGTATAATCGCCCTGAACGGGTTTGTCAGAACTGTTTCCAAATTGAAAAGCAACAACACTTGAGTTTGAGCTTTTCTTTATCCACCACTCGCCGACCGATGCTCTCCAAATTGCTATATCAGCCTTTCCGTCTCCGTCGTAATCTCCGACTGCCGGAACATCTCCGTTTGCTCCAAACTGCTGAATCGTAAAGCCACTGTCGGATGAACGACGAATATACCAGTTCGTATCCGA
>JBARIW010000067.1:0-2820 GCA_049799955.1 Pyrinomonadaceae bacterium
ACTAACGACTGTTACGCGCTTGCTTTTGCAGGCAAAGGAAACCGGTTTAGGCTCGCGTTTTCTCTACACGCTTTATCTGCGCGAAGATTTTCAAAAAAATAAAGAAGCCCGCGCGGAAATGCTCTACCAGCTTTTCGAGATGTTTTCCGACGGCGGAAACGAGCGTTTGCCGGTTACGAAAGGCGATTTCAGATTTTATGAAGACATTGCGAAAGCCGACACGCGCCCGGGAATTGCGACCGGAATTCTTTCGCTGATTTTTTCGGACACGAACCCGCGCGATAAGCTCGACGAACAGGAAAGCGCAACAGTTGTTTATTTTAACCGCGCCGCCGCTTACCGGATTTTTGAGGAATACAAAAAAGAATTTCCGACTTCCAACGAGCTGGCGCAGATGTATCTCGACATCGTGCAGCTTTACACGCAGACGAATGAGCCGGAAATTGCCGAAAAAACTTTGAACGAATTTGCCGGAAGATTTGAAAATTCAAATGATTTTCCGGCAGTGGCGCTGAAATTAGCCGGCGCGTTTGTCGCGGTAAATAATGCGGAAAAAGCTCGTGAAATTTACCGGAAAGTTTTGGATTATGTCGGAAAAAACAAGGAAAATACCGAAATAACTTACGAAGAAGTTCTGGAAACTCTCGTCGCCTCGCTCGCCAAAGAAAAGAAAACGTCGGAAATTCTCTGGCTTTATTCGGGCGAGATAAACAAATATCCCGATGAAGAAAAACTTTACGAGCAAAGGCTTTCGTGGCTTGAGCAGACGAATCTGACCGAAGAGCAGCTTCAGGTTTATCAAGCGGCGCTGGCGCGTTTTCAGTCGCGCGGCTGGCAGGATAAGCTCGCCAGATTTTTTCTGCGCCGGAAACGAAATGACGAATTTGCCGCGCTGTCGGAAGATTTAATCGGCAAATTAAACGATGCGGACGCGCAAAATTATCTGTCGCAGTTTGCCGACGAGAAAATGTCCGCGACCGAATTTGAAAAGCATCTTTATCTGAAACTTTATCAATCGGCGCACGCGCGGTTTCCGCACAATATCGTTTTTGTAAACGGGCTTTTGAATTTTTACAGGACTAACAAACAGGAAGTTGAATGGCGAAAGCTTGCCGCCGAATATTATTTTGAATCGAGCGAAGTGCGCGAACAGTTTCTCGATGATTTGGCGCGAAAAGGAGAATTGCGCGCGCGTCTTGCGGAGGCAAACGGCGACGGCGCGATTTATGAGCTTTTCCGCGCCGACGCTTCCGTGCGCCTTTCGAATTTTGAAAATGCGGTCGCGGCTTACCGAAAGCTGAATCAGATTTACCCGAACGAAGAAAGATTTTCTTCGCGGCTGGTAAATTTCACGCGCTCGTTCGGGCAGAAAAACCGCGAAATGCTGGCGGAAGCGGCAAACGTTTCGCGCGCCGATGCGGAATTTTTGCCTTCGTCCGCCGAATATCTTACACGAAGCGGCGAGATTTACGCCGAACTCGGCGCTTACGAAAAGGCGCGCGAAGAATGGGAAAAATTGATTCAAACGGGCGCGGGCGCAAAGGAAACTTATCTCGCCGCCGCGACCGTTTACTGGGATTATTTTCAATACGACGATGCTTTGGAGACGATAAAAACCTTGCGCGAAAAATTCGGCGATAACACGCTTTACGCTTTTGAAACGGGCGCGATTTTTGAAGCGAAACACGAAGAAAATCAGGCAATCGGCGAATATGTAAAAGCTCTGGACGCGGGCGGCGACGAAGCGCAAAAGGAAAAGGCGAAAAAGCGTCTGGCAAATCTTTTCGCGCGTGAAAATAAGATTTTGCAAACCGCAGATTCGGCTTTCAAATCTGAAAAAACACGCCGCAAAGACGCTTCGTTTCTGGCTTTGGGCTACGCCGAATTTCTCACGAAAATCAAACGAACCGAAAAAGCCGGAAGCGTTTTGAATCAGGAGATTAAGCAAAGCCGAAACATCGAATTTCTCGAAGCGGCGAAAGATTTTTACCAGTCCGAAGACAATGAAACGGGCGAGCAAATCGCATTGAAACAGCTTGCCGATGTTTCGTCTAATCCGCGACATTCAATCGCGTTTCGACTTCAGCTTGCCGAATCTTTTGAGGAAAATAACGAGCGCGATTCCGCCAAAACGGTTTTAGCCGAAATGGTGCGAAAATTTCCGACGAATTACGGTGTTCTGACAGAATCATCCGATTTTTATTATCGTCTGGGCTTTGAATCGGAAGCCGTAAACGTTTTGCAGTCAGCAATTTCAAAAAGCAAAGGCTTCTATCGAAGCGCGTTGGCGCATAAGCTCGGCAAACGTCTTATTCAGCTTGACCGGCTCGATTCAGCCGAGCGGATTTTGACGCGGCTGCACGACGAAGACAAAGCCGGCACGGAAATTTTCCGCGAGCTGGCAAAGATTTATGTGCGAACCGGCAATCCCGAAGCGATGCGCGAGAAGTTTGATGAAACCGTCGCCGCGCTGAAAAGGTCGAACTCGGACAGGGGCGAATTAGACGATGAAATCGCGGATTTGAGACGCGAGATGATTGACGCTTTTACGCGGCTCAAAGATTATAAATCGGCAATCGAGCAGCACATCGAAATCATCAACCGCGAGCCGGAAAACGAGCAGTTGACCGAAAATGCGATTGCTTACGCGCAGCGTTACGGCGGCGCGGAAACGCTCGTCGATTACTACCGGAAAACTTCCGCCGAAGCGTTCAAAAACTATCGCTGGAATGTCGTTCTGGCGCGGATTTACGCGGCGAACGAGGATTTTGAAAACGCCGTGAAAAATTATCAGGCGGCGATTATTAATCAGCCTGAAAT
>JBARIW010000068.1:0-94011 GCA_049799955.1 Pyrinomonadaceae bacterium
AGATTATTTAACACACGGTTTGAATGTTTGATGAAAACGCAAAATTCATTAAAACAAAGGAAAAAAGTATTAAAGCAAAGAGCTTTGTTTCGATGCGAATGAAGAAATGGAAACATCGAGTTGAGAGAAATTTATGAAAGAACAGACAGCTTTAGAAAATATTAACCGCGAAACCTGTTTTGTCAGGGCGACGCACGAAGGAAAAGGCAGACGCATTTCGGTTACGCCGAAAAATACGGCGACACGGCATTTGCATTACGGGCGAATTAAAATCGATGCGGGCGAAGCAGCGATAAAATTCGAAAATAACGCGCACGAAACGGGCTTAATTTGTTTGAACGGCGCGGCGAAAGTTTCGACGAATGAGCAGGATTTTACTTTGAATCGTTACGATTCGATGTATATTCCGCGCGACTCTGAAATTGAAATTTCGAGCGACGAGGGCTGTGATTTGGCGGAAATTTCCGCCGAGGTCGAGGAAAAATATCCTTTGCAGTTCATTTCGTTCGCAGAAGTTCGCAAAAACTCGGCGCTTCATTTTATCGCCGGAGAGCCGCCGACGCAGAGAGATTTGAATATTTTGCTTGGAAAAAACGTCGAAGCCGGACGCATTATGGCTGGCGTTACGTTTTCGTCCGAAGGAAACTGGACGAGCTATCCGCCGCACGAACACGCCGAAATGCTCGAAGAAGCGTATCTTTACATCGATATGCCCGCGCCGCAGTTCGGCATCCAGATGGTTTATACGAATCTCGACAATCCCGAACTCGTTCAGGTCGTCCGCGAAGGCGATGTCGTCATCATGCCGAAAGGCTATCATCCGAACGTCGCCGCGCCGGGCGGCTCGATAAATTTCCTGTGGATGATGGCGGCAAACCGCGAAGGCATCGACCGCCAGTTTGGCGTCGTCAACGTCCAGCCGGAATTCAGCGGAAAAGGTTCGGGACTTGAAGCGTCGCAGAAATAAAATTTAGGTGATAGGTGATAGGTGATAGGTGATAGTTTTTTGCCTTTTACTTATTACCAATTACTAATTACTAATTACCAATTTAGATTTGTTATCTTACATTCGTGCTGGAAATAAAAGAAAAAAAGGATTGTCGTTGGGATTTTGTCTCTCTCGGCGAGGTGATGCTTCGCTTTGACCCGGAAAACGACCGTATTCACAACACGCGCAGTTTTCGCGTCTGCGAAGGCGGCGGCGAATATAATGTGGCGCGCAGTCTGAGCAAGGTTTTCCGGCTCGACGCATTGATTGTAACGGCGCTTGCCGATAATCAAATCGGGCGACTCGTCGAAGATTTAATCTGGCAGGGCGGCGTCGATTCTTCCGAGATTCTCTGGCGCGAGACTGACGGAATCAGCCGCAAGACGCGCAACGGAATGTATTTTATCGAGCGCGGCTTCGGGCTTCGCTCGCCCGTCGGCTGCTCGGACAGGGGAAACACGGCGGTTTCACAGCTCAAAACGGGCGATATTGATTGGGAAAATATTTTTGTTAAAAAGGGCGCGCGGTGGCTTCACACCGGCGGAATATTTACGGGACTTTCCGAAACCACGCCCGATGTCGCGCTCGAATCGATGCAAAAAGCGCGGGCGAGCGGCGCAATCGTTTCATACGATTTGAATTACCGCGATTCCCTTTGGACGGAGCGCGGCGGGCGCGAGGCGGCAAACGCGCTTAATCAAAAGCTTTTGCCGTTTGCCGATGTCGTTTTCGGCGTTGAAAATTTCGACGCGCGTTTTTCCGCTTACAATGAAGAAAACTTTCGACGCGCCGCGAGCGAATTAATTTCAAAATTTCCGAACTTAAAAGTTGCGGCGACGACTCTGCGCGACATCAAGTCCGCTTCCCTTCACCATCTGGGCACGGTTTGTTTTGCCGGCGGCGAAGTTTTTAAAGCCGACAATTTTACAGACCTTGAAGTTCTCGACCGCGTCGGAAGCGGCGACGCGTTTGCGGCGGGCTTTATTTACGCGCTTTTAGCCGGAAAAGATTTTCAGTTTGCCATCGATTGCGGCGCGGCAAATTCGGCTTTGACGCTGACGACTGCGGGCGACGGTTCGGCGGCGACTCTAGCCGAAATCGAAAGGCTCGCGCAAAAGCAGAAACTCAATCTTTCACGCTAATGGAACAGGATTTAATTACAGTCTACACAATCGGTCACGGACGCCACGCGTGGAAAGATTTTCTCGCGCTTCTCAGGCAATACGAAATCGCTTTCGTGTGTGTTATTTTTCTCAAAAGATTTCCAATTTTGGAATCATAAGTTTTCCAATTAATATCTAATTATTTAGAGTTTCTTGTTTTAATTTTTGTGCCAAAGCGACTTTAACCCATAAGTTTTCCAAAAGTGCAAAATTAAACTAAAAATTTTCCTAAAATAATAAGGACGGTAAAGGCAAGCAGTTTCGGCTTGCCTTTACCGTTTTCTGTGCCTATTCTGCGCCAATTAAAAATTATTTATCGGATTTTTGATAAATTGAGATAATCCACGCAGCCATGGAAATGAAAATATTTAAAATTTTCTTGTATTCTGTGCGCAAAAGGTATATAGTTCCGACTCACTACCAAAAAACTTAAATTTCCCGATTCAGGATACGACTATCCAATGAAGAAGGATTCCTAATTTCTACGAGGAGGACTAATTCGATGAACACTTTATTGACGCAGGCTCAACAGGAAGCTCTGTTTTCTTTTCATGGCTCGTCAACGCCCGGCGCAACTACTTATCTTAATCCGTCGGATTCAACGCATTCCGAAATAATTAACACGATGCTGGCAGCTTCCGGGCGAACGGCGGATGCTTACCCGCATCTTTTCGGCTCGATGAACGGAGGCGCAAGCGATACGGCGACATCAGGAGGCTCTTATGCCGACTCCGATTTGGACAAGGTGCATCTGGTGGATGCCGGAAGAACGTCGTCAGGACAAGCGACCGCAACCGTTTGGTCGCGGTCGAGCGGCGATTCTATGGTCAACCTCGGAAACCTGATGGTTTTCGACGCCGACAGCGGCGAATTGCTTGCACAGGGAGATAATTCGTCGGTCAGAAACGGATTTCTCGCTTGTCAGACGCAACCCGACACGGCTGCTTCCGCAGGGAAAAACCTGTCAATTCTTTATGTCGGGCACGTCACGGACGGCGACGGCTCAACGCGTTCCTTTAGTTATGCCAACACTGTGGCAAATCCTATTCAAACGGCGGCGGCGACAGTGGAGACAGGCGAAACCGCTATTGCGGCGGACGCTGGCGAAAACGCTATTCAGGCGACGGTCACGCAGCCTGTTATTATACATCAGCAAAACATCGACATCTGGATTGCCGTCGGTCGCACCACCGCAAACCCGCCGCCTGCGAATACGGATTATATTTATGTTGAACCGAGCACTGAAAATAATCCGTATCTCATTGTTCCTTTTGTCGGCTCGGTAGCCCTGAGCGGCGCGATTGATTTACCGAGTCTCACTGCGTCCGACCTTCAAACCTATGTGTTTATCAACAACGGACAAGGCGGGACAGTCGAAGTCGGACGCGCCAGCCAGTACACGACCGATGCAAAATTGGTCGGCGGCTTTTCCGTCGGCTCTCCCGACTCTCCCGGCTTTCCTTCAAATGTTTTGCAATGGAAATTCCCTCATGATGCTAAGGGTTATCAATCAACTTCATCCATTGTATATAATCCGACTCCGAACGGATTGGGAAATGAAGTTGACAGTTTCTTCTATTTTGCATTTGCCAGCATCCCGCTTCAAGGCGGCGACGTTGCGCCGCCGTTCTTTGTATGCAGTGTGGATACGCCGAACGAGCCTTCGATTAACTGCACGAAGATTCCGAATTTGTATTTCTGGTGGCATTGTTTGTCCAAAGGAACTTTGGTCGAGCTGGAAGACGGCGACCTGGTTCCCATCGAAGAAATCAATGAAACATACCGCGTAAAATGCGGAACCGGCAAGAAAAGCCTGGCGGTCGTCGCCACCGTGCTCGGGCGACATTCGTCCGACGGAAACGACAACCAGATTTTCCGGCTGACGACCGACAACGGGAAAACCATTACCGCGACGGCGTGCCACACGGTTTTTATGAGTCCCGACAATTGCCGGATGATAGCACACATAGTGGCGGGCGATTCAATCGTGACGGACGAAGGGATGTCAACCGTCGTCAGTATTGAACAGGTCGCGGAAGATACGATGTTTTACGGTCTGGCTTTGGGCAGTCCGGACGAAATGGCGAGCAGGGATTTTCCGAAGGACATGGCGAGCTATTACGGAAACGGTATCCTTTGCGGAGACCAGCTTGCCCTGCGCGCCAATGCGAAATCGGCATATCACGATTTGGATTACATACTGCCGCGCATCGACGAGATGCTCCATCAGGATTATACTTCCGCGTTGCAGCAAAAACGCTTTTAACCCGAACTCCGCTGTTTATCGATTTATGCAGCGGAGTTTTTTTTTCACGGGACACGCACCCCGAGTAAATTATTTTAAAAATATGCAGCAGCTTCCCGTTCTAACCAAACAACAGCAAAAGACACTGCTCGATTTTCATAAATCATCCAAACCGGGCGAGACACAGTATTTGAATCCTGCCGATCCGAAACATAAAAAATTTATTACGACGATGCTTTCGGCAGCCGGACGGACGGAGGAAAAATATCCGCATCTCCATCGCGCGATTGCCGCCGCCAAAGGATTTCCCAAAACTCCGAAAGGCAAAAACGCCAGGGAAAAAGTTCATCTGGTCGATGCCGGAAAAACCGCCGACGGGAAAACGACCGTCACGATCTGGGCGCGCTCGAGCGCCAATAACGTCATTAACGGCGGCAATCTGATGGTCTTTGACGGCGACAATGACAAATTGCTGGCGCAGGGAGAAAACATCGCCGTGCGGAACGGATTCGTCGCTTGTCCGACGCGCGCGCTGACGGCTGAACCGGCGGGAAAAAGCCTTTCGGTAATTTATATGGGACACAATACCGAGGAAGACGGAAAAACCCGCTTTTTCAGTTTTGCGACCAGCGCAGAAGTGGCTCCTCAGGGAATTCTGGTGGGCATAATCGAGCCGCGAATTAAAATTGAGGGAAATACGCAAATTCACATCGCCGTCGGGAGAACAGGCGGTGCGCCGCCAAATAGTGATTACGTTTATATAGAGCCGGTCAATGAACCGGATCCGAACGCGTATCTGATTGCGCCTTTTGCCGGCATCGTCGGCTTGAGCGGTTCGATTAATCTTCCCGCCCTTACCATTGCGGATTTCAGCACCAGAATTTTTGTAAATAACGGGAACGGGGGCACAGCGGAAGTTGCCAGAAGCAGGCTATATACTCCGGATTCCAAGGTTATCTCGAAATTTTCGGTCGGGGATACGCCGAATCTTTTGCAATGGAATTTTCCTTATGACCAATTGGGGTATCGGAATACAAATTCGATTGTTTACAATATGACTTCCCTCGGAAACGAAATAGACAGTTTTTTCTATTTCGCTTTTAACGGCATTCCGTTTAAGGACGGGAGCGTGTCTCCGCCCTTCTACGTTTGCAGTACCGATACGCCGGAAGAACCTTCTATCAACTGCACGAAAATTCCGAATCTCTATTACTGGTGGCATTGCCTTGCCAAAGGAACGCTTGTGACGCTCGAAGACGGCAGCAAGGTTCCGATCGAAAAAATCAACGAAACCTATCGCGTTCAAACCGGAAAAAAAGGACAAAGTCTGGCGGTATGGGCGACGGTGCTCGGGCATCACAGCTCCGACCCGAAAAAGGACGGGCGCGACGAAATATTTCAGCTCACGACCGACAACGGGAAGAAAATAACGGCAATCGAGAATCACATGGTTTTTATGACGGCGGACAAGTGCCGCGCCATATCTCATCTCGTTCCGGGAGATCCGGTTATGACTGACGAAGGCGCTTCGACCGTAAAAACAATCAAAGCCGTCGCCGCCGACAAAATGTTTTTCGGTCTGGCGTTGGGAAATGAGAAAGAAAAGGCAAAGAAAAACTTCCCGCATAATCTGGCAGGCTATTACGCCAACGGAATTCTTTGCGGCGACCAGCAGGCGATGCGTCATCACGTGCGCGAAGCGCATCAGGATTTAGAATATATGCTGCCGCGTCTTAAACCCGAGCTGCATCAAGATTATATATCGGCGCTCGGCGACCAACGATTTAAATCCGAATCCGGATCAGAACCCGAATCCGCAGCCGAACCGACGCCAACACGAATGGCGATGTCGCTGGCTGCCGAAGATTTTTCCACGCTGAGCACGACGACTGCGGGCGCAACGACCAGCGTGATACAGTCGATGTTTTATGCAAGTCCTTATTCGACTTTGCCGCCCGGCGTCACCGTAGCCGGAATAACTGTGCAAACCGTCGCCGCTCAATCCCCGACTCCGTCTACCGTCTCAAATCCGGTTCTGGTGATACGGCTGCGTCAGGCGTCAAGCGGCATGGTTATCGGAATGTCGAATACGTCAGGACCGGGAACGAGCGTCAAGACTGCAAACTTTCAGCCGTCGTTTCCATTGTCCGCCGCAGAACCTTACATGGTCGATGTAATCTGGGTTTCGTCCGGCACTCCGCCTGAAAATATCGACTGGAATTCCGCCGTCACGTCAGCGCCCGTCAGCGCGGCTACCGTGAATGTGGAAAGCGCCAGCTACGACGGAACAAATGTGACCGCGACGCTTTCATACGGCGCCGCCGGCATCGGAACCGGCGCGCTGGTCAATGTTTTCTCGCTTTCTGGCGGCGTGCTGGTCAAGGTCGGAAGCGCGCAAACGCCGAACACGTCGGTCGTTGTTCCGGTCAATGCCACGGGATTCCCGCCCGCATTCTTTATCAGCGCGCAAACCGCGATTCCGGCAACCAACGCCGGAGGTTCAGGTTCGTTCTCTGCGCCGTACAGTCTCGGTCCGCAAAGTCTCATCTTTAACACCAGCGGCACGGCGGTCTTCGGAGGAATTCCGCAAGCCGCGACTACAATTACTATGGCGGCTTACGACGGGACGAGTGTTTCCCTCGCCTGGTCACTCGGCGCTCAGGTCGGCTGCGTAAATCCGACGGGAAGTATCGTTCAAATTCTGTCCAATTCCAAGGTAATCGGCACTTTCAACGGCGGTCCGACTTCGGCTAATATCCCGATTGACGTATTGGGACAATCCGGAATAAGCGTCAGTGTGCAGACAAGCAACAACAACATCAGCAGCGCGCCGGTCACGTCAAATTTGATTACGCAGGTTCCCGTCGTTACCGCCGTCGCGGCTACTGATACGCAGGTTACCGCAAATGTTGCGACCGTTCCGACCGGGCTTTCCGCCACCGGATACCTGATGGACGGAAGCGCCGTCGTCGCCGGTCCGGTCGCGGCGGCGAACAATAAATTTACATTTCCTTATAAGGCGTTGGGAAAAGTTGGTTTAAGCGTGGTGGCGAATACGTCGAACGGCGGTTCGACCGGACCGCAAAGCGCGCCGGTAACTTTACTTGCGACGGCTCCCGCGCTTACCGCCGCAAAAATCTATACCAATCCGTCCAACGCACAGCAATGGCGCGTCGATCTGGAATGGGAGCGCTTGCCGGACGCGGCGGAAAACGTGTCTTCGTATTCCGCGTCGGTTTATCAGGGCACTACCCAGTTGGGCACGCAAACGACGACCGGAACGACGACTTCGCTGACTTTTGCCAAATCGGCTGTTACCGCCGGACAGACGCAAACGGTTCAATTGTATGCGACCGGCGTCAGCGACGGGACTTCGCCGACGCAAACGCTTTCCGCCATATTCACCGCACCGTCGCTTACCGCGTTGAATACCGGCAAGGAACAGTTAAATCTTACTTGGACGGCTCCGACCATTCCCGCGGCGAATACCTTGCCCGTAACCTATCAACCCGTGATAACTGCGGGCGGCAGTGTGATTTACACCGGAAGCCCGACAAAAGCAACGCAGGGTGCAGTTCCGCTTTCCGAGCTGGCGCTTTCGTCCGGCGGAGCGATTTTGGCGATGGTGAACGTTTCGCTCGGACCTGTAACCCTTCTGGCGGATTCCGGCATGGGAACCGGAACGAACGCGAGTCCGATGTTGGCATCAACGTTCGCTGGACTCGTAACGACGGACGCCGTTTCCAAAATTTCCACGCTCAATTGGACAGCAATTCCGGGTGCGAGCGCTTATACGATTGATTTTACGAACGGAACTCAGGAAACAGGTATTACAAATACTACTTTCCCGTTACAAAATGCGCTCGCCCCGGGCGCGCAGTTGGGCTACACCATTACAGGAACCGGAACTTCGAACGGAGCAGCCGTCACCGGTCCGCCTTCTTCGCGGGCGTTTGTTCCGACGAATCCCGCCAATGTTTCCGAGGTGCGATTCGACGGCAGTAACGTCTTCGTCAGTTGGAATCCGGTAGCCAACGCGTTGAGTTATAACGTGTCGATTTACGATAATTCGACGCCGACGCCGGTAAATTTGTATTCGGGAACTACGAGCGAAACAAGCTCTTATTTCTCGGTCAATAACATGGTGGCGGGTAAAGTTTATACCGTCTATGTCCAACCGGTAACGGACAGCGGCGTCGGTCTTTCCGGAACGACAAAAGCCTTGTTTGGTTCGGGCTTTTTCCTGAGCCAGCAGCCCGCGACCGCCGCGTCGCCGTATGTGTATTCCGCGCAAACGATGGCTGCGCTCGGAACGGCGGCGGCGAATCCTCCGGCGCAGGAAATAATATTGTATCTGCCGGAACTTGGAGCCGCCGCCGGAGCATTGGGCACGACGCCGATTACGAGCGGTCCGTTTACGATACAACCTTCGGGCAACACGGGTTTGCCTTACAAACTAACGATTGCCGCAGACGCGGCGGTCTGGAGCTTTAATACGGACTCAATTCGCGCACCCCTGCAACAGAATTATGTAGATTTTCTGAAGGCGCTGGAAAGTCCTCCCGCCGGTTCTCTTCCCGGCGCGCTGCCTTACGGAATTTCACTTGTGCAGTCCGCGATTGCCTGTTCCATGCCGCAAACGTTTGCCGAGCAGCTCTATTATAATTTCGGATTCTCTACTTCTTCGACCGTCAGCGCCGGATACGTCGACCTTCGTCCGGGTATGATTCTGCGCGTTTCCACGGGCGATTACATAAATACTGGTGTAAACAATCCGCCGACGTGGGTTAACGGTTATGTCGGGGCGAGCGTGATGGATTTTGAAATCGGCAGTTATACCGCGAATTCTATCTGGTCGGTCGGTTTCGATTCGTTCCTGAGCGCGCTCTCGGCGCAGGGAGCGCTCAATGTTTCGCCGCCGGCTGCTTCTTCTAATTTTGTTCAGGCAGGTCTGTCGGGAGCGGTCGATTTGTATTTTACGCAGTTCGTAAAACCGTTTCATCGTCTTTATATTCCTTCGACTATCATCTCTCCTTGGAGCGGCGGTTCGAATGCGGCAAACGCCAATTTTACGTTGGCGGCAGCCGCTAATTATACCTCGCTTCAGACGACGACCAACAATCCTTCGGTTACGCCGACGGCTTATTTCCGCGGAAGAACGACCGTAGAGGTAATGATTAAGGTGATAGTAAACGGAAACGAGCGGTTGGTAGCCGTCGGGACGAGTCTCGGAAATCTGCTCGAGCAGTTGAACATGCGCCCGTCGACGAGTTCCCCGCTGTTCAAACAATTGCGACTCTATCGTTCGGTCGTATCGGCGATTACCAATCTACAAATGACGGGCGCGTCAGGTCCGCAGTCGGAATTACATTTCGGCTGGAACGGGCTGCCGGTTTACGGCACAGGCAATGGACTTGACGGAATGTCGGCGCCGCTGCTGCCGGGCGACCAGATTTTTACTTTTTTCTAATCAAAAATAAACCGAACCATGAGCATTCCCGTATTCACTCAGGTTGATTCTACACCCGCATATGCTTTGTCGACTTTAGCAGAGGCGGGTTTGAACGGATATTGGGCGGGTTATTTTGCCGGCTCGTCCGGCAATCTCGGCGCAAGCGCGAGCACGACAATCGTTTGGCGAGATACCGGCGGCTTTTACCTGTTTCTCGATAAAACGCCGACCGACTGGACGAGTTTTGCCGCTGAATTGTCCGCGCTGCGTTCCGCTTTCGATCCGCAGAACAATGCCCGTTTCGTCTGGCTCGGCAATGCCGATAAGTCTTCGCTACAATGGAATATAACGGTCATCAATGCGGGTTTTTCGGGAAGCGGTGCTTCGATTGTATGGACGCAGCTTCGCGCCGTCGCGTTTGCTTTCGGCGAATATATATTTTCGCTGAACGGGTTGAGCGTCCTTTCCTACATTACGGATTCAAATGGAGGAGGAATCGGATTTTCCGGCGGCGGCTCGTTCGCCGGACCGGCGAGCGGTTATAACTTTTCTTCGGCACAGATTTCGTTCAGCGGGCTAGCGCTCGGTGCGTTTAGCGGAACGATGCCAGTTCCGGCTCCCGCCAATTCGCAGCAAACCGATTTATGGACTGCGTTGAACATCGGATTGCAATACGCCGCCGCGCCCGTTCCCGTTTCATCCGACGAAGATTCGCAGCCTGTTTACGAAGCGAGTCTGTCCTACGCCGGTGCGACGCAAATCTTATTCATGCCCGTATTTACGAGACAGGCAGCCGCACTTTCTCTCGGGATATCGTTCGACCCGTTTAATCTGCTCAACTCCGCGCGCACCGTATTTAGCTTATTCCCGCCCGGAGCGAGCCAGCTTCCTACGCTGGACAGTTATATGCGCACAACGCGCGGGTATGTTATTCAACTAAAACCGCTCGCGGCTTCAGGTCAAATTCCGGCGGCGCAATTTGTCTTCGGCAGTTGTCCGGTTTCAGGAAGCACTTCGGCGGCGGGAAACAGTTATCACCTGTCTCCCGACGGCGCTTTTCAGATAAACATTAAGAATCCCGAAACTCTTTCCGAAGACGTGGTCGTTTCGAATCTGGTGATGCTCGGTCTTTCGGGATTAGAGTACGCCAACCTGGTAGGAACTGATTATATGGTTGTGTTTCAGGGCAGCCAGCCGGCGTTCGTTCCCGCCGTCGAGCCTTCCGGCGCAAAAGCCCCCGACGTATCACAGGCGCTGACAAACATCGCCACCACGTCTTATTTGAACGTCCTGGCACACGGCGGAGAAAATCAAAAACCGGTTTATTACGCGCAGCCGCGCGAAGCGCCCGTTTTTTCCGGACAGGTTCCGCGCACCGACGGCATACTGAATTTTAATCCTATCCCGGCAGCCACGCTCGGCTACACTTCGCAGCAGCGACCGCCCGTATTTCCGGTCGGTATTTACGCGGGTTTGACCAGCGAGCAGGCGGAGCTGGCGCGCGAGATTGAAAATTCCAGCCTTGCTCCGTTTCGCAATTACTGCATCGGAAACGCATACGGACCGGGCGCTCCGTCGCCGAAGACTAAGGCTGCGGCTTTGGCGCCGCAGCGTCGCGTGCGTTCCGAGAACGATCCGCTCGGCGTTACTCCGCAGGGATTGGTCGCCGAGCTGACGCCGGATTATCAAAATTTCGACGGTTTGATAATCGGAAACATGCCGAACACGAATTATCCGACGGTCGATTTGACCGCCGTGGCAGGAAAATTCAAACAAACACTGCTCAGCAATCAACTGTTTTTCGTCGCTTCCAATGTAGACGTTTTGATGAGCGGCACGTCGGTTCGTTATCAATTGACCGAAGCCGACAAGCCGTATCTGCTCGCGCTGAACGTTCCACAAAGCGTAATCGACGCGGTATATCAGGCAGTAAGCTCGGCGTCGCAGCCGTTTCCGACCGAAGGACAATTCGTGACCTGCATTCAATCCGCCGCCGGAGTCTATCTTGCCTGCTTTCTCTATATCGGCGGAATACTTAAGGTGGAAATGGACGGCTGGGCGTTTCAGCTTTCGCCGCGAACATGGCGCACCGACGCTAAAAGCCCGACGATGATGATTGCCAAATTCTGCAATCGTTCGCTGATTGATTTGGCAAACGATTCGAGCAGTTGGAACTGGCCCGAGGCGGCGACTCTGCCCGGCAGTTGGAACTTCTCCGCAGTTTCAAATCCTCCAAGCGGATGGACGTATCCCGGAACGACAAATCCGCAGACAATTTCGGTCGAACAAACTCAAACCATTCTTCTTGAAATACTCAACGCCGCCGGCGCGCCGGAGGCATCGGCGGCGCAGCGAATTTTTTATGAAACGGTCGCCAGCGACCCGAATTGGAACGGTTTTCTTTTTCTGAACGCGCCCGTGGCAATCGGGGAATTTCCCGAAGACCTGAAATTTCTTACGGCGGGAATCGATCTCACCAAGTTTTACGCGCATCACGTCGGGTTTTCGCAAACGCCTTTTACGGTTCAGAACGGACAACCGCAGCTCCAGCAAACCGCGGCTTTCGGGCTGATTGATTACGAAGACGCGATGGATTTGTATTCGACCGAAACGATTCCGTTCGGCTTTAAGACCATGCGCCTGCGCGCCCGTTTTGCGAATGCGGCTTTAGTCGATTTTTCCGCCGAAGTCGAGCTTATGCTGAATCAGCTTCTCGGGTCAATTCTTGCAAAGAGCGACGCGGCGCGCGGAAACAATTTAATCATCGACGGTTCATATCAGCGCGTCGGCGGCGCGCCGATGTATGCTTTTACCTTGACGGGACAAAATCTGTTTAATGCAAACGACAGCGCGGTAGTCAGCATTGAAGTTCTGTCGGTGCAGTTGGTAAACGGCGGAAATCCGGGCTCCGTGAATGTGTTGACGACATTTATCCTAAACGGAAATCTGCGTTTTGTTCGCTACGAAGATTTCGACCTTTTTTCATACGGTCCCGGAGAAAACGATATTGACGGTTTCCTGCGCTACAGCGGGCTTAGTATCGATATGAGCTTTTCGATGGTTACGCCTACGGTTCAGACATTTGTCGTGCGCGAAAGCAATACGACTTTTGATATGGGCAGCAGCGTGCCGCGCCCTTCCTCGTTAATAGATAATTTTCCGCTGACCGTTACCGCTCTTGTCGCGAGTCCGAATCTTTCTGCCGAAGGCGAAAAACCGACCGGTCAAACGCCGGAAGAGATGGGTTACGTTTCAATCTCCGCGCCAATCGACCAAACGCCGATGGTTACGAGCTGGTACGGGCTGGTTTTTACGCTCGATTTGGGAACTTTCGGAGCTTTGACGGGAAGCGTGAGCTTCAAAATCGGAATTCTCGCCGCTTGGTCGAGAGGTGCTTCTCAGGACAGCTTTCCGGTTTATCTCGGCTTGAAGCTGCCGGGAATTTCGGCAATCGCGGGCAGTTTTCCGCTGCAGGGAGTATTAAAACTGGGTTTTCGGAGCTTTCAGTTTAAAACCTACGACGACAATGGTCGGCTCGCATATCTTTTGCGGATGCGGCGATTTGCTTTGTCGGTATTGGTCTGGAGCTTTCCGCCCGGCAACGCGGATCTTGTTTTGTTCGGTCAGCCGAACAATCCGAAAGGCTCGCTCGGCTGGTATGCGGCTTATGACGACGGGAAAACAAATTCTTCGTCAGAGAACAAATCACTGTCGGCGGCTGACACGAAAGCGCTCGAATCGGGCGAAAGCGCCGATGAAAAAGCGCTCGATCCGGTGCAGCGAAGGCTGAAATCGGGAAGACGTAAACAACGAATCGGATAAAAAATTATGGCAACAGGAAACGTCGTAGTAACAGTCGTCGATGTCGGGCAGGGACAATGCACCTTTGTCGAAATATATGATGATACATCGCCCACGCCGGTGCTGATCCATACTCTTCTTTTCGATTGCGGTTCGGACAAAAAAAGCACCGGCACAAAACAGAATATGCAGTATATCGCGGATAAAGTTGCAGCCATGGCTGCGCCAGCTTTTGACTGCGTCATTTTTTCGCACAGCGATTCGGATCATATAAGCCTTATGAAGACAGTGCTTGACGACTTTCCGACGACCAGTCCTCCAAACCCGCCTAAAGTAAAGCTCGTATGGTATGGCGGCAATTGGGACCAATACACGAAATGGAAATCGAAATTTAATATTCTGGATGATTTGGTAAAAAAAGATTATTGCCCAAAAAGTGAAATAAAGACCCCCAACTCCGATTACACCGGATATGATAAGAAGACAAAAAAGTATAAGGAATGTTTTTGGCAAAGCCCCGATAAATTCGTAACTTTATACGGCATCGTAAGCAACGTTCTGTCCGCCGATCCGGATTGGGATAAACACAAAAAGGTCGGACAGCAAAAGAGAGGCGAACCGGCAAACCGCGTTTCGATTATTTGCGGTCTGTATTATGCCGGTGTTTCGTACGTGATTTGCGGCGACGCCACTAACAAAACGATGGCGGCGGCGAATAAACTTCTTGCCGGAACAACGGTCTTCGACAACAACATTATGACGACCTTGCCGCACCACGGCAGCCGGACGACGGGTTATGCCGTGAAATCCGGCGCAAAGGCGAGCGATAATAACAAGCTGACCGTAACGACTTTTGCCGCGCTCATGAAATCGAAAACTATCTCGGTCAGCGCCTATCAAACACACAGCCATCCATCGCTCGAGGTGATGGTCGATTTCTATCCTGACGGCGACCCGCTTTTGCAGGACGCGCGCTTAAAACAAAAAAACGCTCACCGCGTTACGTCCAATATCGATCTGGATCTGGTTTTAAAGAGCAAAACCAGCGGCGTGCCAATCGTCAAAATCGATCATACGTGCGAGACGGACACGAACCTGTTCAGCACGCATTACAATCTGGGCACAAAGACGTTCTCTTATAAGCTCAAGTCTGGCGCCGAACCAGCCGCAAGCGAAGGAGTTACGGCTACCGCCGGCTCATTCAATAATTTTGCCTGCTGGAAATACATTACCAAAAGCGACGGAAAGTTTACGGTCGAAGGATATACCAAGCTGAAAACCGGACTTGCGGCATTCACGAAAGCTCCGGCGGCGCTTATGGCGCAGAGCAAAACAGCGCCTGCGCCGCCGCAATTATCCGGCGACGGAAAAAATGTTTTTGTTCGCACAAAAGTTGCGGGCACGGGAAAACCCGTGAATATAAGACCGGGATTCCAGTCCCGATTAATGCAGTTTCGTTAAGCTAAAACCACTGAATTATGAGCGCAACCACCGTATATAATGCCCTTAACGGATTTATCCAGCCGGATAAAATCATCGACCTGTGGGCGGCAGCCAACGGCTCCGCCGAGCTGTCGGGCATGAAACCGGTGCTCGGATTATTCAATATAACCGCAAGCTACGTTCTCACGCAGGTTGTTTTGTCGCAAAGCCCCGACGGCGCAAGCGTTATATTAACCGGAAAAGGCGTGTTTGCCGGCGGCGTTTCTTATCCGGTAAATGCCAGATTGCAATATTCGGAGCAGGGGAATATTTTTTCCTTATCGCTGGCGGTTATTCCCGACTGGGTTTTTTCCGATTTCTTCCCGTCGCTGCCCGAAACTTTAATGCAAGATCCCGCCGTTGCGCTCGGCATCACCTGGTATCCGTCGGTGCTGAACGGGATGAAAGTGCGTGCCGCCGTCTTTCTCGGGAAAACGGGTGCGGAAAAATTAACGCTCACCGGTTTTCTGCTCGAACCGGCAAACCAATATCTTCTTTCGAAGACGCCGATGATAGGTCCGTATCCGTTGAGTTTATCGGGAACGGTTGCCCTGCCGAAAGCCGACCGCACGTTTCCTTTGATTGATCTGGATGCCATCGGCAACAGTACGGTCATTCAAGCCGCTCAGGATTCCGGCGTGCCGGGTCCGAGCGCAATAGCGCTTTCCAATCCGGGACTTAACCTTCTTGTTCAGCTGCTCGACCCTCCGATGGCGGAAAATATTGCGTTTTCAACAATTGAATTGTTCGGATATTTCGCCCTCGGAGAAATTACCGGACGTATCTCAACTCTTATACTTTCGACCGGCAAGGTTTGGAATTTTATCGCGATATTCGATAAGGAAACCGCTTCGCTGGTTCAGGGACTGGCGCAGCTTACGCGCATTTTCGGCGTGGAGCTTCCTATTCCGATGGACTTTCCCGTTCTCAGCGATTTCTATGTGGCGGAAGTGGACATCGACCTGGAAAATAATGCCGAGCCAAACGCAATGCCATCATTCTCTCTTTTGAATTTCGCCATCACGATTCAATCCGATAAAGTCTGGAATCCTCCGATTCCGTTTGTTATCTTTTCGAAAGTCGGCACGCGCTGGGTTTGGGGCTGGACAGTTGTAAATAACGAAAGCGGTGTCTCGGAAAAAGTTTATTCGTTGACCGGCTCCGTGTTCGGAAACATTATTTTCGGAGGAGGTTCCGGCTTTGCCGCGCTGCCCGCGCCGCCGGATAGCCCGCCGCGCGCGCTCGTGAAAACGGATGAGGCGCTTGTGAAAACGGATGAGGCGCTCGTGTCAGCGGACCTGGGGCAAGAACCTGTAGTTATCTTCGTAAAAATGTCGCTGCCCGACTTTTTTATTTCCGGGACGTTGGCGGACGACACCTACATTTCGATCTCCGATGCGCTCGATTATTTTTTCGGGAACTCGGGTCCGTCAACCGGTTCGCAGCCGATGAACATAACGGCGCTGCGTTTCACGGCAGACCCGCTCTGGCAGAATTATTACGCGCAAGCCGTCATCTTTTTCGGCAATCCGACGAACCCGGACCCGCAGCAGGGATGGGAAATCAACCTCTTTGTCATTACAATCATTCTGCAGGAACTGGAATTTTATATCGCCGTAGACGGCGGAAAAGTTTCCGGCGGAATCAGCGGCACTTTTTTTCTCGAACAGGACGATCCTTCCGATTATTCGCTGCCGAGAATCCTTATGAGCGCGGAATATCCTCCGCAGAATCCGGATGCGCCGGAAGGCTGGACGCTGCGCGGCTATCTCTATCCGGGAACGTCAATCAGCCTGACGAAACTTGTCTTCCAGTTTATTTACGGGAAAGGTCAGCAACCGCCCGATTGGGTTCCGAACGTAGCCATAGACCGTCTCGATGCGTCATTTACGACTGGCTCTACCGTAAATAACGTGACGACAAAACCGTCTTATAAATTCGGCGGGACAGCTTCGGTTCGCTGGACGCCGACGATTTTTAATACCGCTTTACTTATCACCGCGTCGGCGAGTATCGATCTTGAAAAACCGGCAACCACCGATACGCCGAGCGGAACAATCACGGGCACGTTCAGCGTCAACCGATTAATGCTAACCGCCAGCCTCACTTTTGGAGTTCCCGAACCAACCTATTTCTTCAAAGTTCAGTTTGACAATCTCTGGCTTTCGGCAACCACTTCGTGGCGAGGCGAGGCAAATAAGCGCCATCAGGTGATGTCGCTTCAATTAGGCGGCGTCACGCTCGGCGACATACTCGAATATCTCGTCAATCTGGCGGCTCCGACGCTCGGTTTTCGTCTCGACCCGCCGTGGGACTTGCTCAAACAAGTCGACCTTTCCCGTTTCGTGTTGACTATCGACCCGCAGGACAATATCGTCGAGTTCGTATTCAATGCGAATGTCAATCTCGTCATCGCTCAAATCGATTCCATCGGCGTGCGTTACAGCAAAAACGAGGGCGAAGGAAAAGTCGATTTGATTCTCACCGGTTCTTTCCTCGAGCAGCAATACACGAGCGATAAACCTCTGAGCTGGGATGTCGTCAATGACCCGCCGCCGGCGGTTCCCGGGCAGGGAACGAGTCTGGTCAATCTTCGATACGTCGGAATCGGGCAGCGCGTTTCGTTCAACGGGACGCCGCCGAATACGGTTGCCGAAAGCATCAAAATGCTTCGCGATAATATGACGCCGCCGCCAAAAGACGGTAATCCAATGCCCAATACGATGCATTATGCGGCGGATAGTCAATGGCTCATCGGACTCGATATTCAGCTTATGGAAACGGTCGATTTGGCGATCATTTTCAACGATCCGAAGCTTTACGGATTGTCCATCGCGCTCGGCGGCGAGAAAGCGGGTTCGCTTGCCGGTTTGCGGTTTGAAATTCTATACAAAAAAATCACCGACGATATCGGGATGTTTCGTATCGAGTTTCAGGTGCCGGATATGTTCCGAACGATTCAACTCGGCGTCGTTTCAATCACGCTCGGGATTATCGTCATCGAGATTTATACAAACGGAAATTTCAAAATCGATCTCGGTTTCCCGTATAATCAGGATTTTTCCCGCTCCTTCAGCTTACAGGCGACGATTTTCATCGGGCGCGGCGGCTTTTATTTCGGCTTGCTGAACGGAGATACATCGACGCAGGTGCCTCGTATCTCGAACGGAAATTTTTCACCGGTAATCGAATTAGGAATCGGCATTGCCGCCGGCGTCGGACGCGAGATACGCGCCGGAATTCTTTCCGGCGGCGCTTATGTGGAGCTTCAGGTAATCTTTCAGGGAGTGCTCGCGTGGTTTAATCCGAACAGCAGCGGAACGGCGTCGTCTACTTATTTTAAATGTCAGGGCATAGCGGCGCTGCACGGAAAAATTTACGGTTCGGTGGATTTTGTAGTGGTGAAAGTGTCCGTGACGCTGGAAGCATACGCGCAGGTGAGCATCCTTTACGAAAGCTACCAGCCGATGCTGATTAAACTTACCGTCAGCGTGAGCGCGGAAGCTTCGATTAAAATACTGTTTGTCAGGGTTCATTTCTCCTTCTCCGTTAATCTCGAACTCGAATTTACGCTCGGCTCCGCACAGCCTACGCCCTGGATTCTCAGTAATAACAGTTCTTCGGGAAGCGGCGGCAACAAGCAGTTGCGCGCATTTGGAAACCCGCAGGCGCGTTCGGAATATCAACTGCGCCCAAATAAGCATCGCCGAATGCTGGCGATGCGAAATACCTATCACGCGACGATGACACCTCTTTTATCGCTAACACGCAACGACAGCGCAAGTCTCTCGGAAACTTATATCCTGAATTGGAAACCGGATGTAAAGGTTTTCAACGATGCTCCGCGTAAGGCGCATCTTACTCTCCTGTCTTTGTTTACGATTGCAAACGTGCCGGTAAACTGGAGCTCGACCGTGCCGACCAATAACAATCCGGATTACCGAACCGCATTTGTTCTTTTTGGCGATTCGGGAATGTCGCCCGACGCGGTTAACGCCGCCCAATGCGTCGAACGCAGCTCGGCGCACAGCGCCATGACGAGCGACGACGAGGACACGAGCTTGCTTGCCGCTGATATTCTTACGCAGGGATTGCTGCTTTATGCGATCGGAGCGCTGCCGCGCGACCCCGCGCAGGGAAACAACGTCACCGCGCACGACCTTTCCCTGTTGCTCGAACAATTGGATTTGCCCGACGCCATGAGCGACGGATTATCGATTGCCAATCTGATTAAGTTCTTTACGACCAACATCAATTTATGGATTAGCGGAGACACGACTCCGCGTCCCGAGTTTCCAAAATCGGTGATGGTGCTGCCGATGCCTCCGTTTCTGAGATGGACGTCTTCGCAGGGCGGCAATGTCGATTTCAGCAATAAGAACGAAATCGGTCCGTGGTATGAATGGGGCATTTCACAGTTTCTGAATGAGTATTTTCCGGTGAGCGGGGAGAACGGCGAGAAACCGTTCGGTGATAATCCGGCGACGGATTACGAATCGTTCGCCAGTTTTATGTTCCGCGATTTTTGCCTGATGCTGATGCAGAATGCAATCAAGGAAATGCAGAAGCACATGAACGATACAACCGTAAAGGTGACAACCGTTTCGGGCATTGTGCAGAATCTCGAACAGGTGGCGGCGACACTGCCGAAAACCAGCGTGCATTACACAATTCATTCGGGCGATACGATAGAAAGCGTCGCGGCTAATCTCGGTGCGACGGTCGAAGAACTCGAATTTCTTAACCAGACTTTGGTTTCCGAGCTTCAAACCGAACCGGTCGGAACCGTTCTTACAATCATACTCGGAATCGCGCCCGAAATACTCGCGCTCGACAACCCCGAGAAAATATTCGCGGTCACGCAATGCGACCTCGGCACGCTCGTGCATCAAGCCGGTGAAAATGAAACTTTGCAGAGCATCGCCGCGCTTTTTCAGGTCGCGAACGTATCTTCCCTGCTCGGTTATCAGGATAATAACTATCCCGTATTGTCTTCGTCGGGCAATATTTTGCAGGCGGGAGCGTTGTTCAATCTTCCGCAGCAGACATTTGCAAACGCACCCGTCGATTTCGTTCAATTACGAACCGCCGCCGTTTTCTTCGTGCGTTATACCGACTTGGATTTTACAAACAATACGCCGGTTCGCGAGATGGCGGATTGGTATATACAGGCGATAGCCGAGATTAACCAGAATTTGCTGAAGACCTTGTTTCCCGAGCAGAGTATTCCGTCCGTAATCGAATTGCCGCCGGGACACGTTTTAACGGTGCCGAATTTTTACGGAGCGAGCTACAGCCAGCCATCTAACCGGAACAATTATACGACCGTTGCCGGCGATACGCTCTACCGTATCGGTTATGCCCTGACTTTTCAGCAGGATTTTGCTTCTTCGCAGGAATTTCCGCAATGGCAGACTTTTAAATCCGGCGTTACTTCCGCTGGCGCAAACAGTTGGAATATTGCCGCGCAGACCGGAATTAAAGTTGACGTCGGTCAAACGATTGAATCGCTCATTCGCCGTTTGATTATAAGCGCAAGCTGGACGGCAAGCGACCCGAACGCGCCCGCGTCGGGAACATGGACATATGACTGGACGGCGGTTGCGGCATGGCTCGGCGCGGCAGATGTATTGATGCCTTTGGCGGCAATCACCGTCCCGAACGCGAAGACGGCGGTATCCAATTCGCTCAGCTTCACCGCGCTTTCGCAAACATACGGGCTAAACATCGTCGATGCGGCTGCTCGTTTGAAAGCCTTGAATACTCTGTTCGCCGACGGAACGATTCTGCTTGTAAAATCGCTTCCGGCGCAGGACATCGATGTGCTTGTGAATCTGATATTGAAGGGAGACAGTTTTGCGTCAATCGTTAATCAGTCCTCGCGGATGCTCATGTCGGGACTGCAATTACCCGGTTTGAAAACGGAAAACGGTCACGTCGTTCCCGATGACTCGAACGCGCTTCCGCTGTATGACCTGACAGGTCAGCAGTTCAGTCTTACGGTGGACGATTCGAAGCCGACGGAAACGGCGCTCGCGCTCGCGCTTTTCTCCGAGCAGCCCTGGATTACTTTATTTGCTTCCATTACCGTTCAGCAAGGTCAGACGCTGGCGGGACTCGAAGCGACTTATCCGGATTTGCTTACTTATAATCCGGGCTTAAACGAATCCAACTTTAAGGTCGGAATGATACTGCTCACCGAGCCTGAACCGACTTCGTTGAACTATAATTACACCAATAAGGACATTACCGACGCTTCTCCCGCTTCCGGATTGGCAGTGCCGCCTTATCCTGCGACGCTTACCGCGCCGTCGATTCTCGAAATCAGCGGAACGGTGCCGCGGACTTACGGACTCGATCACCGTATCGAATTACAAACGCCGACGCCGCTTCCGATTCCGCAAGAAGCGGGACAGCAAAGCGTGACGGGTAATCCGGGTATGTGGATGCTTCCCGACGCTTTGCAATCCAAAGCTCGCGCGAATGTCACGACGCTTTACGAAATACTTGCCGCGCCGCAAGGCGAAGAAGCCGGAGCGAAGGCGATAGAAATAAAAAACAGCACTTTCGGAACGATAATTCCGTTTAAGATTAAGCGACTCGAAGGAAGCGCTTCGCAGTTTAATCTGATTGGAGTTGATACCGATAAACGTTATCTTCTGACCTCGCTCGGCAATTGGCTGAAAAGTCAGGGAATGGGAGCGACGCAGGTTTACCAGCTTCTTTCGCCCGCGCCCGAGGCAGCGAATACTTCGGGACTGACCGTGTTGACCGCAAGTGCGGCAAGCGCATTTTTGATTAAAAGTAATTTGTCCACGCTTTCCGTTCCGCCTTCATTTATGCTGTCGAAAAAAGAAGACGCGCCGGGCGACGTTCAGAACGTATATTACGCGAGTCTTTCTTCGCTCGCCGATTTTCTGACGCTGCTCTGGGAAGGAAGCGTGGTCGGCGGAACCGGATATTATTTCAGCCCGGGACAGGACATTCCCGGAAGCGCTTTTGACCAGCAGGGGAATATTACGCTTCAGCTATTGGTCATTGTTGGAACTCAGCAGTCGTTAGCTCAAAACGGCAGGAGCTTGCTGCCGTTTAATAATTGCGCATTGATTGGAACGGGCGTCCAAAGCTCGCAGCTTTCCGTATTTATTCAGAGCGCGGGCAGCACCGACCCGTCCGAAACCATCACGCAGGCTTTGGTGCCGCCGGGAAATGTCGGTTTCGAATTGGTCACGCCCAATCCGGCAACCCAATCCGGCACATTCGACAGCAAAGAAATTTTGCTGAAGACGCTTTACAGCTTACTGAGCTTTGAAGTGGCGCAAACGTCGGGTTCTCCTTTTTACGCGCCGGCTTCGGGCATGCCGGTTCTTCCCGATGGATTCGACGGAACAAACCAGCAGCCGTGGGAACGAGAGCGCGCATTGCGCAAGGCGAAGGCGGCGGGCGCGCTGCTCGAGGAAAACGCCGCGAATCCGATGCCTTTCTGGCAATACAAGCAGGTCATGCCGGTTTCCCGTTTCATTATCGCGGGAACGGCGCTGGCGGCTCCCGACGTGCCCGGACTGCCGCCGGCTTCGGGCGACCCGTATCAGGGATACGGAACGCAGGCTCAACTGCCTTCCGCCTCGTTCGTTTTCAAATTCGGAGACGTACTCGGAAACCGCACCGGTTCGAACGGAGCGGGACAGGGAACGACTTCTATTCCCGTCGGTTATACGGATAATCTAATCGGCGTCGGCGATTGGGCATCGATTGCGCGAAGCTTTAACGTTGCGCCGTCTCTCAATCAGTCCGGCGCGGAATTATCCGTGATTATCGCCCCGCGCCCGTCCGAATTGATTCCGACCCCGTCGCAGCCCGGCAATGTCAATGCGGATACGATTTCGCAGCAGCAAAATCATTACAGCCAGACGTATTATCAATTGATACAACCCGGCGTTAACGGTTGGGTTGTGTCTTCGTTAAATTATATCGCGGACACGAATTACGGAAACAAGGGCGTGCAAATTGCCGACATCAGCCCGCTCTGGAAATTCGCGGCCGGCTCATATGCCTTTCTTTCCGGGCTCAGCCAAATGCAGCCGGCAAAACCCGTCGGCGCCGCCACGCTCGGAGACATCATCACGAAATTCGGCGTCCGTTATACCGAGCTCGGTTACGCCAACGCTAATTTCCTCGTCGCTGATTTGTTCGGAGCGACGCTTCCGGCAGTTCCAGCCTTTTACCCGTTTGTCGAGCATAAATCCATTAACCAGCTTTACGCGATGCCTCCGGCAGGATGGGCTAAACCGCCTGATGCCAAAGCTTTATTGACCTTACCCGACAATACGAAACTACTTCTGAAAACCGGAACGGGATTGATTATTCCGACTAAAAGCATTCCGACCGGAACGACGCAGCCGACCGACGCGCTTGAGAATTTGGCGTCGAGCGGAAACACGACCGTCAACGATTTAGCCTCGCAAAACGCGGCGCAGACCATTTTGCAAATCGGTTTTGAATTTTCCGTGCCGGTAGATGACACTACCGAGATAGTAATTGCCGTTACCTCGACAAATAACAGTCTTGATTTGATGGTTTCGGCTTTTGCCGCCGAAGGAGTCAATATTACTGCGGAAAATCTGGCAGGTCTTCATAAGAAGGCTACGGGAATGTTTGCCGTAAACCAGACATTAAACACGAAAATTTATTTGATAAAAGAAGGTGACACGCTGGACAAAAACAGTTCCGGTCAAACGGCGGATACGCTTGCTTCCTTGAACCTCAATACGGAAGATATTTTCGACCCGGGCGCGCTCGTTTATTTCGGAAACTTTACGGGCGTTACCGCCGGAAGCCCGCCGCCGACGTTGCAGCAGTTTGCCGACCGTTACGCCTGCCCGGTCGAATTATTGCTCAAGGAAAATGCGAGTTTCGCGCTTCCTTCCACGACCGCTTTCGTGGTTCCGGGAACATTGTCGTTTCCGCAGGCGACCGATAAAATCAACGTTCCATACACGATTCGTAAAGACGAAACGTTGAATGCGATTGCGCAGAGATTCGATTTTAATACCGCCGAAGTTGCCGCCGGAATGCAGCTTGCGACGATTAATGAAAATATGCTCGGAACGATTCAGCCGGGCATTACGCTGACGATTCCGGTCGGCGGAACGAATTACAATGTCCAGACAGGCAACGGTCAGCCGTCGTTTGCATCGGTTCTGAAGTCGCTCCAACAACAGGCTCAGGCGGCAACGCTTCAGGATGTCGTGAATGCCATCGGCGACACCGCCGGAGATTTATGCGAAGGCGGATTATTCATTTGTCCGTTGGCAAAATTTTCGCAAGCCGCCGCGCCCAATCAAATCTATACGTTATACGGACTTACGCCTTCCACCGCTCAGACGGCTCCGAACTTTGCAGCCTCGGTCTTCGCGCTCGCCAATGCCGCGACGCAAAATCTGATTGCGCCGAAAGTGGTCGTGCAGAACGCCGATAAATCTGTTTCCATCACCACCGCCGCGAACGATACGCTCAACAGCCTGACCACACGCTTTGCCGACCAAGGCGTCAGCATCAGCGCAAATGAGATTGTATTGGCTAATATGACCGCACCGCTTTTCGCGGCAAATGCGCGCGCCTTTCTTCCGCCTGCGGAAATCAAGTTTACCGTTAATATCGGCGACGGGGGACCGTATCTTTCTCCAATCGTTCCTTTGCAGGCGAGCCTGCGCATCATCCGCCCGCCGGCGCTTATTTATCCTTCGTTCAAGACCGCGACCGGAACGGGTCCCGTTGAAATGGTCGAATCCGATTTTCCCGCGCCGGTAAAAAACGAGAGTTCCGACAGCGGGCTCACGCTGAATGATTTTGTGGCGGAGATGAAACAAGCGTTGCCGAATCTGCGATTAGGGACGGGCAAAGTTACGGGATTTGTTCAGGATATCTGGCAAGTCGATTTTGACGCCAACGGAATTAAGCAAGTGCAGCTGCTCGGCGGAACGACGGTCGACGGCACGCCGCAGCCGCGCTTTTTCGCGCTCACGCCGTTGTATCCATATCTGGTAACGCGCACGTTATCGATTAAACCGCTCAGCAGCGACGGCACGCTCGGAACGGCGCAGGAAATTTCCTTCCAGAGTATCGACACCGAACCGTGGGCGCGTCGTTTTGTCGAGGAAATGGATCGTTTTCTTTCCGGAGTTTATGCGTCAGCGGTTTATGCCGATACGACCATTCGCACCCAGTTAAATACTATACTCGATGCGAAAAAAGCTCTGGCTCCAACCATTGCCGCCGGACTCGAAACCGTCCTCGACGTTCCCGATTCGGGGAAAACGAGCGGAAAAACGAGCGCGCAAAAAGCGTTGGAGCAGCAATTGGGCGTGAGTCTTTCCAAAACTTACGAATCGACCGTGATGATTCAATATAACTCGGTCGTCGATTCGGCGTGGCAGCATTCTTCGTTAAAACCTGCGTCGCTTTACGGAAACGGAAAAATCAACGACAAAGTTCTCAACCCTATTCCGATCGAAACCACTGTTCCTAGCCTGACGATGATTTCAGCCAAGACGGATTTGGCACAGGCGAATTCCTTTGTGAATTTTCTTATGACGCTCGATAATCCGGCGCTCCATAGAGTCGTTTCGGGCTCTTTCAAGTATGCGCTTTCTAATCTGGAATTTAATATTGCGTCGGAGAATGTGCCGGACGGTTATAAGTCGTCCGACTGGCTGACTTTTATTCCTCTGCTCGCCGATCAGGAAAAACCGAGCGCGCTCGCGGGGACGAATCCCGGCGACGTGGATGTTCCCGTGCCGCTGAGAAACTTTCCGGAGCTTCCGAAAATCGTGCAGCAGCACGCGGAACAAAGTTATCCTGACGGCACGCAGACGGTGAGCGAGCTGAGCCTCTGGGATTATAAATTTATTTATTCGCACCAGCACGCCGCGCAGGATTATGTATTGATAAATGCCGAATTCAATCTTAAAGCGCCGCCGCCCCGCGCTATGGCTGAAGTCGAGCCGCGCGATTTGTTCACCGAATTGGCGCAGTATATTTACGTGACCGAACAGTTGTGGAATATGCTGAACGGACTTGTCGATCAGAAAACGACGTTCACAAAGACGGAGATGGAAAACGCGGTTCAGACCTATGCGACGCTGGTAAAAAATATCAGCCAATATTGGGGAACGCGCCTGCCGCAGTCGAATTTCAATACCAGCCCGACCGATAATCTGGTCGCTGCGCTGAGCTATCATTTCAACGCGCGCGTGACTTATAACGCGGGTAATGTGACGTCTTACACGCTTATCCAACTGGACGCCCAAGCGGGTCCGAACGGCAACTTGCCCGACGTTTGTATCCAAGTTCCCACGGGTTCAACCACAATGATTCCCGGCACTTATATAAAACTCGAACGACAGCCGACGATTGGAAACGCCACCGAATATAAAGTTCCGTCCAATACCACGATTCCTTCCACCAACTCGCCCGTGTTCAAACTCATTTGGGCGGGACTTAATCTGGCGACCGTTCAAAATGCCCGTTCGAAAATAAGCGTCGAGCGGAATCAGAATTTGTTGAATAACGTAAAAACAAATCCGGTTTTCCTACTCTCTACCGATACCGTGATTGCGGCGTCTGTCGTCACCCCGCTTAATACTTTCGGCGAGCGAGTAGACATTACAAATCTGGGAGCGGATTTAACGACCACGCTCAATACTTGTTTCACCAGTCTTTTCGGCGCAAATTACATCGGACAAAAAATAACGATGGAGCTTAGTTACGGTTTTGAACTGGTGGCTCCTTCTCAAACAGACCCGGGTTTGGTAACGTATCAACCGATTGGCTTATATCCGAATCAAACCTTGTCGGCAACCACCGCAAGCGAGCTTGCAACTGCCATCCAACACTGGCAGACGGATAATCAGCCCGTGGAAACCGGAGGAGAATGGGTGTTCTCGCTGAAACTGTATTCGCAGCTCACAAATCAGACACAGACTTTATTAAATATAGCTCATCTGGTTTATCGAATTAGTTCCACTGCCGGGTAGGTCAGAAGCATTTACTTTTAACCAAGTCCTTAGAGCTGATCCCGATGGGCGTTCGCGTAATCATTGCTCCTCAAAATTTGAGAACAGATAATTGGAGGATTAGACCTGAATGAACTAGCTTGCGAAAAAATTAAACACAATAATGCTGAAGATGAAATTATCGCTTCGCTAAAAAGCGATGTCTTCGAGGATTTTTATCCTTATCTGGATATGAAAGAAAAGTTCAAACACATCGGTTACAATATTCCTAAAACAAGCTAATCCAAACTAAATGGATTAACCAAACTATTTCTAAATTATTCAATGCAAACTAATTTAATTACAGTTTATACAATCGGTCATGGACGACACCCATTCACCGATTTTCTAAATCTGCTGCGAAAATACAGAGTCGAATTTTTGTGTGATGTGCGAAGCGCAGCACGCTCAAGATGGACTCAATTTAACGAAGCCATTTTGTCGGAAGAATTGCGAAAAAACCAAATTGGTTATGAGCATTTGCCCGAATGTGGCGGAAAAACTAAGCCTATACCGGAAGATTTAGCGCGCGGAATTGAACGCATCTTAGAATTATCAGCTGACGTAAGAACTGTGATTATGTGTTCCGAATCGCAGCCTTTGACCAAACATAAAATACCTAAAGCCAATTGTCATCGCGTTGGATTGTTGTCACCACTCCTCAAAACTGCCGGGGCAAGTCGAATCATTCATATTTTACCGGATGGTAATTCAATAGAATTTAACGAAAATAACGTCCCTTCAATTTGGTAAGATAATCAATGTCCATTATATATGGGATAAACTTATTGAGATGTAAAATGAAAGTGAATTATTGTTATCAAAAACTTCATTTGTCCTTTGAGGTGTAATTAGCATAACTTGAGTTTACGATTCATATCGTTTTCAATTTCTTAAAACGAATAATGCCTTATATCGAAATGTGGCGGACCTGTAACTCAGTTAGATAGCGCAAAAGAATATCAGACAGGGTTGGAAAACTCAGTTCCCTGCCACGCTATTTGTATATTCAAAAATCAGCTACTTCACCTCTTTTTATTTTATACAAAATAGAAGGAGTGAGTAGATATAATGGATAGCAAGATGAAAAGATTTGCGTCGTTGGATTTCCAGTCTTCTGAAGATGAAATAATTATGCCTGACAGTTCAGGCATTAGACACAATCATTGGGAAAGAAAAATATTAATTCCCCATGTGGGACTAGAGCGCGCCAAATTAAAATATAAATTGGTATCGTACCAATAAGCCTACCGCTATGACTGGAATGATTTGGCTCAGCAGGAGGTGGCATGGCAAAAAAGTTAGGTTTTATCTGCTTTTGGCTTTCTATCCGGGCAGTTTTCACAATATTTCTTTTTAAATTCTATTATTAGAGGCTTCCAATTCGGGTTTTCATTTTCTGACATGTAAGGGTGAATGTTACATAAAATAACGCGAGCGGGATCAATCGAAAAATATGTTATTGGGCTTATAGTGTGTGATTTATCTTCATCAATATCAATATATTGACACCAAGATAATCGTTCGTTGGCTATATCTCTTTGAGCAAAAAGGCTTTTCTCAATATTAGAAGTTCTAGATTTAGGAATTTTCAAAGCATCGATTCTTTGACGAGCGTATAGACCAATTTTCTCATCATTGAAATTTAAAATACTTTCGTGAGGGTTATCGACTTTCCTTTCCAGAATTTCTGTAGTTCGTTTTACTATTGGGTTTTCTGCTAGGTATTTAACATTAGCGTAGTTAAGGTCGTGAGCTAAATTTGAAACATCAAGATTAATTTTGTTAGCCTCTAAATGATTTTTCTCAAAGCTTAGAATATCGGCTAATATATTTTTAGCTCTTAATTGGGATTCAATTAATTTTTCTCTTACAAAAATGTTTAATGAAAGCTCTACGTTCTGTTTTAAAACTCCTAAATTTTTGTAGTTGAATGGAACATAAAGATATTTGGTTATAAGCCGTTGTGTATTGTACCAAGAAATATAGATATATGCTCTATGACAAAGAATATCGGCTACTAAACTTTCTCTTTCTATTTTATGTGCTAAATCCACTAGATTACGTTGTCACTCATCTAGTTTTTTCTCGTGCAAATTGTAAAATTCGTAAAGATTTGATGGGAAACCTAATGAATGCTTTAAAATAAATTGCCCTGTTGCGTAAGAAAATTCTAGATATATTAGCTCACCCTCAGACTCAAGCACTAACCATTCATTAAATAAATCGGCATCTTTATTTAATCCTTTGTCAATTTTTCCCTTAACTTCGTCTCGAAATAGCTCAAATAACTTTCTACGTTGAGGCATATCACTCTCAATTTTTATCGCAAATTTTAGATAGCTCTGCCTCAATAATATGGGCAACGATTTACTTTCTTTATGTTCAGATAGCTTTTTTAATTCTTTTGTGTAGTTTTCAATGTCTATACGCCCCGTCATATAATCAGAACTACACTCTATATAAGACGCCATTAAAAAATCCTTTTCGGATATATTGGAATTATTAAGCCGCAAACGAACTAAAATATCTTTAGCAACTGTGTAACGACCCAAATTATACTCTGCAAGTGCCGCGATAACCTGTATTTGCGCTAAATTCTTATCTTCTGACGATAGTAATCCGATTTTCTCTAAAACTACCTCAGCATATCCGTAGAATATATGACTTAAACCGGCTTTTAAAATAGTTTCTTTAATTGATTTTGAATCTCTAACTTCAAGCGAATCTGCATCAATTTCTAGTACTACATTGGGTACATTTGAAAAAGACACGCTTGTATTAACAGTTCGTGTATTTTCTGTAGATTATCCGCATCTAACAGATATATAAATTTTATGGTTACAGTATCTTGACTTTGCCAATTTGGATTTTCTTCCGTAATCCTCTTTAGCTCTTTATCTGCCCAAACAAATCTAAACTCTTGCCTCGGCTCGATGTATAAAATGTAGAGAGAAAGGGGAAAGTTAAGAAGGTAATTTAGATTTGAAGTTTTAATAGAATAGGAAAATATATTATCTTTGTTGGGTTTCTTTTTACGTGTTGCTTTCAACTGAATTTGAGCATTAAAATTTGCCGAGAAACCGTTTATTTTTACTTCAAGAGTTGCATCTACCCCTTTGTCTTTAACTCTTGCATCGCGCAAATAAAATTTGTCTTTAGGCAGGAAAGAATTTAGTGCCGCTAAACTAATATCCTCTAGCTCATCGTTACTATCTGATTTGGGCAGGTTACTAAGGTAATTAGTATTCATACAAACTTAATTCAATGAGAAATTACATTATACGGTAAATTATTCTACGGTTTCTTCAAATGCTTCATTTCTAAGAAAGTTAATTGTTGTTTTAGGGACATCTACAGGTTTTTGGTAGTAATCAAGCCAATAGACAAACCTACGCATCTTCTCCGTAAATCGCCAAGCCTGTCCTATACGAAGCGTTCTTGTATTTGGGTCTGATTTATGGCGCACTATAATTCCCAGAATTTCAAGCAAATTGTAAATACTCGTATCGAAGTTAGCATTATAACTTTTGGGGTTATCTATCCATTCTTGTTTTGAATCAAGGTCTATAAAGTTGCCAATTTTTTTCACAGCGCTAGTTAAATGCCCACTAATTGTCCAACTAGGGTCAACCTCGCCATTCCAGACACATTTAACAAGAAACCAGATAAGAGGAATGCTAAAATGATACTCAGCTATTCTTATGCGTTGTGTTTCATTAGATGATATATTCGGGTTGTCTTTCTGTATTGATACTATGCAAGTTGCGGGATAAGACTCTGATAGTTTATTAGTATAATACTGAAACTCTTTTTCTTCTTGGGGACTAAAAGCCGAATCGCTCATTCTTGCTTGTAGGTTTTTAATCTCAAGTTCAAGTTCAAGCCTTTTAGCTTTTTCCTGCAAAATAGCTAGCGGTATGGCACGTTCGGTATATCTTCGCCAAATTTCGGCAACTACAGAAGAAATAACCTCATTATAATTATCTTCATTCCAAACTCTGCATTGTAGGGCTTTAATATCTAAACGAAGATTATTTCTTGTTTCATCGCTGTCAACGTATGGTAAGAAACCAATGCCGTTATCAGATAGTTGCCTAAGTAATGCGGTATCAACCTCTTTTGACACCATTTCAGAAGTAACAGAGTTTTCTGTGTAATATGTAATAAATACATCACAGGCGGGGATGCCCTCTGCAAAAATTACATTTTGCCACGACTCACCATCTCGTATTTCGTTCAAGTCTCGCCACGGCTCAATTTGGCATCGCCTTAAATCCTTTTCAACTTTTTCGATAAACTCAACATCTTTTCGGGCGTGTGACAGGAAAACTCTTGGTTTATTGATTCGTTCTCTCATATTGCTATTAAAGATAATTAAGGGTAAGAAAATTCATATTTGTAGATTATAATTATAAGCCAAAATAGGGAATAGCGAAGTATGAAAATCAAAATGACTTGCGATGTCGAGCCAAAAATAAAAGCGGATACTCTAAGAGGGATATACGGCGAATGGCAATACGATTTTATATCGAATAATGACGGTTTCTTAGAAAAAATCACAATAGAAACAACTGTCCCCGATTATACCAAGTATCAAATGCGATTTGATCCCTACCCGCAACCCGAAACCCCGGACGGCAAAATATTGGTATTTTTGATGGACGAAGATTTTAATAATCTGTTAATAGAGGAATTTCAATATTTTGAGGGAATGATTAGTTTGTTGGGAAATCCGGTAGCCATTTCGTGGCAGTCTCCGTGGATAGAATTAATAGCAGAAAATGAAGAAGAGAAGCCTCACGCTATAGGTGGTTTTCGGGCGCAGAGAGTTTCAGATGAGGATAAAACATTTGAACTGTCAAATAATAACGTAGGCAATATGATTCAGCGGGCGCATTTACATTCAAAGGTGTTAAATCCATATCTTGCCTTCTTTAGAGAGGGAGAAAGAGAGCGCCGCGCTTTTCGTTTTATTAACACGTTTTTTAACGCGTATTTCGTATTAGAGGGAGCATACGGCAATCAAAAGTGGCGAAATTGGGAAGTAACGGAAGAGTTTAAAAATTCACCTGAATTTCGTAAATGTACTCAAAAAACCATCGATGCTTTTGTTAGCAAGAATCCAATTATAGAAACCAAAATACGCAAGATGTTGAGCGAATTAAAGGACAGGCATGGAAATTCGATAAATGCTCAACTCGATGTTGACGGACTTGCCCAATTATTGGTCTTAACACGCGGCTCATTATTACATTTCTCTGGAAACACCGAAACTAGCAAGGGAACGCCAATGAATCATAACGAATTTGAGGGAATAGCGGAGGTTGCGCTAAGAATTGCCGGTGAGACATTGTGGGACATCTCGCAACAAATTGATGATTACCTTGAGAAACATAAAACTGTGGAAGAGACGTAAGCCAACAAGTAATTAGAAGTTGTTGAAACACAAAAACAGTTAAGAAGTTGATTTGAATTTGCTTGCGTTATTGAAAATACATATTCATAAAAATATGGTAAACCAGAACTGCAAAACCCCGATTTGGGTGTTTAGTTAATCCAATTTTAATGCCCGCAATTTGATGTTGTTGGTTGGTTATATCTTCGTCTATGGAAAAATGATCTCTTGACTAGATTTAAATATGTGTAGATGAAATCGTGTAAATGGTAGGAGTAAACATTTAGAGTATTTTATGCTAGAAACTGTCTGAAGACTTGTATAAAGGAAAGTTTAATTCTGAAGCATTTCAGAAATTGCACTCCATAAAGCACTTTCTTCGCCCTTAAAATTTTGATCTTCAATAATAATCTGCAACACGGCTTCATAGAAAACAGATTTAGTAAGTTTTCGCCTTTTTCCCATAGGCAGGCGCTTTTTGGCGTAGAATAAAAAATCATCGACTTTTTCTACAGTTTTCGACGAGAGATAAACGCTAACCATTATTTTATTATCTTCGGAATTATTCATGTTTTTCGTTTTCCCGTCATCTATGTTTATAAACTTACCGGACTGATTTCAGAAGCAGCTGCTAATTGATACATAATCATTGAAACAACAGAAAAGTTCAACTCCACCGATTTACCGAATTTATGGCTTTATATCAATAAATAAAACCGTCTTACTGTTTTGCTTACGCGAAAAACTTTTTAATTTAACATTTCAGCCGACAATAAAAATTCATTCCGTTATTTCTTTCTTCTTGATTTAACTTTTTTAGAAGAACTTTTAGCTTTGACGATTTTGAAATTATTGCCATTCAGCCAACCCTGCGAATTCGTTTTTGGGTCGAGAACTCTATACCAACCGCCGATGGATTTTTCATCGATCAAAACTAATTTTTCCCCCAAAGATACCTTATGAATAACTTTACTGTTTGAATCGGCTTCCCTCATCAAATTAGCTTTCCTGACAATTATTTGAGCGAATGATGAATTGGGTTTTTCGATTTTTTGTTTATCTGAATTTATGTTTTGATTATCTTCACAGATATTCAGATATAACAGCATCCCGGTCGAATCAGGAATTGCGAGACGCCACTCGGAAGGTTTCCTGCTTCTGTCGGAGGCAATCCCATTGTTGTCATATATCACTGATTGAATATAGCGGAAACTTTTCCTCGCGCAGTTCCATTCTCCTAAAGCGATGATGTAAGTTTCGTCGAGACTCACCGTTTTCTGCCATACCTTGATTATGCCGTTTGAAGAGCGAGTGAAGTTCTTGTCGATAAAAACGGTATTTCCGCTACTGGTCAAAGCGACGAAAAACCAATCGGTTTGAGCCGAAACGCTCGTGAAATTTATTAAAAGCAGCAAGCAAATACCTATCAAATGCAGCCATTGAGATTTTATTTTCATATTCATTTCGGTTTCCTGAAAAGATTTGAAATAAGTCAGTTTGTGATATAAATTAGTTTGAAAAGATAATGCTGCGGACGGACACGCCAATCTAATGAACCGTCCTGCCGGAAACTGTCACTCAACATTTTCGGCAACATCTAGTCAGCCATCACGACTAGATACCATTGTATCTAGGAGATTGATATTTGTAAACGCTTCACTTTACGGTGATTTAAAAGGAGGTTGTTTTAATGAGCAAACAACCTCCAGATAAACCTCTTAGGTTGGCTGAAAAGCTTCTGCAAATTAGAAAAAGCTTGGACTTATCGCAGAATGCGTTACTATCGAAGTTAGGGGCTAAGGATAAACTTTTTCGGAGCAATATCTCTCAATATGAACTAGGTACTAGAGAACCATCTCTAACGGTAATCCTCAGTTATGCACGGCTGGCAAATGTTTTTGTTGATGTTTTAATTGATGATGAATTAGATTTGCCTAAACAAATTCCCAGTCCCAAACGATTTTCTGGAACTTTAGATAAATAACAACGTCAGCATCTTTTCAAAATGAACAGTTAAAGAGTTAAAATGATAAGATTCCTGCAATATTTGATTTGAAATTTTAGAAAATCGAGAACTGGTTTAGAATTAGTTCTTGTATGGCAATTATGGCAATGTTAATTACATAGGATTCAGAGTTGCTATAAGTTTTCTTTGTTGCTCTGCATTATTAAGGACTCATCCACATACTAAACTGAATGTCACAGCTATTAATACTAAATTAAGCTGTTAATTCAAGTTTTTCCTTTTTCCTTAATTTACTTTCAATAACTATAGCAGCTTGATAAGGTGCATAAGTAAACATCAAAATCAGTCCCACAGCAAAACATAAGAACGCAGCTAAAAAATAATAGAAAGTAAATGGCTCGTATTGCCATTTCGCTACAAAGAATCCCAAAATCCCGCCTATTCCCCAAATACTAAAAATAATTACGAACAATACGCTAGCTAATTTCTTTTGAAAATTGCTAATACTGGTATCAATGCGACCATTTTCGATTTTCCAAACTTTATATGCATCGCCAATCAAATACCAATATTCTTTCTCTAACAGATTATGCAGTTCAATCAACGAATCAATATTCCGCGATTCAGCTCTAAATCCTGATCTTATCTGAAATGAAAGGCGCTTGCGCTCAGTGAGATGTAATGCCTTTATTTTTTCATCGGTTTCATTAGCTAAAATCTCATCAAGCAGTTTTATCTCACTTGCCACTCTTTTTCTTTTAGAATAAGTTAAGCCGAACAGGATTTCAATAAGTTTCACTATCACGACCATAAGATCTATCTCCTTGAAAATCAGTATTTATTTAAACTAAATAGTTAATTAAGTTAAGTTTCAGAAAAATCTGTTAATTGAAAGTAAATAGGATAAGAAAAAAGATAGAATCCTTTACTAGTAAAGTGCTAAAATAATTTTTCGTCAAACACGAAAATTTTATGAGATACCGGCTTTTATTAACAAATGTATTAATTATAAATTTCTATGATTTTGATGAATAAACTCATCAAAGATTTATCTATCAACAATGAAACAAGATGCTTTAACATTTGGAAAGATTGTTCTCGAAGCGAGAAAGAAAAAAGGATACACTCTAAGAGAGTGCGCCAAGCTAATTTTAAAGAAGGATAATACTCACATCTCATTCCCTTATCTAAATGATCTTGAAAATGATAGAAGATTGCCTTCAGAACATATTATCAAACAACTATCTCTTGTCTTAGAAATTCCATTAGAATACTTGTATTTCTATGCAGAAATTTTTCCTAAAGGCTTAAATAAAAATGCAAGCCAAGATGAAATTGTGTCTGCTTACAAATCTTTCGTTCAAAGTCTCAGCTAATAATTTTATAAATCCGCAAATTGGTTCTCAATTTATATCAAACAACATATATAACAATAAACTTATCTCTAGTTAGCTTGTCAGCTAACTAGAGATAAGTTAAACTGTTCAGTATTTCAGATTAGAACTATCTGTCTTAAAAATATTGGATATTTGGGTGACCTTCATCCTATTTCTATTGAGTAATCTTCAAATAAATTCTTTTCGAGGATGGGCTTTGAAAATTGATTCTTGCTGTCGAATCTAAAAGCTTCGATAGAAAAATAGACGTTAAAGACATCTTAGATTAATGATTAACTATAACTCTATGTTCAATAGTAATACTGAATTTGAAAATTGGGGTAAAGCTGCCGGGCTTAGTGAAACCACACTTCTGTTGATAAAAAATATTCGTGAAGCCGACCCAGCTAGGCGTGTTCGTAGTGGACCTTTAAATGTTGGCGGGCGATTTGCTCGAAGCCGTAAAATGAATCATACGATTCAACATGAAAGTCGAACCGTTGAGTTTCCTGCGCTTTTAATGATGGAATTAGATTACCTCTATACGGAAGATGATGTTATAGAAATTTGGGACCAGCCTCCTTCTTTCGTAATAAATTACAAAGGAGCAAACGAGAGAAATTTGGGTCATTCTTATACGGCGGATTTCTTCGTGATTCGTCGAAACAGCGATGGATGGGAAGAGTGGAAAGTTGAAGAGAAACTTCATAAAGAATTCAAAAAAAATCCGGCAAAATATTATCAGGATCAAAATGGTGTCTGGCATTTTCCTCCTGGAGAAAACTATGCTGATCCATTCAATTTATATTTTCACGTTCATTCATCGGCTGAAATCGACTGGATACTCTACCGAAATCTAAAACTTCTTCTCCCTTTATATAACTCTTCTTTTGAAATTTCGTCGCAACTTCATCACACAATACAGTCACTTATCAAAACCACGCCGGGAATCACCTTGGCAGAGTTACGAGAAAAAATTGATGAAGCTAATAATATCCATGTATTTCAGCTTCTATTAACAAAAACTATTTTTATAAATTTACGTGAAGCTTGGCTCGGACATGAAGAAAAGGTACGGCTCTTTCAAGATGAAATAACCTATAATTACTTTGTTCAATCACACAATAATCAATCCTCAGATTATCGACAAAATGCTATTAGCATCTTAGATATTTTGCCCAATTCTACCGTCCGATGGGACGGTCTGATATTAGAAGTCGTGATGGTCGGAGAAACTGAGATAATGCTTCGCAGCGGGGAAAACGAGTATCAAACTTTTTCGCATAAAATCTTCGAACAGCTCATAAAAGACGGACGGATTACAGACCTTCATACTCGTCCAATCATTAATGAGGATGACGATATATACAAGCTTATTAAACAAATTGGTTCCTCGGAAGCTCTTAAAGAAGCGCTTCACAGATTTAATATAATCAAGCCCGCTCTAGACGGTAAAAAAATTACCGATACCTCTGTTAGTAATAAAACTCATCGCAATTGGCTGAATGATTATGAAGCAAGCAAACTTAAAACCGGAGATGGAATCGCAGGGCTTATTCCGCGTCATTACTTAAAGGGAAACAGAATAGATCGACTGGAAATTAGATCTCAAGGTCTTAGACAAAAAATGGAAGATTTTATCGCTGATGAATATGAAAATCCGATTGTAAAGACTAAAAGTTTGTCTTACGGAGAATTCAGTCTTTTATGTGAATCTGAAGGCATACAATCGCCTTCACTAAAGAGTTTTGTTCAGGCGATTAATTATCGGGAAGGTCCTGAGCAAACAGAAAAAATGTGGGGCAAAAAAGCGGCATATCAACAAGAAGAATTTAACGACTGGACCAATGGAATCCCAGTTCATGGTGATCGCCCTTGGGAATTCGTTCATATAGACCATACGCCAGTAGATATTGAATTAAAACATTCGACTAAAGGGATTGAAATGATTGTTGCCTGGGTTTCTTTGATGTTTGATTCTTTCTCTCGCAAGGTTTTGGCTTACTATCTTACATTTGACCCGCCTTCGTATCGCTCCTGTATGGGACTTATACGAGAATGTGTTCGGCTCCATAGACGATTGCCGGAATGTATCATCGTTGACGGAGGAAAAGAGTTCGTCAGCATATTCTTTGAAAAATTACTGGCACGTTATCGATGCGACATAATTTGGCGACCACCTACTAAGCCAAGATACGGATGTTTGATTGAAAGGTTTGTACATACATTTAACAAGGGGTTTGTGCACAACTTACTTGGAAACCGAAAAATAATGAAAAATGTTCGCCAAATAACTAAAGAGGTCAATCCTAAAAATCAAGCAGTCTGGAATTTCCCCCTCCTTGATTTGCACGTGGATGATTATTTTTATGATGAATATCCAAATAAAATACATTCAAGTTTGGGTCAAACGCCCAACGAAAAATATGCTCAAGGAATGTCAAATTTTCCTGTTTCTCTACCACAGCAAATAGCTTATGACGATAACTTCTTGATTGAAACAATGCCCTCTCCTCGCAAAAGAACGGTCAAACTTATACGTTCGAGGGGCGTTAAATTTATGGGTTATTTTTACCGTTCAAATAAACTGCGGCGTCCAGATCTTTATGGAAAGCAATTAGAAATTCGTTATGATCCATTCAGTTATGCTCACGTATACGTGCTTATTGAGAACGAATGGGTAGAATGCTTTGCCCCGCCATCAGTTTATGCTGAATTGAAAAATAAAACTGAGCGGGAAATTAAGATCATCACCGAAGAACAATGTGCGCTAAACAGAAGGTTAGGACGAAATTATAAGGTCGGATTAATCGAAACCGCCAAAAAACATGCCCGCCGGGAGGCTGTTGAAAAATTAGAGAAGCAACATCTGCAAGACAATGAATTCCGAAAAAGTGCCGAGCAACGTGGAATTAAACTAAGCCCCAGCAGAAGTCATTTGCTGGATTCCAATGTCATAAATCAACCGAAAGATTCTGAAACCGAAACGGATATGGCAACTGAAATACAAAATTCCGAAATTCAAATCCATAAAACTTTTCGGAGGGCATTCAACCAAAATAAAAACAGATAAGCTATGTCTGATTTCACTCCAGAAGATACATTTCCGCACTCTTTATTGAATGAACCAATAGAAGAACGTCTCAAGTATTTTCAAGAATACTCCGTTGCCCACCCAATAATTGAAAGTTCTTTCAATAAGTTGCGGCAAACAATATTGTTCCCTTCTGGAAAACAATTGGTTTTTGTAATAGGACCGCCCGGGTCTGGAAAAACATTCCTGCGTAGATGGATTGAAGACGAAGTAAAGTCCTATTGGGAGCCACAGCAACATACAGATCCAGGAAGAATTCCGGTCGCGTGGATTGAAGTTCCCGCAAAGGATAGACTCAAGCCTTCTGTCGGAGATATTTATCTTCGTTTGCTTCGCAGTTTGGAAGAGCCGTTGATTGATAAAAAAATAGTTTACGGCGATGTTACTTTCTATCAAACAGACGATAATCAAATTAGAATTGGGACTCACACAACAATCTTTAAATTACGATACGCCTTGGAAAAATGCTGTGAACACAGAAAACCGTTTTTCCTGGCATTTGACGAAGCCCAGCATTTGATGAATCTTGCTGGTATGTCAATTGAAGAGCTTATGGATTGGCTAAAGTCGCTCGCTAATTTATCGAAAGTGTTGATTTGTTTATATGGCACATACGAGATGTATGACCTACTGGATTTGAGCGATCAATTGATGCGTCGTAGCAAAATAATTCATCTTAGACGATATGCAAATACGGGTGAAGATTTAATTAACTTCCGAAATACTATTTTATCATTTCAAAATAATTTACCTTTTGAAAAACAATTCGACCTAATGTCTCACTCCGATTATCTCTATGAGAGAACGGCTGGCTGCGTTGGCAATTTATATGACTGGCTGTTATCAGCCGTAAACATTGCATTACTTAAATCAGGCTCTTTGAAATACCGACATCTACGCGAAACAGTTCCTTTTACTTTTCTTCAGGCAAGCAAGATGAATGAAAGCATCCAGGAAGACGAAGATTCTTTCTTCGAAAAAATCGGTAAAGATGATGAAATCGAAGATGAAGATAATAAAACCGATAATGAAGATGGTCAGTCAATAAAAAGCCGCGGACAAAATCGCTCGCATAGCAATAATTTAGGTAACAAAACAAAATCTTCGAAAAGCAAGAGCCAAAAAAAACCGCGATATTCAGTCGGAAAGCGGAATCCGACGCGCGATCCAATCGGAACGGTATCGTAATGAGAATGCTTAGTCCATTAAAAAGAATCAACTTTAACTCCCAAGCAAAGGTAGAGAGCAGCCGACTCTATTCTTTGTCTCCAATTGGACTGGGCACTCCAATGGTTGAAAGTCTTTCCAGTTATATTATCCGATTGGCAGAAGCGCATTGTGTAACAGTAGGTGTTTTAATCGCGCAGGAAATTTCTCCGTTATTAAGAAAAAAGTATTTAACTCCAGCTCGTAGTCGTAAAGTTAATAGCGGAAGTATGCTTGGAGTTATCAGATCAATAGAGAGCACTGGAGAGACAGCGGTTGCTTGGACTCAAGCTTTGGGAAAATTAACATTCAGACCAAATCTGCATTTACTAACTATGCTACCGTTCAAACAACTTTTTTCTACAAGAAATTTACTACGAGACAAACGTGTTTGGTGTCCATCCTGTTTTGAAGCGCTTAAAATTAATAAAGAAATAACTTATGAGTCTCTTCTATGGAGGTTGGAAGCAGTTATCTTTTGTCCGGTTCACAAAGTTCGATTAGAGCGCATCTGCAATAACTGTCATAAAGAGAAGCAACCGATTTTAGCTTCAAGTGTGAGAGCAGGATTTTGTTATTACTGTAAACAGTGGCTCGGTTATTTAGAAACTCCGAGAGATTGGTCCGATGAGAATGTTCAAATATCGATTTCCAAATCTATCAGTAGGGTTTTAGCGGAAAGCCAAGATATAACATCTTTGCAAATGAAGAGAAATATCGCAACTAATATTGATGTTTGCATTAACCATTTTGCGGATGGAAAAATTTCTAGATTTGTCCGACTGATAAATACTTCTCCCCGCATAATTAATAATTGGCGCAACAGAACAAATTTATTTCGACTTGATCTATTGGCACAAATTTGCTTAAAGCTCACCCTGCCGTTTGAACAACTTGTGATGAGTAATATTATAAATCCCAACATATTGAAAAAAAGAGATTTCAGCCCCCTCCCAAGAAAAAGTCATGGTAAAAGAGTTATTGATCTAACTGCGATGAGGCAATTATTAGAAGTTGCTATTGAAAAAAAATCTAATGTTCCTTCATTAAAACAATTGGCTGAAAATTTTGGTCATGACGTTGGGTGCTTTAAAAGACACTTTCCTGATCTTTGTTCACAGTTAAAAGAGCATTACAACAACCACAAAGAAATTGAGCGGCATAATTTTTGGGCTAAAATAATATCTGCATTAAATGAATATCCGCCTCCGTCGGTCGCCGCACTTTCACGACGAGTAAACAGATGCATTCCAACTCTTTATAACTTATTTCCAACGCTATGTCAGGAAATTACAAGAAATCACAAAGCTTATAAGGAAAAGCTCAGAAAAGCTCAACTATTATTGATTAGTGAAGAAATAAGACAAATAGCTTTTGAACTTCATAAAAACGGCATTTATCCTTCGCAAAAGCAGGTAGGATGGTTAATGACTAAGCCTGGTCGTATATCTAATAAACCGGCTAGCGATATTCTGCGAAAAATTCAACAAATATTATCCATACCAACTGACTGAATTTCCAACGACTAAAAATGATTATTTAGACAGCTAAAATGTCATTAGAAATGCCTTATAGCTTATAAATCAAATCTAAGTGTTATATGCAAAGTCCATATAAGAGAATAATTTTTAAGCAAAAACAGTTGCAACAATCAAGCCGTCTTTACTGCCTAACTCCAATGGGGATTGAAACTCCTTATATGGAAAGCCTGACAGGTTATGTAGCTCGGCTAGCAGAAAGCCACAATGTTTCAACGGGACAATTATTTGCCAAAGAGTTAGTGCCAAAGTTGAATCGTCATTATTTGACGGCTAAAGGACAGAGGCAGGACTCGCAAATACTTTTTAGAATTAGAAAATTTATTCAAGCAGTAAATGGTACAAAGAAAATTGCAACCGACTTTGTTGTGGCACTTGAGAGGCTTACACTACAAAAAAATCTTAAATATTTGACGTTATTGCCTTGGAAAGAAGTCATATCAACCCGATTTCTTCTGCGACTCAAACGCGCGTGGTGTCCGCAATGTTTTTATGAAGATAAAGAATCTTCCGGGATAGTTTATGAACATTTACTTTGGGCGATAAAATTTGTAATTGTTTGTGTTAAACATAAGCTGCCACTTATTTCAATTTGTCCTTTTTGTAATAAAGAATCGTCTGTTCTCACCCCGAAAGCTCGCCCCGGTCATTGTTATCGCTGTGGAAGATGGCTCGGAGCTAAATTTGAAACTACGATTTGCGACTCACCAGCTCAAACTATTAATTATGAAACTGAATTACAAGTTTCATCCATAGTCGGGGAATTACTTGTTTTAACTTCCAAATCAAAAAAAACCGTAAAGAATGAAATCTTTAACTATAATTTTTTGTATTGTGCTCAGTCGACGACAAACAATAAGTTAAATGCTTTCGGTAGATTTTTGGAAGTAGAAGGTTCTCTTATTCATAAACTTGCTAAGAAAAAGCGGCACGTACAACTTGATAGTCTAACTAAAATAGTCAAAAACTTAAATATTCCTGTGGAAATGTTATTTTTGCAGAAGTTACCCGCTCAGTGCGTCTTACCTAAAATTCAATTTCCTCGAAAACTCGACAGAAACGATAAATTAAAAATATTAAATAAAGCTCTTATAGATCCCCAAACCCCCTCGCTTGACGATCTGGCGCAAGAGCATGGGATTTCATCAACAACCGTGTTGCGTAGAGCAAATGCCGAATTGTGTAAGCAGATTACAGCGAGGAATAGGTCAGCCAATCCTCGAAAGCGTCCGCCGCTTAAAAAGCATGATACAGAGGCAATTGAAAAAGAACTTTATTTGGCTTTGAAGGAAACACCGCCACCTTTTCTTCGGATAGTAGCAGAAAGGCTAGGTTATACAAATGGTGCTGCTGTCAGAAATAGGTGTCCGGAACTTAGTAAACAATTAGTTGAGAAGCATTCAAGATACCTTAAGGAACTAAACAAAAAACTTGAAGAGTCGTTAATAAAAACTCTTAGTGATTTTCCTCCCTTGCCATTACAAACAATTGCAAAGAGGTTAGGATATAAAGATCCTTCCGGTTTTAGCGAACGTTTTCCAGAACTCTGCCGAGCTATTTCAATTAGGTTTAAGAAATACAATCCTAGATTTGAAATTGTTTCAAAAGCTTTACAGATTGCGCTGACAGAAAATCCACCTCCAACCCTTGAATCTATTTCAAAAAGCCTAAATGTCTGTAGCAGTTTTTTGTATAAATGCAATTCTGAAATTTGTTATCAAATATCAGAGCGTTATCGGCAATTTACCAAAAATATGAGTTTGCAGAGGAGAAAAGAGCGACACGAAATGATTAGAAAAATAGTTTTGGATCTTCACTCGAAAGGAATTTATCCCAGTCGAGATAAGGTTTCTCATCTACTAACCTCATCATTTAATCGCGTACATGACTTAGCATTTTTGATCGAATTAAGAAAATCTTTGGGCATAAATTAAAGCGAGAAATTCTAATCTTCTATTAAGCAGTCAAAAATTGTTTTCGAATCTCATTAATGGGAAGCATAAGTTTTCCAAAACGGAAAACTTATGCGAAAAAGAACAGTGTGCGATGTCCGAAGCGTCGCGCGTTCGCGCTGGGTGCAGTTTAACGGGATGGTTTTGCAGGCAAACTTGCTCGAAAACGGCATTGGTTACGAGCATCTGCCCGAAACGGGCGGGAAAATCAAGCCGATTCCCGAAGATTTAAATCGCGGCGTCGAAAGAATTCTGGAAATCTCGGCGGAAATGAAAACCGCGATTATGTGCTCGGAGTCTTATCCTCTGACCAAACATAAAAGCCCTCGCGCAAATTGTCATCGCGTCGGAATGCTCGCGCCGATGCTGAAAGCGAAAGGCGCATCAAAAATTATTCACATTTTGCCGAACGGCGCGTCGATTGAGTTTAACGAATCGGCAGTCGCTTCGATTTGGTGAAGAAAGATTAACCGCAAAGACAGAGAGAAGTTTTGTCCACAGATAAACACAGACGCACACGGATAAGAAAAAAATTAATTATCTGTGGTTAATTTCCTGCTTCCTTCATATCGTTATTTCTTCTGTCGAATTGCTTCAACCCGCGCCCGAATCATCTCGTCGGTCATTTCGATTCGCGGATTCAAAACATTATCCGCGACGAGCGAAACTGCGGCGCATTTTATCTCGCTTCTGCCTTTTGCCGTCTGCCACGACGAGGCGGACAGATTTAAATTTTCGGATACGTGAGCGGTGAAATCTTCCAATGTCCGCCAATCGCTCCGGTTTTCGTAAAATATCTCGATTTGATAAAGCTTTCGGTCGAAAAATCTAAGGTACAAAGCCCGAACTCCCGGCAAAGTTTGCGGCGCTTTTTTCTCGATAAAATTTTGAAAGAATGTGCGTTCGCCGCTTTTTTTGATTTTAATTTTCAAGTCCCGACCTAAAACGCTTTGAGCTTGTTCAGGCGACATTTGCAGTTTGAGATTAAGCAAAACCGGCGCTGTTTTCGATTCTAAAACGCACAAATCCTGCGCCGCGCCGACCACGTTCAAACACAGAAAAAGCAAAATCAAAACAAGCGGCTTCATTGTGTTAATCTTGTAATTTAATAAATTATTTTGCAATAAGGATTAATAATTTTGAAGACACTCAACGAAGAAAATCTCGCCGCCGCGTGCGCGAAACTGGCAAAAACCGATGCGGATTTGGCTTTTATATTTCAAACCTACGGCACGCCTCCGCTCTGGAAACGCGAAGCGAATTTTGCCACGCTCATTCATATAATTCTGGAACAACAGGTTTCGCTCGCGTCGGCGCTTTCGGCTTTTAATAAATTGAAGGAAAAGCTCGGCGAGATTACGCCCGAAGGCGTTTTGGCGTTGACGGATGAAGAATTGAAAGCGGCATATTTTTCACGCCAGAAAATTGTTTACGCAAGAGAATTGGCGAAAGCGATTCTGGACGGAAGCCTGGATTTGAAATCGCTTGAAAATCTTTCGGACGCGGAAGTAAAACACGAGCTAAAAAAGATAAAAGGCATCGGCGATTGGACTTCGGATATATATCTTCTGATGGCGATGAGCCGCGCAGACGTAATGCCGAAAGGCGATTTGGCGCTGCACGTCGCTTGGAAACGTTTAAAAAATCTCGAACACGCGCCCGGCTCGGAAGAATTCCAAGTTATTGCCGAACGCTGGAAGCCATTACGCGCCGCGGCGGCAAGACTGCTCTGGCATTTTTATTTGTCCAGATAGCTCAATCTTGCCGCCTTCTGACAGGAAATTATCGATTCAGATTTATACGCCGTTAAAGCCCGCGTCTCCGGCTGATTTTCCCATATAAAACGGGTGCTGAGAAACAGCCGACTGCAATGCCGCCTGGTCGCTTTTGCTCGGCGCTTTACCGTTTACCTGAAGCTCTGCCGCGATGCCCCACGCAAGTTTAAACACCGAATCTTTTGACGCATTGTTGCTCGACAGACGTTTGCCGCCTTCGCCGCGTTTTATTATAAGATATTGACACTGAACGATATACGCGATTGATTCGGAAATAGCCGTCGTCATTTTAGAGTTCGCCACATCGTAAACGGCGTGTGTGCATTCGTGAATAATCAATGCGTTTTTAACCTCGTCAACCGCCCATGTAAAACCGAGGACAATAGTGTTTGTCGAGTAGTCATACTCAGCCAATCCGTCTTTTGCCGAGTCGTATTCGACCTTGATTTTACCTCTGTCGATAAATCCGGCTAAAATCGGAAAAGTTTTGGCATCGAAACCGATTCCGCCGAATGAAAAAGATTTTATTTTTTGCGCGTCCGCATCTCTCAAATTGCCTGTAACTGTTTTTTTCGCAAGCCATGATTCGCCCATAATTATTATAATTGCTCCTGTTTTATTATTTTTAATTCACTTACCGCTATATATTTATTTCCCTCTCCAAAGGTTTATAGACGAATCATGTGAAGCCTTTTGCTTAGGTTAAATTTTATTTTTTTGCTCAATTATTCTTTGCTTAACGGGTTCGGAAGTCCGACTCTTGCCGTATCGATTTCCGCCGCGTAGCCGGTAATTATGCCCGCGTCTTCAAGCTTTCTGACTCGCTCGATGACAGCAGGCGTTGTCAAACCGACGCGGCGACCCGGTTCGGCAAAGCTGATTCGCGCATTAATCTGTAATTCTTTAAGTATTTTCCGGTCAATTTCGTCAATCATTTTTTTGTCGGAATCGTCTGCGGCAGCGGGCGGGTTGAATTCGAATAAGCAAAATACATTTCATCGTCTGCTGCCGGAAATAATTCCAAGCTCTTTAAATTTTAAAGCAAAATAGCGAAACAAACCGGGAATCTAAAGAATTTCTATCAAAGAAACGAATTTTATCTATTCAAAATATTTATTGTTTCGATTACAATAAAGAATTTGTGTAACTAGTAATTTAAAGTAAGCATCGAATTGAAAAGGAGAATTAAAAAAATGTTGACCGATGACGTTGCGACCAAAACCGAGCCTGCTTTTAGCGTTTCAAACTTTGAAGTAAACGACGAAGATTTACCCGACTTTCTGGACATGAAGTTCGAAGATATTCACCAGCTTCATATCGACCACCCGGGAGCGAGCGACGAAAAATATCTTGAGCGGCGCAATTATATTGCGAGCCTGTCAAAAAAGTTTCGTGAAACCGGCAAAATTACCGATGTCGAATACACGGAAGAAGAGCAGAATATCTGGCGTATCGTCGCCAACCGGCTCGAAGAAATTCAATCGCGTCGCGCATCGCGGTATTATCTCGAAGCAAAGAAAAATCTCGGCATCAGCAACGATAGAATTCCGCAGCTTTCGGAAATGAATCGTCGTCTGAAAGAACTTTCAAATTTCCGCCTCGCGCCGATTGAAGGCTTGGTCGAAACACGCGGTTTTTTAAGCTGGCTTTCTTATCGAACGATGCTTTCGACGCAATACATTCGACATCATTCGCGTCCCGAATACACGCCGGAACCCGACATCGTTCACGAAGCAATCGGGCATATCCCGATGTTTACAAACCGCGATTTCGCCGATTTTTCGCAAATTATCGGGCACGGCGCGCGCATCGCAACCGACGAGCAGCTCGAACACCTCGGCAGGCTTTATTGGTTCACGGTCGAATTCGGCTTGATTGAAGAAAACGGCGAGTTAAAAGCCTACGGCGCGGGACTTTTATCGAGCTTCGGAGAGCTTGAACACGCATTCGGCGACGAAGTTGAGCGTCGAACGTTCGATTTGCAGGAAGCTATCAACACGCCTTTCAATTATTCTGAAATGCAGGCGGTTTTGTATGTAATTCCGTCTTATGAATATCTGAAAGACGTAACGCGCAAGTATATCGAGAGTTTCGGCAAAAAGCAGCATTTTGGAGATATGGAAAATTTAATCGAATCAAATCCCAAAATAATGTTCGGCAAGCCTGTCATAAAGGGAACGCGAATTACGGTCGAATTGATTTTGGGGAAAATCGCCGAAGGTGAAACGGTTGAAACGATTTTATCGTCTTATCCGCATCTGTCGCGCGAGCAGATTTTGGCGTGTGTGGATTTTGCCAGAAAATCTCTGAGTCTTGAAACGGTTTATCCGTTGGCATCCGTATGAAATTTCTGGCAGACGAAAACATCGAACGCGGTTTTGTCGAGGCGTTAAGAGAAGCAAATTTCGATGTCGTATCTGCCAGTGAAAGTTATACCGGCATTGCGGACGACGAAATTCTGCAAATTGCCGTAGATGAAAAAGCAGTTGTTTTAACTTACGACACTGATTTCGGTGAATTGGTTTTTCGATTCAGCTTACAGTCTCACGGCGTAATTCTTTTGCGCCTGAGCGGTTTGAGTTTGACGGAGAAAGTTGAAAAAACGATACTCGCCGTCCTCAAACACGAAACGGAACTCGAAAACGCTTTTACGGTCATTTCGGAGAATTCCGTGCGAACAAGAAAGAGTTTTTAGAAAATTTTTACATTAATATTGAGGCAATTATGACAGACGAAAAAAATCCCTTAGGACTAAAAAAAATACATCACGTCGAGTTTTACGTCGGCAATGCCAAACAAGCCGAGTTTTATTATCGAAAGGCGTTCGGATTTTCGCGCGCGGCTTATTCGGGGCTGGAAACGGGTAACCGCGAAACGACTTCGTATCTGATGCGGCAGAATCGCGTTAATTTTGTTTTGACGACGCCGCTTAATCCCGAACATCCGGCGGCAGAACACATCAAGCTTCACGGCGACGGCGTGCGCGACATCGCTTTCCAGGTCGAAGACGCCGACCACGCTTTTAATGAAGCGATTCGCAGAGGCGCGCGCGCCTACATCGAGCCGCACGACTGGAAAGACGAACACGGCTCGGTTCGAAAGGCGGCGATTCACACATACGGCGACACGATTCACTCGTTCGTTTCGTATAACAATAATAACGGGCACAACTATTCGGGCACGTTTCTGCCCGGATTTGTCGAGCAGAAACTGGAAGGCGAAGACGCCGGAATCGTTCTGGTTGACCATATCGTCGGCAATGTCGAGCTTGGAAAAATGAACGAGTGGTGCGATTTTTACCGCGACGTTCTCGGCTTTTTCCGCTATATCACGTTTGATGACAACGACATTTCGACCGAATATTCCGCGCTGATGTCAATCGTAATGTCGGACGGCGGGCACAATATCAAATTCCCGATAAACGAGCCTGCCGAAAGCAAAAAAGGAAAGTCGCAGATTCAGGAATACATCGATTTTTACCGTTCGGCAGGCGCGCAGCACATCGCGCTTTTGTGCAAAGACATTATTAAATCGGTCGAAATATTAATGGAAAACGGCGTCGAATTTCTGACCGTTCCCGACTCGTATTACGAAGAACTGCCGAGCCGCGTCAGCTGCTTTGACGAAAACATCGACGATTTGAAACGTCTCGGAATTCTCGTTGACAGCGACGAAGACGGCTATCTTTTGCAGATTTTTACAAAACCCGTCGAAGACCGACCGACCGTTTTCTACGAAATTTTGCAGAGAAAAGGATGCAAAGGCTTCGGCAAAGGAAATTTCAAAGCATTGTTTGTCTCGATTGAAGAAGAACAGCGCCGGCGCGGAAATTTATAATTAATGGAAAAGCCAATCAATAAATATTGCCCACGTTCGGGCAAGCGTGTCGAAGCGGATTCGCTGACGGCTTACAAAGGTTTTGTCGTCGGTTTCTGCAATACGCATTGCCGCGACGATTTTCAGGCGAATGTTACGACGCGTCCGAACGATTGCGTTTATTTCGACGCGGTAATCAGGGAATTTGAACTTGAAAATCTTGTAAAAATTAATGGCTGAGATATTGAAATATCAAACGGGTTTCGGCAATGAGTTTGCGACCGAAGCGGTTGCGGACGCTCTGCCTGCCGGGCAAAATTCGCCGCAGAAAGCGCCGCTCGGACTTTATGCCGAACAGTTTTCCGGAACGGCTTTTACCGCGCCGCGCGTTCACAACAAAAGAACGTGGACATATCGCATTCGCCCGTCGGTTCTGCACAAACCTTTTCGGCAGATTGATAATAAACTGCTGAAATCTTCGCCGTTTGACGAAATTGTTACGACGCCGAATCAACTGCGCTGGAATCCTTTGCCGATTCCCGATGCGGAAACCGATTTTATTGACGGTTTGACGACGATTGCCGGAAACGGCGATTTGTTCGCGCAAACCGGAATGGCGATTCACATTTATCGCGCCAACCGTTCGATGAGCGGGCGTTTTTTCTACAACGCCGACGGCGAGATGCTGATTGTGCCGGAATTGGGGCGCATCGGAATTTTAACCGAGCTTGGCGCAATGCGCGTCGGCGCGGGCGAAATCGCCGTCATTCCGCGCGGGCTGAAATTCAGTGTCGCGCTCGGCGAGGCACAGGCGCGCGGCTATATCTGCGAAAACTACGGCGCGCAGTTTCGGCTGCCCGATTTAGGTCCGATTGGCGCGAACGGCTTGGCAAATGCGCGCGATTTTGAAACGCCGGTCGCGTGGTTTGAAGATGCGGAAGGCGAAATGGAAATCGTCGCCAAATTCGGCGGCAATCTCTGGGCTTGCGAGACAGACCATTCGCCGCTCGATGTCGTCGCGTGGCACGGAAACTACGCGCCTTACAAATACGATTTGCAAAAATTCAATACCATCGGCTCGATTAGTTTTGACCATCCCGACCCGTCGATTTTCACGGTTTTAACTTCGCCTTCATCAGAAATCGGAACGGCAAACTGCGATTTCGTCATCTTTCCCGACCGTTGGCTCGTCGCCGAAAATACGTTTCGCCCGCCGTGGTATCACCGCAACATTATGAGCGAATATATGGGTTTGGTTTTCGGGCAATACGATGCGAAGGAAGAAGGATTTGTCGCGGGCGGCGGCTCGCTTCACAACCAGATGTCGGCGCACGGACCTGACCTCGATGCATTTGAAAAAGCTTCAAACGCCGAGCTTACACCGCAGAAGCTCGAAAACACGCTCGCGTTTATGTTCGAATCTCGTTATATAATCCGCCCGACGCGCTTTGCGATGGAGGCGTCCGAGCTTCAGCACGAATATTTTGAAGTCTGGCAAAAGCTGAAAAAGAATTTTAAGATGTAATTATGCTATCGCTAAAAAAGCAAATCTACACGCTCGAAGAATATCTCGAACTCGACCACGAAAGCGAGGAAAAAATCGAGTTTTGGGACGGGCATATTTTTACGCTTGCCGGAGCAAGCCCGAATCATAATCAAATTCAATTTAATGCGCTTCTCGCGCTTGGCAATCAACTTCGCGGAAAGGGCTGTCGCATCTTTCCTTCCGATATGCGCGTCAAAGTTCCCGGTTATCTGCCTTATCGCTACCCTGATTTATCCGCGCTGTGCGGCGAGGCGAAATTTGAAAAGCTCGGCAACCAGGAACTTTTCGTAAATCCATCTTTAATCGTTGAAATTCTTTCCGAATCGACTGAAGTTTTCGACCGCAGTTATAAATTTACTTATTACAAATCGATTGAAAGCTTCACCGAATATCTGCTGATTGCTCAAGACCGACCGCACGTTTCGCAGTTCGTCAAGCAGTCGGACAATTCGTGGCTCAACCATGAATTTAACGCGGTTGAGGACAAATTCCGCGTCGAATCGCTTGACTGTAAGCTTGAATTATCGGAACTTTATCAGGACGTAGTTTTTCCCGAAAACATTCTGCCTTTTCCGGTTGAAGAAATCGAATGAGCGAAAATATCAAAGAATCCGTCCGCATTCTGCTTTCCGAAATTGTCGATTACGCGGGACTTTTCCCGCCCGCCGCGCTTTCGATGCCGGAAGCCGTCATCAATTACGCGACTTATAAAAACAGCAATTATAAATGGATGCTCGGGCGTTTTATCGTTCCGGTCAGTCGTCTGGACGAATTTTTGGAAAGCGCCGCTGATTTTATCTCGCGCGACGCTGAAAGCTGGAAATTAAGCGTCCTGGCAAGCGAAGATATTCACGAGACAATTCGCAAAATCGAAAAATTTAATGCCGAACACACGCCGCGAGCCGTTATCGACGCCATCGAAGTCAAAGCCGACGATGCTTCGCAAATCGAAAAAATCGCGGAAGCGATACCGGATGGATTTCAATCGTATTTCGAGATTCCGATTGGCGCTGAATTGGCGGAATTAACCGTAAATCTGGCGCTTAAAAATCAGCGGGCTAAGATTCGCACCGGCGGAACAACGCCCGAAGCTTTCCCGCCCGCGAAGATGATTGTGCGTTTTATCCGCACCTGTATCGCCGCAAACGTTCCGTTTAAGGCGACCGCCGGACTTCATCATCCGGTCAGATGTTTTAAGCCTCTGACGTATGAAGCAAACGCGCCGGAAGGAACGATGAACGGCTTTCTGAACGTGTTTCTCGCCGCCGGATTTGCCCGCGCCGGATTTAAGCCTGCCGTTCTGGAAGAGCTTTTGGAAGACGAATTTGAAGAAAGCTTCGAGTTTGAAGAAAACGGCGTTCTCTGGCGGCAGGAACATTTTTTAAACACATCCCAGCTAAAACTCCTGCGCGAGAAAAACATCACCTCGTTCGGCTCCTGCTCATTTGAAGAACCGATTGCCGATTTGCAGGAAATCGGTTTGTTATAATTCACCGTATAGCAGAAACGCGCGCGAAATAGGTGTGCCGCGCTGTAGACATTTATTTCGCGCGTGTTTCTGCGCCTGTCCCGCAATCTGCCTCATTATCAAACTAAAATATTTATTGACAAAGCAGATTTCCATGTTATTATTCTCTTGAAATACCTGACAAGATAATCAAAAAGAATGGTTGAAGCGCGGGCGGACGGGCGCGTTTCAACACAAAAATTAATTTTGCCGGCGAACGAGATTATTGTTCTGAAGGCGGATTAAATTGTGGATTGCTGAACTGTCTTTCAAAGAGACGAATCAAATAATTTTTTAACCGGAACTATGTTGCGAAACTCCTGCAAATTAAACGTTTACAATAGAGATTATTAAAGCCGGTTAAAGGGCGCGGCGAACGCGAATAACCGCTTTTTATTTTTCGAAAAATCACAAAACTGCGCGCCTGAATATTCTTTATGCACAAAAATATTTTATCCTACTGGCAATTTCTTGAGTCTTTGCCCGCCGGGCACGAAGATAAGCCTTCGCCCCGCGTATGCCTGCTTCTTCAGGACACATTTGAAAAATGGCGTTCCAAACACAGATGGTTTGAAATCGACCAGTTCGGGCATCTCTTCGACTACTTTAAAGACGAAAAAACAAAATCCTTGTCCGTCGCCGAGCGCAAAGCTCTCGCCATAAAAAAAATGCTCGAAATTATCTGCGCCCCTGATGTGCGCGAAAAAGCGGGCAGTATGGAAATCAATCCGAACGAGCTGATAGTCGGAACCCCGCCGCCTTATTCGGTCGGGCAGGGCAAAGAGCTGATGCGTTATCTGACCGAAGAAGAAGCTTTGTTCTGGGAGCTGCGCTATTTCAACGAATGGTCGCCGTTCGGTCATATCGTTCCCGACCACCAATACGTTTTGGAAAACGGGCTTATCAAAATATTGGAAGAATGCCAGCAGAAACAAGCGGCAATCAAAAGCCGGACCGACAAAAAATTTCAATTTCATCAATCTGTCATCGACGCGCTCGAAGGCGTTTTGTTTTACGTAAATGCTTACGCCGATTTAGCCGAAGATATGGCGGCAAGATTCCATCCGAACGATGAAAAACATCAGAATCTGCAAGCCATTTCGGACAGATTGAGAAAATGTCCGGCACAGCCGTGCGAAACTTTTATGGACGCTTTGCAGACGATTTACATAATGCACTGCGCCCTGCATTTTACCGGCGAAATCACTTCAATCGGAAGACTTGACCAGATACTTTCTAAGTTTTACGCCGACGATATTGCCCAAAACCGTATAACTCCGGCGCAGGCGCAGGAAGCGATTGACTGTTTCTGGATAAAACTCGACGAAAAAGTAGTTCTAAACAGAAGATTTGTCGAGGACAGGTTTACGTCGTCCGACGGCGCTTTGCTTGGAAGCGGCGGACCGAGCAATTTCGACCAGGGCGCGCTGATAAATCAATGGATGCAGCAGATTACAATCAGCGGCGTTGTAGCGAATAACGACGAAGCGGCTACTGACGCGACCAACGACGTAACGTTTATGTGTCTCGAAGCGGCGCGAAGACTGCCGCTCAACAGCCCGACGCTCGATTTAAGAGTTCATTCCAACACCGGAGACAAGCTTCTCCGCGCCGCCGCGCGAACGATTTTAAGCGGCGGAGCGCACCCGATTTTGATGAACGACGATAAAATCATTCCCGCGCTTCAATATAAAACCGGCGGCACGGTCGAGCTGAAAAGCGCGCGAAATTACGCCTGCGACGGTTGTTACGAAACTCTTTTCGCGGGCGAAACCGAGTTCAGCTTCGGCTTTGTCGGCGCGCTGGACGTTCTTGAAAAAGCCATGAACAGCGGCGCGGGTTTCGGCTCGTCCGGCTCGACTTACTTACGCGGAAGCAAAGGAAGCTATCGAACGAATCAAGCCGCGAAAATCAATAGTTTCGAAGACTTCTGGGCGATTCTGGAAAAACACATCTCGCTCGGCTGTCATAAATTTTTGCAGGGCATCCTCGCGCAATACGGTATTAAGGAAAACGTTTCGCCGTCGCCGCTTCTCTCGGCACTCGTCAGCGGGTGTGTCGATAAAGGTCGCGATTTGGCGGGCGGCGGAGCTCGTTACCGTATATTTTCTCCTTTGATGACGGGAATCAGCACCGCCGCCGATTCGCTCTATGTAATAAAAAAACTCGTTTTCGACGAAAAGCAGTTTACGCTTCAGGAGCTTGCGGCTTGCCTGCGTATGAATTGGGGCAGAAATCAGGAGGTTGTCGGGTTAAAACCGGCGAAGGAAAGAATTGCCGAAATCCGGGCTTTGTGCGTCGGTTCGCCGAAATTCGGGCGCGGAATAAAGGAAGTCGATGAAATCGCGTGGAAATTAATCGACCGATTTTACGAAAGTCTTCAGGAAGCAAAAACTCATCCGGTTCACGAAGACGATTGGGAAAGGCTGCGAAAAACTTATTCCGAAGAAGGCTTCCCGTTTGAGATTCTTCTCGCGCCGGGCGTCGGCACGTTCGAGCAGTATAATTTCGGCGGCTCGTTTGTCGGCGCGACGGCAGACGGAAGATACGCTTTCGACCCGATTTCTTCGGATTTTTCGCCCGCGCCGCTGCATTCGGACGAAAATCCGATAATCGAAAACAACGGGAATTCGCAGGCGAAATGCGCCGTAAAATTTATGGACGGCTTGAAAAGCTATTCGGAGGACGCGGTCAACCTGCTTTCGGACGGCGCGCCTTCGGATTTTAATATCCGCGAAGATTTCGACGAAAACGCGCTGGTCGAAATTCTGCGAAATTTTGCCGCCGGACAAGGCAGCAATATGCTGACCGTAACGGTCGCCGACCCCGAGACGTTTCTCGCCGCGCAAACAAATCCCGACGAGTTCGATTTGGTCAGAGTCAGAATGGGCGGCTGGACGGAATTTTTCATTACGCTTTTCCCGGCGCACCAGGAACAACACCGGCGAAGACCGCAGTTTATCTAAAATTTATGAGCAACTTTAAATCTTTAACCAAACCGCTGCCGTTTCACGAATCGCTCTATCAAAGCGGAATTTCCGACCCGCATTTTCCTTTGCTTCCGCCTGCGGATTTGGAAAATTCGGAAGAATATAACGAGTACAAAGGCTTGGTCGCCAAGCAGGATTTTCTTGCAATCATCCAGGCGAACGTGTTTACGAAAGATGCGCGGGAACTCGAAAGGCTTTTGAAAATTTTATCCAAATACGCTTTTGAATCGATGGAAAAAAAACCGTCGCGCAGTCATATGCTGCCGCTCGAATTCGGAAGAGTTCCGACTTCGTATCGCGTAACGGTAACAATCGGTTTCGGCTCGACTCTGTTTACCGACAAATCCGGTTACGACCGTTTTGATTTGAGCTTTCGCCGACCGAAAAATCTCAAGCTCGCGCCGAAGTTTCCGGGCGACAATTTCAGCGCCGCCGGTTCGATAACTGATTTGATTATCGTCGTCGCCAGCGACCATCCGTATGTAAACGTTGCCATATCGAGATATATCGCCGAATATATCAACAAAGAATTCTGGAAACAAAATGCGGAAGCCGAAGGCAGAAAAGTTTTCAAAGTCGTGGACATCCAGCAGGGATTCAACCGACCGGACAAGCGGGAATTTTTAAGATTCAACGACGGAATCGACAATCTGCGCGCCGGAATCGATTTGGAAAAGCTCGTCTTCGTTGACGACACCTGCGGCGAGCCTGATTGGTGCATCGGCGGCTCGTATCTGATTTACCGGAAAATCCGCGAAATGATGCCGGTTTGGGAAGCTTTTTCGACCAAAGAGCAGGAACACGCCATCGGGCGAGAAAAGGCGACCGGAAAACCGCTCTCGCGCCAGACGGAAGGAATCGACAATATGACGCCGGTTTATCCGAATCCGACCGACGCCAAAGACGGACCGCTGAACTCTCACGTCAGAAAAGTTCAGCCGCGCCGCCCCGAACCGGATATGTTCGGCGTCGAAGATTTGGACAGGCGTTTTCTGCGGCGCGTTTACCCGTTTTTCGACGGCGTGGACGACGACGGAAACGCCGTCAACGGTTTGATTTTTATGGCGTTTATGAAAAGCATCCAGCAGCAGTTCGAGCATGTAACGAATATGTGGCAGATGAATCCGAACTTTCCGCAGGAAGGAACGGGCATCGACGCGCTGTATGCCAAAGGCGTGCTTCAAACGATAAACGGCGGCTATTATTTTTGTCCGCCCGCGCCCAAAGATGAAAATGATTTTGTCGGTTCGGGCTTGTTCAAAACCGCAGCGCAGGCGAAAGATGCCGTTCCGCCTTATATTTACGGTTTCGGAATTACATTTGTCGATATTGACGAAACCACTTTTCACACGTTTGCCGAAGTAAAAGTGTTGAAAGACGGAAAGCTCGTTCGGACACTTTCCAACCAGCAGTTTAACGAGGATAAATTAGCCGAAGGCGAATCTTACGACTTTGGCGATTTTAAGAACGCCGAACATTTTCTGGAAACTTCAAAGCCGATTTTGCCGACTATTCGCAGGCTTAAAAACATTCTGCATTTGATTACGACCAAATCCGAAGGCAGCCGGATTGTATTTTTAACCGCGCGGAGCGATTTCGACGATAAGGATTTGTTCCTGGACGCTTTCCGAAAATTCGGCGTCGATATCGATTCCGACCGGATGTTTGTCGAGCGCTCCGGCGATTTGCCGACCGGAACGGTAGCCGAGAAAAAGGAGCAGGTCGTGATGAAATATTTGAAAACAGGCGATTACAGGCGCGTCAGACTGCTCGACGACGACAAGGAAAATCTGAAGGGATTTCTTTCGATAAAGAAGGATTTGCCGGAAGATATTTTGTCCCTGATTAGACAGAAACATTCGCTCGCGCCGGATGTTGACCCGTTGGAGTTTTCCGCGTATTTAGTAGGTCCACAGGGTGAAATGAATGTATTTAATTTTGAATAAAAGGAGTTTAATATGAAAGCCAGCACAACAAAAAACGGATTAACATTTCGAATCATTGCCGGAACGCGAAACGCTATTCTTGCCTTTGATTTACAGGAAAATAAACGAAAAGGCTGTTTGGGATTTTCGATTCAGCGGACGGATTTGGGACCGGCGGCAAACCCGTTTCCAAAAAATAAACAGATAACCAGATGGCTGCCGAATATGCTCAGATTTCCGAGCGCGCCGCTCAGCAAAAACCAGAAGTTTTCGACGACCGAAGATGCGCCGCTGCAAAAGTTTCGATGGGGCGATTATACGCTCGACCCGGCGACGAGCTATCGCTACAAATTGATTCCGCAGTTCGGCACGCCGAAAAAACTGCAAAACAGCGACGATTTGTCGGTCGAAGTCGAAATTACGACCGAAGACCCGAACTCGGACGAAACCGCCGTTTTCTTTAACCGCGCGGCGGCGGCAAGCGACGCTTTCAACCAAAAATTCAAAGACGTAAAAGATGTCAGCGAGGACACGCCCGAAGCGGCGGCGGCGCGCATTTGGCTCTCGAAAGGCTTGGAAGAAGCGATTATCGCGTTTCTCGGCAAAGCGGAAAAAGGCGACGCTCTGCACGCCGCCGTTTACGAATTTCAAAAGGCGGAGCTTTTAAAAGGCATCAAGGACGCAGCCGTGCGCGGCGTTGACGTTCAGGTCGCCTATCATCATCGCAACACGGGTGAAAAAGACCATACAGCCGCCAAGAATGACGCGGCGATTAAAGCCGCCGGATTGGACGACGCGACGCTCGCCGCCGCAGGCTTGAAAAGCGTCTGCAAACCGCGCGGCGCTAATCCGCAGGGCGCGATTATGCACAATAAATTCGTCGTTCTGCTGAAAAACGACGGTAAAAAGCAAGTTCCGACGGCGGTTTGGACTGGCTCGACAAACTGGACGGACGGCGGCGTTTACGGTCAGCTCAATGTCGGGCACGCGGTTTATGATTCGGATGTCGCGCTGCTTTACGACGAATATTTCAAGCTGCTTCACGCCGATTCGGACGCGATAACGATGAAGCGCGAGCTTGGCGCGCTGACGCCGATGTCGATTCTGCTTCCGTCAGAACACAAAATCATTCCCGTTTTTTCGCCGCAGGAGCACGACACGATGCTTCATCTTTATTCGAATTTGTGCGACGGCGCAAAATGCCTGATGGTTTCCGCGCCGTTTTCGCTTTCGCCGATTATCCTTGTCGCGCTGGCGAAAAAGCGCTCCGACGTTTTGCGCTATATGCTTCTCGATAAATTGGGAAGTCTCGGCAAAGGCGAGGAAGTTCACATCATCGAAGGCGACCCGAACGATTCGATTGCGGTAGCGACGACGCTTGCGACGCCTTTGCACGATTTTCAGGGCAATCTGCTCGAAGGCAAAGAATCTTTTCATCACGCCGGAATTCATATTCATTCGAAGATAATTCTGGTTGACCCGTTCGGCTCTGACCCGATTATCGTTACCGGCTCGGCGAATTTTTCGAATAATTCGACGGTTACAAACGATTCCAATTCGCTGATTTTACGCGGGCATACGGCTGCCGCCGACATTTATTCGACCGAGTTTATGCGAATGTTCGAGCATTATCATTTCCGCGCCAAAGCGGCGGCGTCAAAAGATAAAACGAAAGCCATGTCGCTGGTAGAAAACGATACGTGGTCGGACGAATACTACGTCAAGGACAGCAACGAGGCGAACGACCGGCGGATGTTTGCCGGAACGACATAGGAAAAAGGATGAAGGATGAGGGATAAATAAAGCCGGAGAGTTTTTCTTATTCATCCCTCGTCTTTCCTGACGCGCCTTCTGTTTTTTAATTAAAAATGGTCTTTGCGCGAATGCAAGCCGCCTTTGCTTCGCTGTAAACGTTCATTGCTGACCTGCAAATCGTTTTTGCTTTAATGTAAGTTGTCTTTGCTGGCTTGCAGATGGTCTTTGCTGTTCTGCAAGCGGGCATTGCTTTGATGTAAATCGTCATTGCTTTAATGTAAATCACCATTGTTTTAATGTAAGTCGTCATTGCTTTGATGTGAGTCGTCATTGCTTACCCGTAAATTGTCGCTGCTTTAGTGCAAATGCGCTTTGTTTTAATGCAAATCCGCATTTTTGCGCAGATTCCGGTTCTTAAATTTAATCTTAAAAGGAGAAAAACATGTCGTTGAAATTTTTCAAATCGCATTTCAGGCTTTTTTTATTCGCTTTTTTAATCGCCGCGCTTTCCGTTAATGCTTTCGCGTGGGGCGATGAAGGGCATCACATTACCGTCAGGATTGCCGCCAGTTTTCTCACTCCTGCGGCGCGGATTGAGGTAATCAAGCTTTTGAAAGTCGATGCCGGCAACAACGAATCTTATTACAAGACACATTGCCCGAACGTGCTTGCCCTGCTCAAAAGAAGCGCATTCCTGACAATACCCGAAGGAAATACGCTTTTAAGCGACGGCTTGGCTTGTGTCGCAAGCTGGGCTGACCCGCCGCTCAAGCGCGAGCGTCCGTATACTTCAAACTGGCATTTTGTCGATATTCCGGTTGTGATGGCGACATCGGCAAATCCGACGCTCTTTACATACGACGCGGCGCGCGATTGCCGGACGGACAGCGAGCGCGGAGATTGCGCCATTCAGGCGCTTGAGAGATTTCAGCCTGTTCTTGCAAACTTTAAAAATCCCGCCGTAAAAGGACATGAATTCGGCGAAGAACTGACGAGCCGCGCCGAAGCGTTGAAATACTTTATCCATATTATTGGCGACATTCACCAGCCGATGCACTGCGCGACGGATAAAAAAAGCAAAGCATCCGTCAATGACCCGAAAGATGTCGGCGATATGGGCGGAAACCTCGTCTTCGTGACGTGGTTCGGCGTCGCGACAACGCCTTTCGGAGCGAACGAGCTGCACGCGGTTTGGGACGAAGGCTTTATCGGGCGCACGATGGATAACAAAAAATTTACGGAAGCTCAATACGCGCAGTTTCTGGTTAAAAATATTTCGCCGGACAATCTGAAAACCCTGCAAACGCAGCCCGCAAATTTTCGGTCGTGGGCTGGTGAGTCATACAATCTGTCAGTAACGAACGCTTACGGAAAACTGCCCAAAATCGATGCCGCCTGTAAGGTGATGAAAAAGGATAACGTGCCGCAGACAGATAGAAACGGCAAACCGGTAATGGGCTGCTATCGCCTGAGCGATGATTATTTCAATGCCAACAACCCGATTGTCGAACAACAATTACAAACCGGCGGCGCTCGTCTCGCCGGACTGCTCAACACAATGTTCAAATAGTTCAGGTTGATTTAAATTACGAATTACGAATTTGAAGATATTTTCTTCATTCGTAATTCGTAATTCGCAATTCGTAATTGATAGTATTCTCTTATGAGCTACGAAATCAACGAAACGCACGACATTAATCTTAAAAGCTGGATAGAATCAGCCAACGCGCCCGACACCGATTTTCCGATTCAAAATCTGCCGTATTTTTATTTCGATAGATATGCTTCAAGCGGTCTTGGAACAGTTATCGGAGATAAAGCTTTAGATTTAGGCAGATGTTTTCAAGATGGGCTTTTCCAGGATGATGAATCAAAAGAGGTGGGTTGGAAAGTAAGAGAAGGTTGGTCGGGTTTTGATTTTTTTCAGTCTGCTCCGGCGCAGCTTTCAGCTTTTCGGCGACGCTTGATTGAAATTCTGCGCGAAGACATTGATGAAGAAACTCGTCGAAAAGTAGAAAAAAACTTAATTCCTGTTAACGAATTAAAATTCGATGCTCCCTGTTTTCCAATTCCAAATTACACCGATTTTTACTGCTCAATCTTTCACGCCACAAATGTCGGCGCGATGTTTCGCCCCGACAATCCGCTGCTGCCGAACTACAAATGGCTTCCAATCGGCTATCACGGACGCGCATCTTCAATCGTCGTTTCGGGAACGGAAATAAAACGCCCGAAAGGACAGAACCGCGCCGATGCGGACGCGCCGCCCGTTTTTATCCCCGCGAAAAATCTCGATTACGAAATGGAAGTCGGTTTCTTCGTCGGGCAAGGCAACAACATGGGCGAACCCGTTCCGATTGCCGACGCCGAAAAACATATTTTCGGCTTGTGTCTCGTCAACGATTGGTCGGCGCGCGACATACAGGCTTGGGAATACCAGCCTTTAGGTCCTTTTCTCGCCAAAAATTTTGCGACGAGCGTTTCGCCTTTTGTTGTAACAATGGAAGCGCTCGCGCCGTTTCGCGTTCCGGCGTTTGAACGTCCCGAAGACGACCCGCAGCCTCTAGATTATTTATCTGACGAGCAAAATCAAAAATTCGGCGGAATTGATATAAAGCTCGAAGTTTACATTCAAACACAGAAAATGCGCGATGAATCGGTCGAACCGTTTCTTTTGAGCCGTTCGAATATGAAAGATTTATACTGGACAATCGGGCAAATGCTGACGCATCACGCCTCGAACGGCTGCAACCTGCAAACCGGCGATTTGATGGCGACCGGAACGGTTTCCGGCAAAGAAAAAACGGAGCGCGGCTGTCTTCTGGAATTAACATGGCGCGGCAAAGAACCGATAAACTTGCCGAACGGCGAAGAAAGACGCTTTCTCGAAGACGGCGACGAAATAATCATGAAAGGCTTCTGCGAGCGCGAAGGCTTTCGACGCATCGGCTTCGGCGAGTGTCGCGGAATAATTCTTCCCGCAGATTGATTTTCGGTTTACAATTGGGTTTATGGATACAGCAGTTCAAAATCGTTATATTACAAACGACGAAAAAGTCTTAAGCGGCGAGCCGATTATAAAAGGCACAAGAACATTGGTTCGAGCGATTGTCGAAATGTGGCGAATGGGTTATGCGCCCGAGGAAATTCCCAATCATTTACCACATCTGACCTTAGGAGAGGTCTTTGCCGCGCTTAGTTATTACAGCGACAATCAGGCAGAAAGTAACGAATATATCGAAAGAAATCGTTTTCCAAAGGAAATGATGCATCCGTTGGTCAGGGATTTGTAATGTTTGTCAAAATTTATCTTGATGAAAATATCTCTTTGTTAGTCCCTAAAATAATACGCGCTCGCGGTTATGAAGTGCTGACCGCACAGGAAGCGAATAATAAAGGATTATGCGATGATAAACAGTTAGAATTTGCTTCCGGTCAGAAAAGCGCGATTCTCACTCACGACTGCGTAGATTTTGAAAATTTAGCGAAAGAATATTTTTCAGCTAACAAAACACATTTTGGAATTATTATTGTCTTTCCTCATCCACAGGAAATTGCTCATCGGCTAAATGTAATTTTGAATAACTTCACGGCGGATGAAATGACAACCCAAATCATCTATATTTAACTTAATGGATTTTTTCTCAGACAAATTCAAAGAAGAATGCGGCATTTTCGGTATTTTCGGGCACGCCGAAGCCTCGACTTTAACGCAGCTCGGACTTTTTGCGCTCCAGCATCGCGGGCAGGAAGCGTGCGGAATCGTCTCGTCGGACGGCGAAGATTTGCACCAGTTTCGCTCGCAGGGTTTGGTTGCGGACGTTTTGAGCGAAGATGTTTTAAGAAGTCTTGTCGGAGAAAGCGCAATCGGGCATACGCGTTATTCGACTGCCGGAAAAAATACGATAAAGGAAGTTCAGCCGTTTTCCGTAACGTGCCAGCACGGACAGCTTGCCGTTTGCCATAACGGAAATCTGCCGTTTGCCGCGCAGAAACGCGTTGAACTCGAACGCGCGGGCGCGATTTTTTCTTCGACTTCGGATACGGAAACGATTCTGCATTCGATAGCGCGGTGCGACGCGGCAAACGCCATCGACGCGATAAAAAAAGTGATGCGCGAGACGGAAGGCGCGTTTTCGCTTTTGTTTCTGACGCCGGAGGCTTTAATCGCCGTGCGCGACCCGCGCGGATTTCGTCCTTTGAATCTCGGAAAATTAAACGGCGCGTGGTGCGTCGCGTCGGAAACCTGCGCGTTTGATTTGATTGACGCCGAATACGTGCGCGAAATCGAAGCGGGCGAGATGCTTGTGATTGACGAGAAAGGTTTGCACGTCTCGCGCCCTTTCGAGCAAAAACCGCGCTCGGTCTGCGCGTTCGAGCACGTCTATTTTTCGCGTCCCGATTCGATTATTTTTGGAAAATCAATCAATCAATCGCGCCACAATATGGGCAAACAGCTTGCCGTCGAGCATCCGCTCGACAACGCGGAAGACGCGCTGGTCGTGCCGGTTCCCGATTCGGGCGTCGCGGCGGCGGTCGGCTACGCGCGGCAGTCGGGCATAAATTTTCGCCACGCGATTATCCGCAATCATTACGTCGGGCGAACTTTTATCGAGCCTTCGCAGAGCATTCGCTCGTTCGGCGTGCGGCTGAAGCTCAATCCGATTCGTGATTTGATAAAAGACCGCAAAATCGTTCTGGTTGATGATTCGATTGTGCGCGGGACGACGAGCAAAAAAATCGTCCAGATGGTGCGCGAAGCCGGAGCGCGCGAAGTTCATATGCGGATTAGCTGCCCGCCGACCATTTCGCCCTGTTATTACGGCGTCGATACGCCGCGAAAGGCTGATTTGATTGCCGCGCAGATGTCGGTCGAAGAAGTCTGTCGCTACATCGAAGCCGATAGTTTAGGCTATCTTTCGATGGAAGGAATGCTTGCGGCAATCGGTTTTGAAGACAACACGGCTTGCACGGCTTGCTGGAACGGCAAATACCCGACGCTGGTTGCAGGCGGCGAGCCGACAATCGATAATAGTTAATAATTGATAATTGATAATTGATAATTGATAATTTAAGAAGAAATCTTTTCTTCACTATCAATTATCAATTATCAATTATCAATTATTAATTACTTGGAGGTTTAATAAATGAGATTCACCTTATTGCTGCTGCTGATTTCAGCACTTTTGTTTTTGTCCGGCTGTCAGAAGGCGGCAACGACAAAATTGGAAACTAAAAATACGCCGCCCGCCAATGCGAATCAAAAATCGGCAGACCCGGCTCAAGATGCGCCGCGCATTGCGCTTGAAGATGCGAAAAAAGATTTTGATGACGGCAAAGCGATTTTTGTCGATACGCGCGCCGAAATTCAATATCAACAGGAGCATATCAAAGGCGCGATAAACATTCCGGCGGAAGCTATGGAAACGCGTTACAAGGAAATTCCGACCGGCAAAAAAATCATCGCCTACTGCTCCTGACCGAGCGAGCATACGAGCGCCAGTTTGGTTGCTAAATTAAAGGAAAAAGGAATCGAAAACGCATTTGCGCTGCTCGGCGGAACGCAGGGCTGGAAAACGGCGGGCTATCCGATGGAGAAAAGCGAGAAATAATTGATAATTGATAATTGATAATTAAGAAAGTTTTTCGTTATCAATTATCAATTCGTTACAGATTCGTTCCGCCGCGTGTCCGTCCCATAGCGGCGGAATTTTTGTGTCTTTACTCGAATTATTGTTCAAAACAGCGAATGCCGTTTCTTTAATCTTGTCGGGATTCATGCCGACTAAAATGTTTGTTCCCATTTCAATCGTAATCGGGCGTTCTGTATTTTCGCGCAAGGTTAAACAAGGAATTGCGAGCGCGGTGGTTTCTTCCTGAATCCCGCCCGAATCGGTCAAAACGAGACGCGCGCCGCTGTAAAGCCGCAGAAAATCCAGATAACCGAGCGGCTCAATCAATTTAATATTTGAATTTTCGATGCGCTCGGAAAAACCGAATTCTTCGATTTTCGCTTTCGTGCGCGGGTGAACGGGAAAGATTACCGGCAATTTTTCGCTGACTGCGCAAAGCGCGTCGAGCAAGCCGGAAAGAATTTCTTTTTCATCGACATTAGACGGGCGATGCAGCGTCAGCGCGGCGTAATCTTTGCCGTCTAAATTCAAATCTTCACGAATCGGCGAATCTTCCGCTTTTTTTAAGTTATAAACGAGCGAATCAATCATCACGTTGCCGACAAATTTAATTTTCTCCGCTCCGACGCCTTCCGCTTTCAGGTTTTCGTCCGCGTCCTGCGAGGTCGTTAAAAGCAAATCCGAGATTGCGTCGGTTAAAATTCGGTTGATTTCTTCGGGCATCGAGCGGTCGCGCGAGCGAAGTCCGGCTTCGACGTGCGCGACCTTGATTCCGAGCTTGGCGCAAACCAGAGCGCAGGCGATGGTCGAGTTTACGTCGCCGACGACCAGAACCCAATCGGGCTTTTGTTCCAGCACGACAGGCTCAAACGCCGTCATAATCCGCGCCGTCTGAACCGCGTGCGACGCCGAGCCGACTTCCAGGTAAAAATCAGGCTTCGGAATGTCCAAATCCGCGAAAAAAGAATCGGACATCGCCGCGTCGTAATGCTGCCCGGTATGAACAATCAGCGGCTGAAAATCGCGCTCGCGCCGCTGCATCTCGCGGACAATCGGCGCGATTTTCATAAAATTCGGACGAGCGCCGACGATGTTCAAAACTTTAATCATTTATCATTTATCATTTATCATTTATCATCGGTTGTTCATCAGAAATCTGATAAATGTTCAATGATAAATGATAAATGTCAGAGGCGCACAACCTTTGCTTTGCTTCCGTTTCTGACTTCTTCGGTTAAAGCGTTGCGCGTATCGACGATAACGGATGCTAATTCGCAGACTTTGCCGTAATCTACGCCCGAATGCTCGGTGCAGATGACGACGCAATCTGATGACGCGAGTAAATCGTCGGTCAAAGCCGTATTGAAAAGCGGCTCGCCGTCGCCGATTGTGTAGGCGTGGTCGAAATGAACTTCCGGCACAAACGGGTCGTGATAGACGACATCCGCGCCGCGCGAGCGCAGAAGGTCAATCACCGAAAGCGCGGGCGATTCCCTCATATCGTCGATGTCTTTTTTATACGCGACGCCGAGAATCAAAATTTTCGAGCCTTTCACGCTCTTTTCCGCTTCGTTCAGCGCGTCGCGCACAAGCCCCGCGACATATTTCGGCATCGATGAATTGATTTCTTCCGCCAAAGTTATAAATCTCGAATCGAAACCGTGCTGCCGCGCTTTCCAGCTAAGATAATGCGGGTCGAGCGGGATACAGTGCCCGCCGATTCCGGGTCCCGGATAAAACGGCATAAAGCCGAACGGTTTGGTCGCGGCGGCGCGGACGACTTCCCACGTGTCGATGCCGAGCGCGTTGCAGACTTTTGCCATCTCGTTCGCCATCCCGATATTGATGGCGCGGAATGTGTTTTCCCAGAGCTTTGCGGCTTCGGCGACGCGCGCGCTCGATACGGCGTGGACGTTTTCGACAATTTGCGAATAAAGAAACGAGGCAGCTTCGGTCGAATCCTTGCCGACTCCGCCGACAACTTTCGGAATATTGTGCGTCTGAAACTGCGGATTTCCGGGGTCGACGCGTTCGGGCGAAAAGGCGAGCAGGAAATCTTCGTCCAATTTAAAGCCTTTTTCCTCGAACATAGGCTGGAGAACTTCGTCCGTCGTGCCGGGATAAGTCGTCGATTCCAAAATTATAAGCTGCCCGCGGCGCAGATATTTTTGGATTTCTTCGCCCGCCGCCAAAATATACGACATATCCGGGTCTTTCGTCTTGCGAAGCGGCGTCGGGACGCAGATGATAATCACATCGCAAAGATTTAATTCGGCAAAATCGGTCGTCGCTTTTAATTTTCCGCTTTCGACACATTTCCGCACATTTTCGCTCGTTACGTCAACAATATACGATTCGCCGCCGTTAATCGCCCCCGCCTTTTTCTCGTCAACTTCAAAGCCGATGCCTTCGAAATCTTTGAGGCAAAATTCGACAATCAAAGGCAAGCCGACGTAGCCGAGACCAATCACGCCGATGCGCGCGCGTTTTTCCGAAATAAGATTTTCTATATCGTCTTTTATCATTATTTTTTGAAATTATTTCACAACCAGGGAATTTAACATTGAGAGTTTTTCGCCGGATTTAGACTAATTTAAGCGGGTTCGATAGTCAAGATTGAATTATTTTCAGCAGCGGTTTATGTTACAATATTTTGTGTAAACGGCGCGCATTTTACGCGGCTTTTCAAGTAAATTGAAACGTTTAATCGCGCCGGTTCTCCAGCATTTTCTATGAGTTTTGAAACAAAATCGACAAATCCCGTCGTCAAAGCGGTTATCGCCGGAACAGCGCCCGCGCCCGCAAGACTTGCCGCCGCGCGCGGGATTTTGCCGCTCTCGCAAAACGATTTGCTCGAAGTTCTGGTCGCGCTCGCCACCGGCGACGACGCGGAGCTGGCGCAAACGGCGCAGACGACGCTCGGCTCGCAGGACCAGAACGCCTTTCAGAATCTTTTTGAATCCGAGGAAGCCGCGCCGCGCGTTTTATCATTTTTTGCCGCGCAAAACAATCTGCCGAAAGAAGTTCACAGCGCGATTCTGACCAATCCGAACACGCCGCCCGCAGCGGTCGTCGGCTTTGCGCGAAATACCGCAAACGGTGAGCTGCTTGAATTAATATCGCTTAATCAGCAGCTTTTGATTCAAACGCCCACGATTATCGACGCGATAATCGCCAATCCGTATCGAACGGCGGAAGCCGAACGCCGCGCGCAGGAAACGAAGCGCGAGTTTTTTGAAAAGGAACGCGGCGCGCAGCAAATCGCCAACGAGCTTCGCGCCCAGGGCAAAGACGCGGCGGCGGAATTCATCGAGCAGGCTGAATTTGCGGAGAATTTTGAGACGAGCGGTTTGAGTCTCGAAGACGCGCTTTTTCTTGCCGAACATATCGAAGTTCCCGATTCGGAAGTTGACGATTCGTGGCTCGGACTTGAATATATCGAAGAGCTTTACGAGGAATCGGAAGAGCAAAGACAGGCGGTCATCAGCAAAATTCTGAGCGAGCTGAGCCTCGAAGACGAAATTTCCAACGAGCGCGTTTCGATGCTTAACCGCATTATGCGAATGGGCATCAAAGACCGCGTTAAACTGGCGATGAAAGGCGACCGCGAAGCGCGAAATATTCTTATCCGCGATTCGAACCGGATGGTTTCGCAAGCCGTCATTTCAAATCCGCGCATCACTGAAAACGAAATCGAGAAAATCGCCGCGATGCGTACCGTTACCGAAGACATCTTGCGCCAAATCGCCAACAATCGAAACTGGGCGCGAAACTATTCAATCGTTCATACTCTGGCTCGCAATCCGCGCACGCCGATTGCCAACGTGCTGACGATTCTGAGCCGCTTGCAGCTTAGAGATTTAGCCGCCCTTGCAAAAAACAGAAACGTCTCGGACGCCGTCCGCCGACAGGCGCTGAGACTTTCACAGGCGCGCGTTGGAAAATGAGAACATTTATCATTGAACATTTATCATTTATCAGAAGAAATTAGATAAATGATAAATGTTCAATGATAAATGTCATAAGAACTCAGTTACACGTCCCGTTTTCACGAATGAACCTGCCATATCGGTCAAAGTGTGGCTTGCCGCGCCGAGCCAGAGACCGGCGAAAATTGAGATAAATGCATATTCGCCGAGATTTAAGCGGACAAAATCGCCGATTTGCTGCCACGTTTTTGTAAATTCGACGAGGCGCGGCAAATCTCCGCCCGTGTAAATCGCCAGAATATACGCAGTTATGAATGATACAATCGTCAGCACGCCGATAAAATAAACGACGCGCAGAAAAGTTCCGAAAATCAAGCCGTGCGACCAGCGCGAGCGATGCTTGAAAAACGCCTGATACGGATACCAAAGGAAGCGGAAAAAACTCCAGCGCGTGTATTGCTTGCTCATCGTGTCGAGGTCGGGACCGAACATCAAGCCGCCGAAAAGGAATGTAAAAGTTACGGTCGCGGAAAGCGCGACATTTCGCGTAATACTCCACGAAGCCGCAAAAACCGGCGCGACAAAAAGAAACGTGATTGCGTCATGAGTTTTTCCCGAAGGCATAAATTATCTCGTTCCCCATTCCCAGATTCCGAACAGGATTTTTTTGTCCAAAGGATTTCCCGACTGTTTCAGCGCGATGATGATTTGCGAGCGATGATGCGCTTCGTGCGAAGTTAAATAAGCGAGAAAAGCCGTAACGTGCGGCTTAAAGCCTTTTACCTTTCCGCCCTGCTCGACCGATTTTGCCAGAAGCTCCGCAATCATCTCGCCCGACTCGGTTAAAGATTTCTGCAAAAGCGTTTTATCGAGCGCGTTTTCCTTCTCGATTTTTGCCGATTTTTCGAGCGCTTCCGGCAAAGACGCTTTTATCCACATCAGCCGCACGTTATGAATATGCGCGAACTGCTCGCCCGCGCTGCGACCTTTTGAGAGAAGCGTCGAGCCGAGATTTTCGGGCGCGACCGCCTCTAATAAATAAAGGTTTATGCGATTGTTGATTTGCCAGGTTTCGAGAAGCTGTTCGAACATAAAAACTTTTGGATTATAACACAAAATGCAAATTGTTTTTCGCATTTTGCAAGCCAGGCAAGACTAAAAAGCGCGATTTTGCTAGAATTTCGTTTCGGCATCGGATTTGCCGAATAGTCATTGGTCATTAGTCCTTTGTCCTTTGCGGGCTTGAGCTTCATTTCGGTTCTCAAACTAAGTTCAACCGGCAAATGACAAAGGACGAAGGACAAAGGACAACTAATGAAATCCTTCTGGCAAAAATTAAAAACGACGCTTGAGATGATAAAGTTCGAGCATACTTTGTTCGCTCTGCCTTTCGCTTTTCTCGGCGCGGTTCTGGCGGCAAACGGCTTGCCGACCGCATGGCAAATCGTCTGGATAACCGTCGCCATGTTCGGCGCGCGCTCTGCCGCGATGACTTTTAATCGAATTATCGACCGCAAATTTGACGCTGAAAATCCGCGCACGGCAACCCGCGAGATTCCTTCGGGAAAGCTTTCCGTCGGTTTCGCGTGGACGTTTTTTATCATTTCGGTCATTTTGTTTGAAATCGCTTCGTATTCGCTCAACTGGCTGACGTTTGCTTTATCGCCCGTCGCTTTACTGAGTATTCTCGGCTATTCTTACGCGAAAAGATTTACGAGCTTCGCGCATCTCATTCTCGGCTGGTCTTTAGCGATTTCGCCGACAGCCGCGTGGATTGCCGTGCGCGGCGCGATTGATTCGGAAACGCCGCTTCTGCTTTCGCTTCTGGTGATGATGTGGACTGCCGGATTTGACGTTTTATACGCCTGCCAGGATTTCGAATTCGACCGCAAAAACGGTCTGCGCTCGATTCCGGCGCGTTTCGGCATCAAAAATTCTTTGTGGATTGCCAGACTTTTTCACGCGCAGGCGTTCGTCGTTTTGGTTCTGCTTTATTTGATAACCGAATTAGGCTGGCTTGCGTTAATCGGAGTTTTAACCGTCGGCGCGTTGATGATTTATCAACACACGCTCGTCAAGCCAAGCGATTTATCACGAATGAACGCCGCTTTTTTTACGACAAACGCAATGGTGAGCGTAATTTTATTCGTAACCTTCGGCGGCGCGGTATTTTTAGCAAAAGCATTATAGCGAATGAACATTTTGCATTTTTCCGAATCCGGCTTTGTTTTTTGCAAATTGCCTGCGCGGTTTGATATTCAACTTGTAACCTGAAAACATTATCCGTCAAATAAACCGCTTATTCACACGGTTTTTCAGACAAACATAATTTATTTTTTTTTGGTAACATTCAGGTATAAGATTTGCCATCTTATTTATCGCTATGCAATTTTCATTTAAAGGTCGAAATGAATTCAGGTAAACCAAACTCAAACAATAAGACTCGCATAAATAGGTCGCGCAATGATTTTCGAAGACCGGAAGCGATGAAAGCCCGAAAAAATATTTGGATTAATGCCTTATTTAAAACCCTTATAACATTGGCTATTTTAATTTTTCTCGGCATAGTAATCTTGCCTTTTGGGTTGTTTGTATTAATTTTGATTTATTCACAGCACATATATTTTGTAGAAGTAATCGGAGCAAAGTTTAGTCATAATTGCGGCGGCGGCGGCGGTTGGATTCCGATTTGTTCCCAGACTAATTACGCAGTTTTTGCGTGGACTACAGTTTTTGATTTATTGATTTTGTATTTCATAATTTTCTTTATTTTGCTAATAAAAGAAAAATATAAAAACTCATAGAATTTTATGCAATTTTCATTTGATACAAACTTAAATTTTATCGCCGAAAAGGTCGAAGACGGCGAGCGTCTGACGTTCGACGAAGGTGTTGATTTATATAACACCGACGATTTGAACGCGCTCGGAAAGCTCGCCGATTTCGTGCGGCGCAAGAAACACGGGCGGACGACTTATTACAATGTCAACCGGCATTTTAATCACACGAATATCTGCGTTGCCGACTGCAAATTCTGCGGTTTTTACAGGCGCGCAAGACAAGACGACGCTTACACGCATTCGATTGACGAAGGCATCGAGATTGCGCGAAACGCCGTCGGCGAAGGCGCGACCGAGCTGCATATTGTCGGCGGTCTGAACTCGAAACTTCCCTTCGCTTATTACACCGATTTATTTTCGTCGCTCAAACGCGAATTTCCAAAACTGCATCTGAAAGCTTTGACAATGGTTGAATTAGACTTTTTCGCGCGTTTTTACAAAATGCCGGACGAGGAAGTTATCGAAAAATTGAAAGCGGCGGGAATGGATTCGTGTCCGGGCGGCGGCGCGGAGATTTTTGCTGAGCCGACACGTTCAAGAATTTGCGACCATAAATGCGACGGCAATCGCTGGCTCGAACTCGCCGGAAAAGTCCATCAGGCGGGCTTGAAAACAAATGCGACGATGCTTTACGGGCACATCGAATCGACGGAAGACCGCGTTGACCATTTCGTGAAACTGCGTGAACAGCAGGATAAATCCGGCGGTTTTCAATGTTTTATTCCGCTCGCTTTTTATCCGAACGGGACGGCGCTTTCGTCGCTTCCCGGACCTGACGCGATTTTGAATTTGAAGACAATCGCCGTCTCGCGCCTGATGCTCGACAATTTCGACCATATCAAAGCATACTGGGTGATGCTCGGCAAAGCGACGACGCAGACCGCTCTGCATTTCGGCGCAAACGACATTGACGGCACAATCACCGACGGCGGCGAGCTGACGCACAGCTATTCGGTCGAGACGGGCGGCGAAGTCAAAATGTCGAAAGCCGAATTAATCACGATGATTGAAAACGCGGGCTTTGAAGCCGTCGAGCGCGACACGGTTTATAATCGCGTCAAACGTGAAACGGTTGCAGCTTGATGAAGGATGCTCGAAAAAACTTAATCCGTATTCTGCAAAACGCTTATTCGGGCGAGATTGCCGCCGCTTATGCTTATCGCGGGCATTGGAAATCGCTGAAGGACGGCGCGGAGAAGGAACAGATTAAAAAAATCGAAGCAGAAGAATGGGCGCATCGCGAAAACGTCGGGCGTTGGCTCGAAGAATTAAACGCCAAACCGAATCGTCTGCGTGAAAAAATCTTCTGGACAATCGGCAGAACGCTCGGCGCTTCGTGTTATGTTTCGGGCTGGTTTTTCCCGATGTATTTCGCGGGCAGACTGGAGAGCGGAAACGTCAAAGAATACGAAGACGCCGCCGCTTTCGCGAGCGAGCTTGAAATGCGCGAATGCGTCGATGAATTGATGGACATGGCGCGCACGGAAGCCGAACACGAAATATTTTTCCGCCGCGTCGTCGCCGAACATCGCCTTCTGCCTTTGATGCGAACGCTTTTCCGTTGGAGCTGAAAAGCCTTTAAGTTTTAACGCCATACAAAATTGTGCGTCATTCCATACATCATTACGGACACAATTACACCGACATTAAGTATCAGCAATAGAATATTCAAAACTAATCCGAGCCAGGCTCGTTTAGTGAAAACGGCAATTAATCCGATAATAATGCCGATTGGAGCGGTAATAAGCGTCGGGTACACCCAAACAAATAAGATGTCGATACTTTGAGTAATTAATGCAAGCGCCCCAAAAATAACAAAACAAGCGCCGATGAGTCCGGCAATGATTAAAGATATTATTCCTAAAACTGATTTTGATTTTTTGGCTGCTGAATTATTCACTAATACTCAATATTTGAGCCTCCGGTTCCTTCGTTTTACGAGCTTCCTTAAACCAATCGGTGAATTTTTTTATGCCTGCTTCGATTTTCGTCTGCGGGTTGTAGTTCAAAAGTTCGCGGGCTTTGGAAATATCGGCGAACGTCTGCGGAACATCGCCGGGCTGGAGCGGTTTTCTGTCTATAGACGCTTTTTTGCCGAGATTTTCTTCGATAAGAGCGATTAAATATTTTAATTCGACCGTCTGCGATTCGCCGAGATTGAAAACTTCGTGCATCGACTTGTCATAATCAATCGAAGCGCGAACGCCTTCGATAATATCGTCGATGTACGTGTAATCGCGTCTGGTCGTGCCGTCGCCGAAAAGCGGAATCGGTTTATCAGCCCAAATCAATTTAGAGAATTTGTGAATCGCCAAATCTGGACGCTGGCGCGCGCCGTAAACGGTGAAAAACCTGAGACAGACGGTGCGAATGTCGTAGAGATGCGAGAATGTGTGGCACAAAAGCTCGCCCGCCGCTTTGGTCGCGGCATAAGGCGAAATCGGCTGGTGAATGCGGTCTTCTTCCGAGAAAGGAATCTTGCAGTTGATGCCGTAAACCGAGCTTGAAGAGCCGAAAACGAATTGTTTGATGTTAAACTGTCTGGCTAATTCGAGCAGGTTCAGAGTGCCGTTGATGTTCGTCTCGCTGTAAAGCTTCGGCTGGTCGAGCGAAGGACGAACCCCGGCGCGCGCCGCCAGGTGAACGATTGCGTCAAATCGGTTTTCTTCAAAAATTTCGCCTAAGAATTCGGCGTCGCGAATGTCGGCTTCGTAAAGCGAAAACTGCGGATTTTCAAGAAACGGCGCGACGTTTTCGCGCTTTATCTGCGGCGAGTAAAAGTCGTTAAAATCGTCAACTACGCTGACGTTCCAGATGCCTTCTTTGAGAAGTCGCTCAACAAGGTGCGAGGCGATAAATCCGGCTCCGCCGGTTACTAAAATGTTTTTATTCACGCGCTTAAATCGGGAAAGAATTAATAAAATGAAAACTTAAGAAAATTAACACGCTTTCTGCTCTCTTAGCAAAAATACTAATTTAAAAATCTCTGCTTTGTATAGAACCGATGAATGATTTCTTCCAAAAAACCTTCGTATGAAAACGTCCGCAAATCATAATTCGGCTTCAGCTTATACATAATCGGCAGCGCGACGCGCCAAGCCATCCAGAGCCTTTGACGGTCGCTCAAATCCCAGCGGCGGCGCAGGAAACTTTCGACGACCTCGATTTCTTTTTCGCTCAGGAGATTCACGTCCGCCTGAAATTCGGTCTGTCTCTGCACGCGGCGAAAAGCGGCGTCGTTGACCGGATTGGAAAAAGTTTCGGCAAATGTCGGGGCTTCGTCCGCTCGCTCGCGGATGACGACCGTTCCGGCAAATATATCGCCGATGCGCTGGTCGCGGCTGCTCTGGAAAATCGAAACCAGCCCGATTGAATAAATCGGAACGGCAAATCCGGGAATCGCGTCGAAAATCCGCAAAAGATTGCGCGCGACCGCTTCCCAGAGCGTAATCGGGCGACCGTCTTCGCGGATAACACGCAGTTTCAAAAGACGTTTGCCCGGCGTCTGCCCGTTCCAGAGCCATTCGAAAAAGATAAAATAGCCGGAAAAAAGCAGGAAAACCACAATTATCAAAATAGCGAGCGTCCATTTCGGCATCTCGGAAATGGCAGACATCGAACCGTTTTCCTGCAAAGAATCTCCGACATTCGTGAGGCTCAGCATTCCCCACACGACGACAAAAATCGTGAAATATTGAATAAAATGGTCAATCGCAACCGCCAGAAAACGATTGCCGATTGACGCCAGCGCAAAGGCAAGCGGCACGCGCTCGGGCGTTTCGATGATTAAGGTTTCTTCGGTTTCTATAAGATGCGCCATTTTAATTCTTTTTTAAAACGATAATACGCTCATTTCCGTGTTCCGGCTGAGAATTGAAAGTTTGTTCAAACCGGATTAAATCGACCGCGCCTTTTTTGATAAATTCGATTCGTTCGTCTATTGTCATACTCTTAACGTCAAATGGATATTTTGCACGAACGCGAAACGATTAACAATTTGGCGTCGAACGCATTAGAGCTTTTATGAAAAATAATCTGAAGAAAACGAGCCTCGCATTTATCGGCTGCGGCGTGATGGCTGAATCAATCATCGCCGGACTTTTGCGAAAAAACCTGGTCGGCGCAGAGCAAATCGTCGCCAGCCATCCGCGTGCGGGCAGGCGCGAAGAACTGCGCGAAAAATATAAAATCGAAGCTTTCGAGAAAAACACGGAAGCGGTCGAAAGGATTAAATCGAGCGAAAATTCAATCGTCGCTTTATGCGTCAAACCGCAGCGTTTGAAAGGCGTTTTGCAGGAACTCAAAGGCGTCGTCTCGCCCGAACAACTCGTCATTTCGATTATCGCGGGCGCGCGCATCGAAGCCATTGCCGAAGCTCTGGGAAATCAAAAAATCATCCGCGCGATGCCGAACACGCCTTCGCAAATCGGCGCGGGAATTACCGCATGGACTTGCACGGAAGAAATCAATAAAGCGGAACGCGAGCAGATAAAAGCGCTGCTGACCGCGCTCGGCAAAGAGATTCACGTCGAAACTGAAAATATGATTGATATGGCGACTTCGCTTTCGGCGACCGGACCGACTTATATTTTTATGGTCATGGAAGCTTTAACGGACGCGGGCGTCCATCTCGGATTTTCGCGCGAAGTGTCGAAGGAACTCGTGCAGGAGACGATGCTCGGCGCGGTGCTTTTCGCGATGGAATCGCACAAACATCCGGCGGAGCTTCGCAATATGGTTACATCGCCCGGCGGAACGAGCGCCGAAGCGATTTATCAAATGGAAAAAGGCGGCTTGCGAACCGTTTTGTCAAAAGCCGTTTATTCCGCTTATCAACGCGCCGTCGCGCTCGGCGAAAAGAAATAAACTTAAAGTCGCTGAAACAACAAAAATCAACCGTCGCGCGCATCCAAACGGAAAAGTGAATAAGTTCAATTATATAAAAGCTTCGTTATTGAAGACTTCGGGAATCCCGCTGGCAGTTTCCATTATTTGACGACAGCTAAAGTTTATTTATCCGCGAAAACATCCAAATTTACTTTAAAAGTTTTTACATTTTTTTAGATAAATTAAGGACTTTTGCAAAGCGGGCGGTTTATATTATTACCGGACAAATTTTATTAAGGAAAAATCAATTCGTTCAGGTCAAACTGCAATCGATTGATTTCAAAAAAGGAGAAGGCTGACTAATGGATAAATATCGCTCAAATGTATCTTCGATTTTGCCCCGGATAAGTTTTATCGGATTGGTAATAATTTCGCTCACCGTTTTCTTCTTTTTGACCAAATCTGCCGAAATGCAGTCTTCTTCCGTTTCGTCGGATTCCGTTTTACCGGAACAAAATCTCGTGCTTGGCAAATTGGCTTTTACGACGGTAACCGGGACGTTTTCGGGACCGATACCCGGTATGGCTACTGCAAATGCGGACGGGACGGGCTATGCCGGGGTGGCGAGCTTTCCGCCGTCGCCGATTGATCCTGCGTGGTCGCCGGACGGGACAAAAATCGTTTATTCTGCCAACGGGGATATTTTAGTGATTAATGCCGACGGCACGAACCCGACGAATCTTACGAATACGTCGGGTATCAACGAGTTTAATCCGTCGTGGTCGATTACAGGCAAAATCATCTACGAGCGAAGCAGTCAGATTTGGATAATGAACGCCGACGGCTCAAATCAGATGCAGTTTGCAGGGATTACGCAGCCTTCGCCGGCGGCTCCGGTTTGGTCGGCTGACGGCGGAAAAATCGCCTTCGCGAGCGGCGGCGAAATTTGGAAGATAAACGCCGACGGCACAAACGAACAGCGCGTAACGACAAACGCGACGACGGACGCAGACCCGTCGTGGTCGCCCGACGGCGCAAAAATCGTTTTCGGGAAAGGCGGAAGCGGCATTGCCGTTGTGAACACCGACGGCACAAACGAATTGAATCTGACAAATGTTTCCGGCGACGTTAAACCGGCATGGTCGCCGGACGGCACGACAATCGCGTTTGTTCGCGGCGCATCTCCAAGCGGAATTTATCTGATGGACGTGAATGGCGGAAATCAGGTGAGAGTTATCGCGAACACGTCGGGGACATTTGGTGTGTCACACAATGACCCGGCGTGGCAGTCCGTCGCGCAGACGCCGAATACTTTCACGATTAGCGGGCGAATCACGCGCGCCAATGAGAGCCTGGGCGGCGTAACCGTCAATCTAATCGGCACGACAAACGCCGCAGCGACGACCGACGCGGCGGGAAATTACCAGTTTTCCGGTCTTGCGCCGGGCGGAAGCTATACAATTTCGCCGTCGTTTCTAAATCATTTCTTCACACCGCCAAACCGCAGTTTCAGTAATATCGACGGCAACAAAATCGCTGATTTCTCGGCATTGAGAGTTTGCGCCGGCTTCGTTTGCGCGCAAAACGGGAAGATTGCGTTCGTAAGTAATGGAGAGATTTTCACGATAAATTCCGACGGCACGAATCAGGCAAACATTACAAATAATGCGGCAAGCGATTCGTCGCCGAATTATTCGCCTGATGGTTCAAATATCATTTTTTCCACCACCCGCGACGGCAACAGCGAAATTTATCGAATGAACGCCGACGGCAGCAATCCGGTGCGTTTGACGAATAATACAGCCTCGGACACGTCGCCGTATTATTCGCTCGACGGCTCAACCATCGTTTTTGTCAGCGACCGCGACGGCAATAATGAAATTTATAAAATGAACGCTGACGGGTCAAATCAGGTTCGTCTGACTAATAACACGTCAAGCGATGCGCAACCCGCGTTTTCGCCTGACGGGCAGAAAATCGTTTTCGTAAACATTCCTCCGTTCCCTCTGGCAAGGAAGCTTTTTACGATAAACGCCGACGGCTCGAATCTGCTGTCATTTCCGGATTCCAACAGTCCTTTTGCTTTATATGAGCGTCCGTCTTATTCGCCCGACGGCTCTAAAATCATTTTTACATACACTTCGGACGCTCAATCCCAACCCAGGCTTACCTGGACAATGAACTTGGACGGGACAAATCGCGCACAGTTTCCCGGCGGCGGCGGTCTTTCGGCGTCGTATTCGCCCGATGGGACAAAGATTACATATAATTGTTGTACGTTTGACAACACCTATCGCCTTCGGACGGCAAATGTAACCGGCGGTTCAGAGCAAAGCTTAACGCCCAACGGGTTTCCGCCGAACTCGCCCGATTTACCCGACTGGCAGCCGCTTGCCGTAACGCGCCGCGGCGTGTTTGATTTTGACGGCGACGGGCGCTCGGACATTTCGGTTTTCCGGCAGACGGACAGAATCTGGTATCTGCTCCGCTCGCGTGCCGGTATCGCCGGTTACCAGTGGGGACTTTCTGACGATAAGCTCGCGCCAGCCGATTATGACGGCGATTTGAAGACCGATATTGCCGTTTGGCGCAGTTCGGACGGAAACTTTTATGTCCTGAACAGCTTTGATAACACGGTGCGAATCGAAAGCTTCGGGCTGAAGGGCGACATTCCGACAGGCGGCGATTTTGACGGCGACGGCAAGGCGGATTTGGCAATTTATCGAGGCGGCGCGCAGGGCGTTTTTTATTATCGCGCGTCGATGGGCAATCCTTCGGGAAATATCACCGTAATTCCGTGGGGAATTACGGACGATAAGCCCGTGGCGGGCGATTACGACGGCGACGGTCGAACGGACGCGGCAGTTTATCGCCCGTCGAGCGGCGTCTGGTATGTACGCAAAAGCTCCGACGGTCAAATGCTTGCAAACGCTTTCGGGCTGGCTGGCGACACGCTCGTTCCGGCTGATTACGATGCGGACGGCAAAACCGATTTGGCGGTTTATCGCGGCGGCGTCTGGTATATTTGGCGAAGCTCGCAAGGAATCACGATATTTCAATACGGACTTTCAAGCGACACGCCCGCGCCCGCCGATTACGACGGCGACGGACGCGCTGATGCGGCGATTTACCGCGACGGCGCATGGTGGATTCTGAAAACGCAATCGGGCGCGACTGAAATCACGAATTTCGGCATTAGCGGCGACAAGCCGATTCCGGCGGCGTATGTCAGGTAAGCGAAAATCGGGAAATTTTACAATTTTCGATACATTATCAGCGCGTTTGTCAGACCGTTTTCGGCATGTTGGAAAGCTTCGGGAATTTCGCCGATGATTTCAAAGCCTAATTTTTGCCATAAACGAACGGCGACTTCGTTTGATTTCACGACGAAATTAAACTGCATGGCGCGATAGCCCGATTTGCGCGCTTCTTCGAGCGAAAATTCCGCCATCGTTCTGCCGACGCGCATCCCTTTGGCTTTCGAAGCGACCATATATCCGGCGTTGGCGACGTGCGAGCCTAAATCGGGCTGATTCGCTTTGATAAAAAATGTGCCGACGATTTTGTTTTCGGAAAGCGCGGCGTAAGTTTCTTTATCTTCGGCAAACCAGTAGGCAAGCATTTTTTCTTTCGGCGTGTCCGGGTAAAAAATATACGTATCGCCGCCGGAAATAATTTCTTTGATGATTTCCCAAATCTGCGCTTTGTCCGCTTCGACGGCTTTTCTAATTTCAAGCATTTCTATCACTTCTCTCTAAAGTAAACTTCCAAATCATTCTATCCTGCGCTTCGTCGAAAATATATTCTCCGCCGCTAACACGCCATAAACCGAGAAATTCCCAGCGTCCGACGGATAATTTATTAAACAGCGGAACGGCGTGTTTTGACTCGATTGCATTAAGCATCGCGCGGTTAAATGAATCAAGCCGCTGGTCGCCGCGCCTGCCCGCGCCGGTGTAAAAAATCGTGTTGCGCGACGCGCCGTGAATGTCTGGGTAACAAGGATTTATCTTTCCGAAGTCCGTCAAAAGCGAGATGAGCCGACCGTTTCTCTGATAGATGCCGTTGCGGATTTTGTGAATTTCCGAAACTTCGTTCCACGAAAATATTTCACCAGCCAATAATGTTAAAAAATTTTGTTCATTTTCGCTTGTATAAGGATTTTCGCTTGACACAATAAATTCAGATGATACAATTCTTTCACTTTCTAATTATTTCAAAAATAATTTTAACAGTTCTTTTCCTGTAATTCAGTTGGCGAAAATTTAATTTTCCACTTTAGAACGTATTTAGTTTTTTGCCCTATATTCGTATTTTTTATTATTCATACGGCTTGATATGTACTATCGGCAAATTAAATTTTAGTCCCAAGGAGAATAAAAGAGCGTGAAAAAATTTCTAGGTATTTTAGCATTGGTTGTTCTGGCACTTTCGGCTGGCTTTATGCTGGTTGCGAACAAAGCCGGGGCAAGCAAGAACATTTTCGATAAAGGCACACAGGACGAGCTTGAACAGGCAAAACAGATAAGTCTCGGCATTTTGCGTGATAAAGCGGCACAGCGCGCCATCGGAAATGTGGACGAATTTCAGGTGCAGAAAGTCGAAATCGACGAGCTCAGAATGGCGCATACAAGAGTGCGTCAGAGCGTTGACGGAATTCCCGTCTGGGAAGGCGAGGCAATCGTTCACCTGAAAGCGGACGGCTCGCTTTCGACCATTACGGATGATTTGAAAGAATCAATCGCCGTTAACACAAAGGCGAATTTCTCGGCTGACCAGGCTTTGGAAATCGCTACAGGTCTGTATAAAGGCGCGGTGAATCCGAGCGAGAAACCGCAAATCGATATGTGGATTTATCGCGGTGAAGACCGTGACCATCTGGCTTATCGCATCGTAATCCCGCGCATCGAAGGCACAGACAACCCGTCAGTTCCGGTCGATTTTATCGACGCGCAGACGGGCGAAAGAGTTTTCGGCTACGACAATCTGCAAACCGGAACCGGCTCATCGCTTTACAGCGGAACAGTTACAATCAATACAAGCTCGGTCGGCGCGACGTTCTATATGGAAGATTTAACCCGTAAACAGGGCACTTTCAATATGAACTCGACCGGCAACGAATCGACCGGCTCGGGCGGCACGCAGTCGCGCTACACCGACACGGACGACAACTGGAATACGACGATTCAGCGCGCGGGCGTTGACGCGCACTACGGCGCGGCGAAAACCTACGATTATTATCTGAACGTTCACGGACGCAACGGCATCGACGGTTCGGGCGGTCCCGGAACGACGACTGCGGCGGCAAACAGCGCGGTCAGTTTAATCACATCGCGTGTTCATTTCGGCAGCAGCGGTCATTACAACAACGCTTTCTGGTTCAATAATCAGATGAGCTATGGCGACGGCGACGGCTCGACGTTTACGCCTTTGACGACGATTGACATCTGCGGTCACGAAATGACGCACGGCGTTACCGAAAGAACGGCGAATCTGACCTATTCGAAAGAATCGGGCGCATTGAACGAGTCGTGGTCTGACGTGATGGGTTCGATGGTCGAAGCATACGCGGACGGCGCGGTTTCGGCTGATACATGGAAAATCGGCGAAGACGCCTACACGCCGGGAACTTCGGGCGACGCGCTTCGCCGGATGGATAATCCGAATGCCGTCGGCGACCCCGACCACTACACCCTGCGACTTTATCCGGGAGCCTGTACGCCTTCCAGCGCGAATGACCAGTGCGGCGTTCACACCAATTCGAGCATCACAAATCATGCTTATTATCTGATTTCGAACGGCGGCACAAACCGTGTCAGCGGCATCGCCGTTACCGGAATCGGCACGACCGACGCGGCGAGAATCTGGTATCGCGCTTTGACCGTCTATATGACTTCGGGAACGACGTTTTCAGGCGCGAGAACGGCGACCTTGAGCGCGGCAACCGACCTTTTCGGCTCAGCCAGCACGCAGTATAACGGCGTCGCTCAAGGCTGGTGCGCGATTGGCGTCGGCACTTGTCCGGGCGGAACACCGACCCCGACTCCGACGGCAACTCCGGGCGGCTGTACGACCGAACTGTTTACCAACGGCGGTTTCGAAGGCAGCGCGTCTCCGTGGGTTGGCTCGGGAACAGGTTATTTCTACGTCAATCCGGGCAACTACCCGCACGGCGGAACGGGCTACATCTATTTCGGCGTGAACAACAGCGTTTCGGGACAATCGTACCAGACGGTTACGATTCCTTCGACCGCTTGCGGAAACTTCACGTTCTGGCTCAACACTACAACGAGTGAAACGACGACGACGACGCAATACGATAAATTGTTTGTCGAAGTCCGCAACACCTCGGGAACACTGCTTTCGACTTTGGCGACATACAGCAACTTAAACAGCGGCACTGCCGGAGTTTATTCGCAGAAATCGCTGAGTCTTGCGGCTTACAAAGGTCAGACGGTTCGCGTTCAATTCCGTTCAACAACGGACGTTTCGCTGCCGACAACCTTTAGAGTTGATGACGCTTCTTTGAAATAAAAAGCTGATTCGGAATGCAAAAAGAAAGGAGCGGTGAAAATCGCTCCTTTTTTTTATTGCAGTTTTATCATTAATTTTACGGCACGTAAGCTGACGGAACAGGCTTGTCGCCGATGAGTCCGAAATTCTGAATCAGCGTTCCGGCGCTTGTTCTCTGAACAAACCATGTCGAAACCGCCGGGCGAAATACGGCTGCATCCGTCTTGCCGTCGCCGTCATAATCTCCGGGCGCGGGCGTGTCGCCGTTTGCTCCGAACGGGAACGAATAATAGCTCGAATCTTCGCTTCTCAAGATAAACCATTCGCCGCTTGCAGGGCGGAAAATAGCTATATCAGCTTTGCCGTCGCCGGTATAATCAGCCGGAACGGGTTTGTCTGACCTGTCTCCGAAAGTGTAGGCGATAATGCCCGAAGCCGAGCGCGAAACCCACCACTGACCGTTTGCAGGACGGAAGATGGCAATATCGGCTTTTGAATCGCCGTCGTAATCGGCAACCGTCGGAACGTCATTTGCCGCGCCGAATTGCTGAATCGTCGTTCCGCCGTCGGAAGAGCGGCGAATATACCAGTTTGTTTCCGAAGGACGAAATACCGCTTGGTCGGCTTTCCCGTCGCCGTCAAAATCTCCGGGCGCGACAACGTCCGTGCCTGTCCCGAAAGGGAACGAATAATATGAAAAATCTTCCGAGCGGAGAATATACCAGTTGCCGTTCGACGGGCGAAAGATGGCAACGTCCGTCTTGCCGTCGCCCGTGTAATCGGCGGGAACAATCCGGTCGTTGGAATCGCCGAACTGGAAGGCGCGATTTTGCCCGTCGATGCTTCTCAGATACCACCATTCTCCGAAAACGGGTCGATAGATGGATAAATCGGTCTTGCTGTCGCCGTCAAAATCGAACCTCGACAACGATAAATTGCTCAGACAGCCTGAGTTTGCATTGACGTAATTAGATATTTCCGCGCGCGAAGCAGCGCAGAACGAAAGCTGTGTCGCCCCGCTGAGCTGCGTATTCATCAGCGTATCTTTACACTCTATCGAATCATTATGATTTGCTCCGAGATTATGTCCGATTTCGTGCGCGGTAATAAGAAATTTCGCCGGCGCCCAATCGATATAACCGCTCAAGCCGTAGGATTCTGCGGGTCTCCGGCAAATCACGCCGATATACGCGTAACCGCCGCCCAGAGCAAAACCTTTCGCCGTGAAAAGATGCGCCGCGTCGCGCGGAATCTGCGCAGCCGGAAAATTTGCGTTCCAGTAATTTTGAAAAGAAGTCAGCAGCGATGTTCGGTCAGCGCCGGTAAAAGGGTCGCCCGTCGACCATGTGTGCTGGTAAACGACCGAGAGCGTCAGTCCGAGCTCGCGTTCGTAAACGCCTTCCGCCATATTCAGAATGCTCAGAATCTCTGTGTTTGCCGTCGTCGGATTATTGCTAAATATCGAAAGATATTGAAAATCGGCGTCCGTTGCAATCTCGATAACGCGCAGAGCCCCGGTTCTATTCGCTATATTTTTGGCGACGATTCCCTTGCCCTGCTCGATTTTTTCGTCCATCGGACAAATTGCAATGTCGGTTCTTAAAAAATCGCGCTCGCGGTAAACAACCAAATCGTCTGCGGCGGCAAGCCGCGAATATCTGCGCGCCGGTTCGATAAAAAATCTTTCGCCACCGGTTTCAAAAAAGCCTTCGATTTTTGCGGCGTCGATTGTCAGCCGAACTTCCGAATCGCTTTCGCCGGAAACTTTTCCTTTGAAGGTCATAACCTCGCTTTTTGCAAGCTCACGAACGCCGACCGCGCTCGTATCTTCCGCCTTGTAGCGCGGCGAACGCAAATCTCTCGGCGTTAAAATCAGCTCGAAATTTTTCTCCGAGGCGGCAAACCTGAGTGTTTGCCCGCTTTCGACGCTTCGACGCGCCGCTTGCGTATTGAGCCGAATCAAATCATATTTTATAAATGAGCCGTTCAAATCCGTTTGCAAATCGCGTTTTTGCCCGAAGGCGGAAAACGCAAAAAGCATTAGAAAAAACAAAACGACCGAAATTTTTCGCAGACAGGGATAAACTTTTGACATTACAAACTCCGAAGGATAATTAATATAAGGGGCAGGAAGCGAGATTTACGAGAAATCTCTTATAGTTTAAAAATGACTAACCACGTTAATCTTCCAAAACTTTTCAACGATATTCTGATGAAATTAAAAATTAAAAGTTGTCTGAATGTTTAAGCAAATTGTCGGGAAAATCTGGCGAAAAATGCCCCGCGCTTTGCGAACGAAGCTTATCCGCGTGTCGCAGAAGAAGTTTACCGCTTCGGTCGCCGCGATTATTACTGACGAGAAAATGCAGGTTCTCCTGCTCGAACACGTTTTGCGTCCGGCGTCCGGCTGGGGAATTCCCGGCGGATTTATGGAATACGGCGAGCAGCCCGAAGAAGCGATTCGCCGCGAGCTGCGCGAGGAAACCGGTCTGAAACTCGAAAACGTCAGGCTTTATCGCGCCCGCGTTCTCAACCGGCACATCGAATTTATTTTCCGCGCCGAAGCCCGCGGCGAAGCGAAAATACTCAGCCGCGAGATACTCAAAGCCGAATGGTTCGAGCCTCAGGATATGCCCGAAATGATGAGCCGCGCGCAAAAATCGCTGGTGAAAAAAGTTTTGAGTGAAGAAGTTTGATAAAAAACTTCGCGGTGATTAAACTTTTAATATTACTTTTGATAAAGGAGCTTATAAATGTCTGTTAATTTAATTCCGCCGCCGGAGTCGATAATGGAAATTCTCCAAAAGACCGGCGCATATCGCAAAGGTCATTTCGTCTATCCGAACGGCAAACACGCTTCGCATTATTTTCAGATGCCAATGGCGTTTCGCTATTACGACAACGCGCGCATTCTTTCGGTCGGTTTGAGCCGCCTGTTCCGAATGGAAAAAGCCATTGCCAGTCGTCTGCCGAAAATTTCGATTATCAGCCCGAGTCCGGGCGGCATTATGGTCGCTTTCGGCGTTCGCGAAGCTTTGAGCGCCGACCAGATTTACTGGGCGGAAATCGAAGACGGCAAACGCCAGTTTCGCCAGTATATCGGCGAAGGCGACGTTTATCCGGCAATTATCGTTGACGATATTCTGCGTTCCGGCAAAGCGATTAAGGAAACAATCGACCTCGTAAAAGGTTTCGGCACAGAAGTTATCGGCATCGGCACAATCGTCAAATTTGACGATTCGCCCGCCGAATTCGACGGAGTTCCGGTGAAGAGCCTGCTCTCTTTCGACGTTAATTTTTACGAAAATGCAGACGAATGGAAACATTCGAGAAGCGCTACGGAAGTCGAAGCGGAAAAAGTCAGGTTTTAAGTGAGAAATGAAAAATGAGAAGTGAGAACTGAAGAAGCTGACTTCTCAGTTCTCACTTCTCATTTCTCACCTTTCAACGCTTCGTGCAAAGCGCGTCTTTCGGTCAAAAGCTGTAGAAAAGTCTTGCGTTTCAGATAAAAAAGCCAAATCGCCCGGAACCAGCCGCGCAAATCTTCGATTTCTTCCAGCACGCGCATCGCCGCATAACCGCTGATAATCGACAGCGGAATCGAAATCAGCGCGCCTCGCCAACCCCATACAAAATACGAAACAACCGCAAAAATCACCCACGTCAGAGGCATAAACACCATTGCCGAGAGAATTTTTACCGTCGAAACGATGTCGTCCTCGCCGTGATGCGTATAGTAAAAGGCGAGAATTTTACCGAGTTGATACGCCGGAAAATGCAGAATCGCGCCGAAAATCGCAACCGGCAAAAAAAGCAGAATCAGATAAACGCGCAGCAAAAAATGGCGAAAAACATACCCGAAAGAATGCTCGGTCAGCGACAGGTTTTCCGGCTCGATGTTAAATTCACGAAGCTTTTTTTCGTATTCGCCGACGCGCTGTTTTAACCCGGCGTCGTCTCTGGTTTCTTTATTTTTCTTTGCACCGGCAGACGTGTAGCGCTTTAGAAACTCGAACTTTTCGGCAAGCGTCTGCTCAAAATTGATGCCTTCGTAAACGCTCGAAAAAAGCTCTCCAGCTTGATTTGCGTGTTCGAGCTCGGCTTCGGTTTCGGCGTTGAAAGTAACTTCTTTGAGCGCGGCTTCGATTTTTTCGGTCAGTTCTTTGACGGCTTTTCGCGGCGGCTGCCCGTCTTCGTCAAGCTCGACAGGCAAAACCGCGAAAGGCTCGCCGAAATGCAGCAGAGCTTCGCTGCGAAAAGTCGTTTTGCTCGTATAAAACATTCCGACCGGAATGATTTTTAAGTTGAGCGAAGCGGGATTTTTGCCGACCGAAACGGTTCCGAGCGCGATTCGCGCCGCGCCGGTTTTCAGCGGCAGAAGCTTTGGCGAATTATGCGAAACGCCTTCGGGAAAAATCGCAATCGCGCCGCCTTTTTTCAAAAGCTCGCGGACAAGCTCGAAAGTTTTCTGATTTTTCGAAACGTCCTCGCCCGCGTCGATTTTGCGGTAAAGCGGCAGAGCCTCGACCGTTTTCAACAGCGAAGAAAGCACAGGCATCCGAAAAAGCGTCGATTTGGCGAGAAACGAAATTTTGCGCGGCAGAGCGACAAAAACAAGCGCCGGGTCAATCAGTCCGTTCGGATGGTTCATCACGAAAATAATCGCATCATCCGGCGGAACAATTTCGGCGTTAGCGGTTTCGATGCGGCGAAAAAAAAGCCGCAGCGCGGCGCTGAAAATAAAAACGACAAAGCGATAAACAAATGTGCCCCGCCGATTTCGAATCATATCGCCGAGGCTTAGAATTTTTACGCGTGTCATCATAGTGAAAAGTGAATAGTGAATAGTGAATAGTAAATGAATTTATTTTTCACTGTTCACTGTTCACTGTTCACTAAATTTCGTGCCGGTTCGTCATCGCCTTGTCCATCGTAACTTCGTCCACAAATTCCAGGTCCGCGCCGACGGGCATTCCCATCGCAATACGCGTGCAGCGAACGCCGAGCGGTTTCAGCAGACGCGCAATATAATTTGCCGTCGCTTCGCCTTCGGTCGTCGGATTTGTGGCGATAATCACTTCTTTGACTTCAACGCCGTCATTATTATTCGCGTTCAGACGCGGAATCAGATTCACGAGCATCAGTTCGTCAGGACCGACGCCGCGAATCGGTGAAAGCGAGCCGTGAAGAATATGATACAAGCCTTTGTACGAGCGCGTTTTTTCGACGGCAACGAGATTATACGGCTCTTCGACGACGCAAATCATCGAGCGGTCGCGCGTCGTTGAGGTGCAATACATACACGGATTTACGTCCGTCATATTGTTGCAAACCGAGCAGAAAACGATTTTTTCCTTGACTTCGCGCAAAGCCTCGACAAAAGCTTCGACTTCCGTTTCCGGTCGGCGCAGGATATAAAACGCCAATCTTTGCGCCGATTTATGACCGACTCCGGGAAGCCGTTTGAATTCGTCAATCAGTTTGGCGACAGGTTCTGAGTATTCAAGCATAGTAAATAGTGAACAGTGAACAGTGAACAGTGAACAGTGAAGACAGTTCTTAAACTATTCACTGTTCACTATTCGTTATTCACTACATTAATCCCGGCGGCAGCATTCCGCCGAGTTTTCCTTTGAGTGATTCTTCGACTTTGCGCTTCGCTTCGTTGATTGCCGCCATCGTCAAATCCTGAATCATTTCAACGTCGCCGTCTTTTACCAAATCGGGCGAAATCGAAAGCTCCAGAACTTCAAAGTCGCCGCGCATTTTTACGTTTACAGCGCCGCCGCCAGCCGAAGCGTCAACGACCATCTGCTTCATTTCCTTGCCCATCTGCTCCTGCATTTTCTGGGCTTGTTTCATCATCGAATTTAAGTCGAATCCACCGGGTAATTTCATAATTCTTTGTTCCTTATAAATAAAATAAATGCTATAAAATCTTAGAATTAGTATAACATTTTGCGCGCCGAATGTCTTTTATCAACCGGCAGAAAAACGGTTCGAAAAAGTCAGGTTCGGGCTGGAAACTTGCATTTTCTTCGCTTTCGGATTAAAAATAGCTCTATGCAAATCACATGGCAGACAAAACCGAACCAGTCGCCTTATTTGTTTCTCCAACAAAGCGAATGGACGGGCTTAAAAGTTCACCGGGCGCGTGTTTTGCCGGGCAGACTTGCGGAGTCGGCAGAGCTTCCGCATAAAATAAACATCGCGCTTTCGGGCAATCTGACGACCGAAAAAACTTCTACGGGCGGCAGGCTAATCGTAACGCGCGGCGGCGCGGGAAATCTCTGCATCACGCCTTCGGGACAGTCGATGGGCGCGTTTTGGAACAAAACATTGGAAAATCTCGGTTTCCTGCTCGAACCGGATTTTGTCGCTCAAACGGCAGCCGAAAATCGTTTTTCTTCCAATTTCGAATTTACCGAAGTTTATAAAACCGAAGACGCGCTGATTCAGCAAATCGGTTTAACTCTGCTTGAAGAAGCCAAATCTGAAACGCCTGCCGGAAGGCTTTACGCCGATTCTTTAATCCAGACTCTGACTTTGCATCTGCTGAAAAATTACACGACGGCAAACGCCGCGAGCGAAAACATACACGGCGGGCTTTCCGGCTACAAGCTGCGCCGCGTCAAAGAATTTATCGACGCAAATCTCGAAGAAGATTTGAGTTTAGCCGAAATTGCCGCCGTTGCAGATTTGAGTCAATATCATTTCGCCCGCGCTTTCAGAAAATCGACCGGGCTGACGCCGCAGCAATACGTCATGCGGCAGCGCATCGAACGCGCGAAAGAATTGCTGGCGAAAGACGATTTGCCGATTGTCGAAATCAGCCTGCGAACGGGTTTCAAAAATCAAAGCCATTTCACGACGCTTTTCCACAAATTCACGAAGCTGACGCCGAAAATGTGGCGTGAGTTGAAGCTCGCCTGAAGAAAATTAGCCACGAACAAACACGAATGAACACGAAAAAGAAATAAATTTATTTCGTGAAATTTCGTGTGTGTTCGCGGCTAATTCTTTCTTTGAGCAATTTCAGAATAGAAACCGCAAACAGCCGTAAGATTTCTCCCCGTCATATTTTTTAACATACTCGCAGACTTAAAAAAGTCTGGAGGTTAAAATATGAAACAGGTAATTTTTAGTATTTTTATTATTCTATCGGCTTTTGTTTTCGGCGTTTCGGCGCAGACAGCCGCCCGGCAGGAATTTGAAAACGGGATAAGCGCGGCGCAAAACGAGAAATATGAAACGGCGCTGGTCGATTTTAAGAAATCGCTCGCGTTTTCAAGAAATGAAGACGTTGACAGTGATTTTCTCGCCAGAGTTCATTTTAATATCGGCGTTTCCCTTTATCGATTGCAGCGAAATCGGGAAGCCGTCGCCGAATATGAATTGGCGATAAAATTAAGCGAAAAGAGCTACGAGAAAGCTTTTTACGCGCTCGGAATGGCGCAGAGCGAGCTTAAAAATTGGCAAGCCGCCGAACGCGCTTTTCTCGAAGCGATTCGATTAAACAAGCGAAACGGCGAAGCATGGTTCGATTTGGCGTTTGTTTATCTGGCGGGAAAAAATTTCGACGCGGCGCGGGCGGCGTTTCAAAAATCAATCGAGTATAAAAGCGTCGATTCTTCCGTCGGACACAACAATCTCGGCGTGATTTTCGCCTTAAACGGCGATTTGCCATCGGCGGTCAGAGAATTTGAAACGGCTTTGAAAGAATCCGGCGGAAAATTAATCGAAGCCGAACGCAATCTGCAATTTTGCAAAACTGTCGGGCAGGATTTGCCTGTAAAATTGGAATTCGGCAAAGTTGAAAATTGAATTAACAGGGATGAAGGAGATAAAAGGGATTTTTAAAGAACTTCTTATCCCTGAATATCTCCTTCATCCCTGTTAATTTACCGTATTAATCTGTGTAAAAAAGGAGAAAAATGGATAAACAAAACGATGTAATGGCGATTTTGAAGCTTTACGAGCTGCGGCGCGACGAAAAAATGCGGGCGGCGCGTTCGTGGTATTTTTCGGAATTTGCGCCGAAAACGGCAATGGATATTATCGCGCTTTACCGCGAGGGCGAGCAGGCGAGCGCGCATTTTAGAATGGTTACGTCATTCTGGGAGATGGCGGCTTCATTCGTTCTTAACGGCGGAATCGACGAAAAGATGTTTCTCGATTCCGGCACCGAATATATTTTCGTCTACGCCAAAGTTCAGCCGTTTTTAGCAGAAATCCGCGAGATTTTCGGCGAGCCGGACTATTTGATAAACCTCGAACAGTTGGTTTTAAAAACTCCGAATATCGAACCCAAGCTCGAAACGAGAAAGCGTTTAATTTCGATTTGGACGAAGGAAGATAAAGAATTACCGGCGGCTGAGAACAACTGATTTTCAATCATTCGAAATTCGTCAGCAAAACCGCGTCTTGCAGCTGCTGCCCGTAAGAGACGGCGGCAGATTTTCCGCCGGGCGCGTGGGCGATGTAAAAGAGCACTTCGTTGGGAAAAGTCCTGATAATCTGCATTTCCGATTTCCCGTCCAGGCTTAATCGCTGAATCTCGTCCCGACCTTTTGGATGGTCTATGTAGTCAAATGCCGCGCTGTCGGCTGTCCAATATATTTCCACTTTCGCGCCATCGACGTTGAAAAACCTGATTGCCTGCGGGTTGGCGGTTTCGATGACGGCGACTTGATAGGCTTGCTTTGTGTTTTCAGAATCGATTTGTTCGGTCAGATTGTGAAAACCGAGATATTTTCCGTCAGGCGAGAGAGCCAGAATATTGGTGGGCACAAATTGCGCTTCGCCGGTTATTTTTTCCTCCGCGCCGCTCGCCAGCGCTTTGCGCCAGACGGCGGACGATTGTTTATCTTTGCGGATAAAATAAAGATATTCGCCGCCGGGCGAAACCTGCGGAAAGCTTTCGTTAAAGTTTTCGCCGAAAGTTATTTGCTGCGAATTGTCGCCGCCCGCCTCGATGCGCCAGATATGCGCCGCGCCGCCGCGATTCGACACGAAATAAATAAATTTGTCATCCGGTGAAGCTGCCGGATACTCGTTTCGGCTGCCCGCATCCATCGTTAGCTGCCTGCGCCGGTTGTCGTTCGGGTCGAGCCGCCATAAATTTATATCGCCGCTCGCGCCGTCGTTTGAAGCGTAGACGAGCTCGCCGTTCGAAAAATAATCAATGCCGTAATAGCCGTCGCGGTTTGACGTGCCAAAGGTCAGTTGTTTTTTAATCTGCGGATTTTCTTCGTCAAATATCCAGAGATTTGAGAAAAAAATGAATTGTGAAGTCAGCAATTTTGTTCCGTCGGCTGAAACGGACAAGAAGCGATAGTTATTCAAATCGTTGATTAATCGCCGCACTTGCAACCCGTCGCGCGAAATTTTCCAGACTTGAAAATCTTTTCCTTCACGCGCCACCGCGGCGAAAGAATTGTCCTTCGGAAGCCAGACGACCTGCTCGACGCCCCGAAAATCTTTGATGACCAAATCTTCGGTCTGCCCGTTCTCCGTGTCGATTACCACTATTTTCGAGAAACCCTGAGTTTGGTAGGCGGCAGTAACGACCGCAAGCATTTTGCCATCGGGCGACCAAGCCGGATAATTCCGCAGTAGAAACGTTTGCGGAAAGTTAAGTGCGAAAAGCTCGCGCTCATCGCCCGTTTCCAGATTTTTGAGAATCAGGCTCTGACGGTTTTCCTTTGGAAACGAGCGCACAAAAGCCATCTGTTTTTCGTCGGGAGAGAAACTGAAACCGCTCCAGACATTTTCGGCGACCTCTAAGCCTTCGCCGCCGAAACGCGAAATTTTGAACACCTTCGCCGGCAGAAAAAACGAAGAACGATTGCGGATATATAGAAAATTACTGTCTTTGGAAAACGCCAGAAATCCGCCCAGTTTGACGTTGCTGATTTCCAATCTGGACTCCGCGCCGGTTCGTAAATCTCTGACATAAATCGCGTCGCCGTTTTTTCTGTAAGCGGTGAGGTTTCCGTCGGGCGAAAGCGTCGGAAACAGAATGTCATCCCTCTCCGTAACTTTTTGAAAATGGATATTCCCGGTCGAGTTTCGAGAAAAATTCGCCGAAGGACGCAAAAAAAGATAACCGAAAAGAGCTAAGCCGCCCAATAAAATCAAGCTCGCGGCGAGAATCGCGCCTTTCCGCCGCCGCCTTCCCGACCATTTTACAAGCGGAGATTTCAACGCGCCTTCTTCGATAAATTCTTCGGTAACGATTTCGGTGCGCGTTTGCGTGGCGAGTAAAATCTCTTTGCCATTTAAATTGTCGTTCGACGCTTCGGTAAAGCGAATCGGAACGGTGATGCGATAGCCGAGCCTGATGCGGTTTTCGATGAGCGGCTGCCCGTTTTCGCAGCTTCCCAGAACCTTCCGCAAAGTATAGATGTTCTGCGTCAAAACTCCATCTTCGACAAAAGTTTCAGACCACACTTTTTCGAAAATTTCTTCTTTTGAAACAAATTCGCCCTGCCTTTCAAGCAGAAGACACAAAAGAAGCGAAGCCTTCGGCGAAAGCAAAACAGGTTCGCCGCCTTGCCAGAGCTTATGCTTTCCGCCGTCAAAACGGAATCCGCCGAACTCGTATAAGCTATTGCCCTCATTACTCATAATCGCTTTGAGAACTCTTTTGAGGATTTTTTGAGCAAAACTTTGAAGACAAATTACGCAATTAGCATTATCTTCGCTGTCAGACCAATCACAAGACAAATTTAGTAAGTGAGTCTTGATTTTATAACAAAACGAGAAAGGAGAAAAGAAAAATGTTGAAAGGAAAAATCATTCGCGGCGCTCCGGCAAATGAAAAACGTTTCGGCTCAAAAAACATACGACGAAAGCGTTCGGGACATTTGAAAATTTATATACAAAACCAATGATTAGAAAAATTCGACGCCGGATTGTTACGGAAACGAAACAAATCGCTTTGGTGGTTAATTCAAACGCGTCAGGCAATTTGTTCTGCGAGCTTTGCGGCGAAATGTCGGCGCTGATTTCACCGCTGGCGGCGGCGAAGATTCTTAAAATCAGCCCGCGCGAAATTTTTCGTTTAATCGAAAACGGCGAGATTCATTTTGTCGAAACGCGCGCGCCCGACAATCAGGTTTTTGTTTGCTTCAAATCGCTGGCGACCATTGCCGGCGGCGGCGGGCGCGAGTAAAAACAAAAGTCCGTAACGACCGGACAAATTGAAAGTTTATTTTTTATCAGGCTGACGGCTTCCCC
>JBARIW010000069.1:0-1833 GCA_049799955.1 Pyrinomonadaceae bacterium
GGTCTGCCGACCTCGTGGAACACGCCGCGTTCGTCGAGGTCCCGGTCCGGATCGCGGACAGCCGGCCGATGCGTGTCCTGAAGGATAGTTTCGCCGACGGCGTGCACCTGCGCAACGATCTCTTCTCCTACCAGCGGGAAACCCAGCAAGAAGACGAGATCAACAACTGCGTCCTGGTACTCGAGCGATTTTTCGACGTCAGCCCACAGCGCGCCGCTGACCTGACCAACGACATCCTGACCTCCCGGCTGCAACAGTTCGAGAACACGGCGCTGACCGAGCTACCTGCTCTGTTCGAAGAGTTCGGTCTGAACCTGCCGGAACGAGAGAGTGCCCTGCTGTACGTGAAGGGCCTGCAGGATTGGCAATCGGGTGGCCATGAGTGGCACATGTGCTCGAGCCGCTATATGAACGAAACCGCAAATCGTGAACCATCGGTGTTGGAGCGGCTGCTCGGCGGCCCCACCGGCTTGGGCACCTCGGCAGCACAAATCAAGCTCTCACCTGGCGCTTTGGGTCTCCAGCGACTCAAGAGCTTCGTACATGTGCCGTATGAAACAGTAGGACCAACTACCCTGCCCGAATTCTACATGCCGTACACCGCGCGGATTAACGGCAACCTCGAGCGATCGCGTCAGCATTGCATTGATTGGGCACGTCAGATGGGGATGCTGGACTCTCTCCCCGGCGGTATCGGAATCTGGAATGAAGAAAACCTCGCGGCGTTTGATTTCGCTGTCTGCGCGGCGAGGATTCATCCGGACGCGTCCGGTGCTGAGCTCGATCTGTCCTCGACATGGCTGACCTGGGGGACCTACGGCGACGACTACTTCCCGGCGGTCTTCGGGACGACCCGGGACATGACCGGCGCGAAAGTATTCAACGCAAGGCTGTCGATGTACATGCCACTGGACTGCGCCGCGACGCCACCGCCGGCCAACCCGTTTGAAGCGGGCCTGGCAGACCTGTGGGTCCGCACGGCGTCGCCGCTGACCATCAGTCAACGACGTCAATTCCGGCAAGGCGTCGAGAAGATGACAACAAGCTGGCTGTGGGAACTCGCAAACCACATCCAGCATCGGATTCCCGACCCGGTCGACTACGTCGAGATGCGGCGCCAGACATTCGGCTCCGATATGACGATGAGCCTGGCACGCATCACCCATGCCGGGAAGATTCCGCCCGAGATCTTCCACACCCGATCGATGCGTGGATTGGAGAACTCGGCCTGTGACTACGCCTGCTTCACCAACGATATCTTCTCCTACCAGAAGGAAATCGAGTTCGAAGGTGAGGTCCACAACTGCGTGCTGGTCGTGCAGAAGTTTCTCGCCATAGATCGCGAACGAGCAGTCTCGATTGTCAACGATCTGATGACGGCGCGCATGTTAGAGTTCGAGCACATCATCGCCACCGAGTTGCCCGTACTGGTAGACGAGTTCAACCTCGCCGCAGATGCTCGCGAGGCCCTGGACACCTATGTTGTGGGATTACAGGACTGGATGGCCGGAATTCTCGACTGGCACACGTTGACCGGCCGGTATGGCGAATCAGCATTGAGACGCCGCTATCAGCTGCCACCACAGCGGCTCGGTGGACCGAGCGGACTGGGCACTTCCGCGACGTTCATCAACCAATTACTGCGCGCATGAATGAGTACAGCTCGGGCTTCACCTACCACTAACGAAGGAGGACCGGTGTCTGTGCTGTCTCGTGTGTCCGCGCCCGCGGCCGCCCATGACCTGGCGGGCGTGGTGGTCGCCCTGTTCGCCAACCCGGAACGCACTGCCCCGAGGGACCTTCCCGAATCTGCCGGGGATCAACTTCCTACCG
>JBARIW010000070.1:0-27917 GCA_049799955.1 Pyrinomonadaceae bacterium
CGCAGAGCGTTTGGGCGCGACCGGAAATGCAAATTACATTTCGCGCCGAAGTAATGCCCGGCAAAAAGCGCGAAGAAAGAACTTTTCGTATCAAAGAAGTTTTAAGAAACGGGCGCGTTACGCTTTACGACTTTACGGGCGAGCACCGGCAAAGCTCGTTTGAACAATTGGACTTCAAAAGATGAGAAATGAGAGGTGAGAAGTGAAAAGTGAATTTAGGTGATAGGTGATAGGTAAATCTAAAACCTAATCCCTATCACCTATCACTTCTCGCTTTACCACTCGTAAACCTGCCCGACTTCGAGAATTTGCAGATTTTCAAGCTTCAATTCTTCAATCTGCCGGACAATTTCATCACGATACATCGGCTTGATATTGACGACATAAATCAAACAATCCGAGCGCTCGATTTTCTCTAATTCTCGCTTCAGAGTTTTCGGCGTCAGATGATATGAAATTTGCGCCAGTTCTTCCAGCTCGTTAGGAAAAGCGCATTCGACCAGAACCGCCGAAAGATTCTTTTCAGCGTTCAGAACCTGCCAGAACCCGTCCATTTCCGATGTGTCGCTGGTCAGCGCAAACGTCGTCTTACCGTCCGAAATAATAAAACCGACGCACGGAACTTTGTGATTTACCTGAACGGCTTTTACTTGAAGATGTTTGACGGAAAATTGCCTTCCCATTTCAAACGGGAAATACTGCATAACCTTTCCGTTATCGTTTTCCAGTTCGGAAAAACGAGGATAAACCGACCAGTTGAAAATGTCTCGTTCGAGAATTTCGATAACTTCATCGGTCGCGTAAACTCTGACCGGACGGCGCAATGTCGCAAATAAATCGTCGATATACAAAGGCAGTCCGGCAATATGGTCGAGATGCGCGTGAGTCAGAATCACGTCGCGAATCTGTTTTTTTTGAAGCGAAGTCGTTGCCATCGCAAGACTTCCGGCATCAATCGCGACCAAATCGTCAACTATAAAGCACGCCAGATGCTGCCGCGCCGAAGCGCGACCGTCTTCTTCAAATGTGCTTGGAAGCAGTTGAAACTTCATTTTTAGATTTAAGATTTAAGATTCAAGATTCAAAATTAGCTGTCTTCAATGTTGAATTTTGAATCTTAAATCTCGAATTTACCTCGCGCAGGTTTGCGCCCGCCCGCCGTCAATCGAATAAGTCGCGCCCGTAATCCACGAAGCCTTTTCAGAGGCTAAAAAATAAATCAATTCGGCAATTTCCGATGCTTCGCCGACGCGTCCCAACGGATGCGTTTTTTTAGAATTTTTCAAGAAATTCTGGTATTCCGCTTCATCCATTCCGCCGCGTTTGTGTATGTTCGTAACGACGACGCCCGGATTTACCGCATTGACGCGAATGTTTTTCGGCGCAAGCTCAAGCGCCGAGCAGCGCGTCAACTGGTCAACCGCCGCTTTGGAAACGCAATACGCCAGAACATTCGGAAACGAGCGAAGACCGGCGACACTTGAAATATTGACGACATTTCCCTTCGTTTTCTCAAGATGCGGAACGCATTTCTGCATCATATAAAAAACCGCCCGAAGATTGATATTCATCATTTTATCCCAATCGTCGAGCGTAGTGTTTTCAATCGCACCGTTTAAGATAATTCCCGCGCCATTTACTAAAACGTCGATTTGACCGAATGTTTCAGCAGTATCATTGATAACCCTTTCAGCCTGCGTTGTTTCCCGAACATCGGCAAGCTGCACTTTAAATGACCCGTTTTTCGGGTGTAACGACCCGTTTTTTGATTGAATTTCTTCGCGCAGAGCGTTTAAATCTTTTTCATTTCTGCCGACGGCGACAACTTTTGCTCCGTTTTCGGCAAATAATTGTGCGGTTGCGCGACCGATACCGCTGCTTGCCCCTGTGATTACGACTACTTTATCCTGCATATCTTCTTGACTGATTTTGTGAAACTATTTTGCAGTTTAGCACAAAAGCGCAGGTTAAAAACAAAGAGACGAATTGATTTTTTCGGGGAACAAAAAAAGGATGCCCGACTGATTGAACATCCTGCTTATAATTTGGAGATTGTATGCTTTCGGTGAAGATTCGTGATTTAAGAAATGATTGTTTGTATCAAAAATTTACACACTCGCCTGCGGCTGCTGCGAAAAGAATTTTTCGATAGCCTGCTTGGTTTCTTCGCGGCGGCGCTGTTGAAAATCATTAACCCAATTCGTAACGTTTGAAACCATTTCGCGTGCGGATGCCTGAGCTGTTTCTTTTTTCTCTTCTACAGGCTTTTCAGCGTTTGTGATGTCGCTTTTCTTGATAACTTTAATTTTAGCCTTAGCTGTCATAATTCCCTCTTTCCTCTCTGTATGAATCCGATACTGTTTAATTATTGGGAGATTGTGTTTTATTCCCTTGTTTTTCTTACTAGCAATTTCGGTGCCACTCTTAAGACGACCGTGAACATACTTTTTGCGGATTTATTTTTGTTACACCGGATTTTTTTTGCAATCTGCAAAACGTGTCTGAAAGATTTGCGCTTTGCTAATATTTCTTAACGAAACTTAGTTCTGATTTGTTCCCGTTTTTATTTTCTAATATCGATTTTTACTGACTTTTTTCACGATTTTTATTTTTCCTGAAATTATTTCCGAACTGGCATAAGCTTTGCCGAAATTATTTCCGATGAATTTCTATGACTTCTTAATTATCTATTTAGCCTGCGGCGCGCCGCTCGGTGTTTATTATTTTCTGCAAAACCGGAAAAGTCCGAAAACGGAACAGCACTGGCTTAAAACGTTACTGCATTTTATCTTCTGGATGCCTTTCGCTTACCGGCTTTTGCGGCAAAGCACACTGTTCCTAAGCGCATTTAGTAATGTTTTCGGCGGGACAAATACTTTGGATGCACAAATCGAGAAAAGAATTCATCTCATCCAAAAGCGGCTCGAAAAAATGTTTTTGGAAAGCGGTCTGAAATTATCGATATATGAAGTTAGAGAAATCCTCGACCGATATGTCGGTTTGACGCTTGAATGTCAATTTGAACAGGCAAATTCTCAAACTGCCCGAACCGCAAACGAAATCTTTCACATCGCCGCGCACAAAAATGCCGCGCTTGCCGAAATTTGTCTGCAAAGACGCAACCGCAAACGACTTTCTTTTCATCAAACCGAAGCGCGGCGGGATTTTTTAAATCTTATTTCGGAATTGTTTCGAATTGATTCAATGAACGAACCGGACAGATTGGCGGCGATTGAATTCGCTACACTTTTAAATGACGAGGAAGCGCGATATGTAATTGAAAAAATGTTTGAACGCGAAACGCAAACCGTCGAAGCGCCGAACGTCAAAAATACGGAGACAGCAATATGGAAATCCGAAACACAAAAACCGTTACTTACCAAGCCGATTTCAACCCGTTTGAAAGCTATGACGGCAGCGACGAGCTTACGCGGCAAAGATTAGATACGCTTCTGGCGCTGAATGCCGAAACCGCCCGCGAAAAATCGCTTTACGGCTCTGAAAAAGAAAAAACCGAAGCCGGATTGATGAAAAATCCGCTTTCAACCGAGCAAACATTCGCTTATTTCGGACTTCTTCTCGGAACATTTCCACCCGCCGCGTTTTTTATACGCTTTTTGCTCGATACCAGATTTCGTCCCGAAGAGGCGTGGATTCTCGGCGTTATCGCCGTCGTCAATTTGATTTCGGCGGTCGTCGGTTATTTTTCCGGCAAGCTAATCGGCAAAATCGTGCGCGAAACGGAAAAGACTTCATGGACGAAAATGATTTTGCTTCTCCCGTTTATCGGAATTCTCTGGGGAATTCTGGCGGGCGGCGCGGGCGGAATAATTATTTTTGTCATCGGCGCGATTTTCGGCGCAGTTTTCGGCGCGGCGGTCGGAAGCTTTGCCCTTCCGGCTTTCACGATTTTTCACCGCCTGATGAAAAAAGGCGACCGTATAGACCGTAAACATTTTCTGCCGCTGGCATTCGGCATCACATTTATTATCTCGGCGTTCGTGCTCGGTTTGTAAATTTTACCGGATAAGATTATCTTGTTTGTAACATTTAATTCATTAACCCGTAACTTAAATTTAACCGGACAGATAATTTAACCGATGAAATATCTTCTTTTCGCATTTGCCGCCGCGTTTTTCTTTTCGGCGAACGTTTACGCGCAAACAGTTCCGATAACAAGAGATTTTAATTTTTGGAACGAATTTTCGGTTACTTTTCCGATAAAAAAAGGAACTGATAAAAAAGGCAAAAAGTTCGACCGCTTAACATTCGCTCTTGTCGGCTCGCTCCGGCTCGGACGCAACATTTCACGCCCGATTGATGAAAGAATCGGTTTTAATTTTTCTTATCGCGTGAACAAATTTATCAGTCTCACGCCCGGTTATCTTTATCGGGGTTATCAGCCTTACAAGGGCAGAAACGATCTTGAAAGCCGTTACAGTTTTGCGGTAAACGTCGGCAACAAATGGAAGAAATTTTCTGTAAACGACCGCAATCAGCTTGAATATCGCGCGCGAAATTCGCGGAAAGATACGGTTTTTTACAGAAATCAGTTTCGTTTTAATTATCCGATTCTAAAAAATAAAAAAGAGCTTTTCACGCTTTTTGTTTCCGACGAGCCTTACTACGAAATTCGGGAAAAGCAGGTAACGCGCAACGAGCTTTTTGCCGGATTTAACAAAACTTTCAGTAAACATTTTAACGCCGATTTTTTCTATCTTCGCGGCGACGACCGGAGCAATCCGAAAACCGTCAACGGTTTCGGCGTCAATCTTAAATTCAGAGTCGATTAAAGAAATGATGAATTAGGAACGATGAATGATGAACGGAAGACTTTGCCTTTTATTCATCGTTCATCATTCATACTTCATCATTTCTTTCGCTTCGTGCGTGTTTCCGCATTTTGAATTAAGATTTAGCAATGCTCGTTCTGATGCATCTTTTCGCGCTTTTTCTGCTTGTCGCGCTCGGATTTTACGTTTTTGTAGCCAATCCGCGAAGCCGCGCGCACCAGACTTTTGCCGCATTTATCGCCTTTCTCGCGCTCTGGACATCTAAAGATTTAATTTTTTGGAATTTTCATCAGGAAAACACTTCCGGCGGCTGGTGGGCGGCATCGAGCTTTATCATCGCGCTTCTGATGCAATTCGCGCTGGTCGTTTTCGCGTGGGTTTTTCCTGAAAATTCGCGCACGCCGCGCAAAAAAGCCGCAATTCTTTTCGCGCCCGGATTAGTTTTGATTCCGGCGGCGATTTTCGGTCTTTTGTGGCATAAAATCGATTTTCGAAACGGCAAAGTCGAGATTGACCTTGCGCCGCTCGCGTATGCGTTTGTCGTCTATGTTTATTTCATTTTCTGCTACGGCGCGATTGTGCTTTTCCGCAAATATCAAAAATATCGCGGAACGCAGAAAGGTCAGCAGGTCGGCGCGATTATCTGGGCTTTGGCGATTACGGGCGTTCTGAAAACGCTCGCCAATATCGTTTTTCCATTTTTCAATCTTTATTATCTGCTTCCTTACAGCTCGATTTTCGTGCTTCCCGGCGTTTTGATTTATGCTTACGCAATCTCGAATTTCAAGCTTTTTTCGCTGCAAACGGCGCTCAATCAATTTCGTCTATTCCCGATTACATACAAAATCGCTCTGAGCATCGCGGCGGTTGCGATTATCAGCTTTATCGCGTTTCAGATTCCGATTGTTTACTGGGCGTTTCAGGACGGAATGAACTTTGAAGCGTGGAGAAAATATCTCGTTTTCAGCGTTATTTCCGCGCTCGTGCCAAATCTTTTGCTCGTTTTATTAATCGTCAGAACATTCTCGCGCCCGTTGCAGCGCATCACGCTCGCCGCCGTTCAGGTTACCGAGGGCGAATACGGAACGGAAGTCGATTTGCGGCGAAGCAACGACGAAATCGGGCTTCTGGCGCAGTCTTTTAACGAGATGAGCCGCAAAATGTTTTCGGACATCGAGCAGATGCAAAAGCTTAACGAGCAATTAACGCGCACCGAAAAGCTCGCCGCGATGGGAACGCTTTCCGCCGGAGTCGCGCACGAAGTGAACAATCCTCTGGCTTCGATTTCGTCCCTGATTCAGATGATGCAGTCGAAAGAAAATCTCGACGACGACACAAAAGAAAAATTAAAGCTGATTTCCGAACAAATCCAGCGAATCACGCAGGTTACGCGCGATATGATGGATTTTGCGCGGGTTCGTCCGGCGGCAAAAAGTCTGATTGACATTAACGGCGTAATCGAAACCAGCCTGCGTTTGGCGAGCTTCGACAAATCGTTTCAAAAACTGAATCTGAAAAAAGATTTGGCTGAAAATTTAACGAAAGTTTTTGCCGACAGAGACCAGCTTCAGCAGGTTTTTCTTAATCTCCTGCTCAACGCCCGCGACGCGATGCCCGGCGGCGGCGAATTAATCATTAATACAAGCCAAAATCATACAGAGCTGAAAATTGAAATCAGCGACGACGGAACCGGAATCGACGACGCGAGCCGAAAAAAAATCTTCGACCCGTTTTTTACGACCAAACAGGCGGGCAAAGGAACGGGCTTGGGTTTAGCCGTCTGTTATGGAATAATCACAGCGCACGGCGGGAAAATCGAGGTTTCCGGCAACGAATCAAAGGGAACTTCTTTTCTCATTTCCCTGCCCGTAAACGAACAATCGGCAGCAAACCTTTAATAAATCAAAAACTGGGGCAGACGTTTCGAAGAACCGTTAATTTACCGTTTTAAATAATTTGAGCAGTTCAATAATTTATTTCTAAAAAATTATCTGCAATATTTTCGGGTTTGATTCTTGACACCTGAATTATTTCATTGCACCTTATTTCTACACTTCTTTTTCAAAAAAAACTTGAGGAAACCACGATGAAAAAATTTATTTACGGCTTGTTCCCGGTGTTTCTCTTCGCCTGTTCGATTTGCGCGCAGGAAAAACCGGTAGCATTTATCAACGCCACGATTATCCCGATTGTCGGTCCGACGATTGAGCAAGGCATTATAATCGTTCAAAACGGCAAAATAACCGCCGTCGGCGACGCGCGAACCGTTCGTCTTATGTCGAATGTAGAGACGATTGACCTGAAAGGCAAAATTATTATGCCGGGACTCGTTGACACGCACAGTCATATCGGCGAAGGCTCGGGCGCGGACGGCTCAAGCCCCATTCAGCCCGATGTACGGCTTTTGGATTCGCTGAATGTTCACGCTTCGAGTCTTCAGCGCGCGCAGGCGGGCGGAATCACGACCGTCAACGTGATGCCCGGCTCGGGACATCTCGACAGCGGGCAGACGCTTTATATAAAGCTCCGCGATGGCGCGGTTAAAATCGACGATTTGCTGATTTACGATAAAAGCGGCAATTACATGGGCGGAATCAAGTTCGCCAACGGCACGAATCCGCTCCGAACCGGCGGCGGAACTTTTCCCGGCACGCGCGCCAAATCCGCCGCGCTTGTAAGAGAACAGTTTGTCAGAGCGCAGGACTATCGTGCAAAAATCGCCAGAGCCGGAGACGATAAAACAAAGCTGCCGGCGCGCGATTTAGCGATGGAAGCTTTGGTCGAAGTTCTCGATAAAAAACGCGTCGTGCATTTTCACACGCACCGGCATGACGATATTTTAACCGTCCTGCGCCTGCAAAAAGAATTCGGTTTCCGCGTTGTGCTTCATCATGTTTCCGAAGCCTGGAAGGTTGCCGACGAGATTGCCGCCGCGAAAGTTCCGGCTTCGATAATTATGATTGACGCGCCCGGCGGAAAGCTCGAAACGATGGACGTAAGCTATATAAACGGCGCGGCGCTCGAAAAAGCGGGCGTTCTCGTCGGTTTTCATACGGACGATTATATTACCGATTCGCGCTGGTTTCTGCGTGAAGCCGCGCTTGCCGTTCGCGTCGGAATGTCGCGTGAAAAAGCCTTATACGGAATGACGATGGCGGGCGCGATTATGCTCGATTTGCAGGACAGGGTCGGCTCGCTCGAAAAAGGCAAAGACGCCGATTTTATAGTTCTTTCGGGCGACCCGCTGAGCGTTTACACGCATGTTCTCGAAACATGGGTTGACGGCAAAAAGGTTTTCGACCGCGCAAACCCGCTGGATTATTTAACTGCCGTCGGCGGCTACGGCGCGACGAACGACAAATCATTCGACATCGATTGTTTCGACGACGATATTCTGGAGGGATTGAGACGATGAAGAAACATATATCATATATCATTTATCATTTATCATTTTTTGCTTTCCTTTTGTTAATTGTTCAATGTTCAATGTTCAATGTTTCGGCGCAAATTGCGGTCAAAGGCGAAACGGTCTGGACGATGGCGGGCGAGCCGATTGCGAACGGCGTCGTTCTCATCAATTCGAACGGCAAAATAGAAGCCGTCGGTACAGCCGCGCAAATTCAGATTCCGGCAAATTACAAAATAATCAGCGCGAAAATCGTTACGCCCGGACTCATCGACGCGCACACGGTCATCGGTTTAAACGGTTATCTGAACCAGCCGCACGACCAGATGGCGCTCGACGGAAGCTCGCCGATTCAGCCTGATTTGCGGGCGATTGACGCATATGACTACGACGAAAAACTTATCGGCTGGGTGCGTTCTTACGGCGTTACGACGATTCACACCGGACACCAGCCGTCGGCGCTCGTTTCCGGTCAGACGATGATTGCAAAAACCTTCGGCAGCAGCGTTGAAGCCGCAACGCTCGTCCCGACGGCAATGATTGCCGTAACTCTCGGCAACGATGCAATCGCCAGCGGCGGAAAACCGCCCGGAACACGCGCCAAGCAAATCGCTATGCTCCGCGCCGAGCTTCTTAAAGCCGGAAATTATAAGGGCGAGCCGCGTGATTTGAAAGCGGAAATGTGGAAAAAGGTTTTAGACCGCGAAATTCCTCTGCTCGTTACGGCGCAGAAGGCGATTGATATTATTAATATTCTCAGGCTTGCCAAAGAGTTTAATATCAAAATCGTCCTCGACGGCGTCGCCGAAGCGCAGATGGTGATGAGCGAAATCAAAGCGTCCGGCTTTCCCGTCATCGTTCACCCGACGATGTTCCGCGCCGGCGGCGATACCGAAAGTCTCTCGATGGAAACGCCCGCGAAACTGAAACAAGCCGGAATTCCCTTCGCGCTTCAAAGCGGCTACGAAGGCTACGTCCCCAAAACGCGCATCGTTTTATTCGAAGCGGCGGCAGCGGCGGCAAACGGGCTTTCAAAACGCGACGCGCTGGCGACAATCACCATCGACGCCGCGAAGCTTCTCGGATTAGATTCCAGAATCGGCTCGCTCGAAAAAGGCAAAGACGGCGACATCGCCATGTACGACGGCGACCCGTTCGAATACACGACGCACTGCATTGGCACGATTATCAACGGGCAAGTTGTGAGTGATGTAGTGAGATAAATTTACTTGGGAGCGAATTTGAGACGATTTAAATTCGCTCCTGTTTATTTGTCTGGTCCGGTAGATTTTTTACTTGCTAGTAGCATATTTCTCATCTCTCTTTCCATTCGCTTTTGGAAAGACTCGTCTTCGGATTCTGCCAAATGTCTCAGATGATGCATATAGAAAGTTCTTCCAGTGTGTACGGGAACTATCTCGCTACTCTGAGGTAAACCTCCTCCGGCAAATCTTTCCGGAACAACTTCGACGCGCTCATCACCCAATGCAGTAGGATAATAAGCGTATGCATGTCCCCTTCCCAAATCCAAAGGGACATAACTCATATTCCCCACCATCGGCATAACCGTTTCCGCCGCTTTGCCCGGAGCTTCACTCGCCAGCCATGATGCAACCGTTTCTTCGCCTTTTTTCAAATCCGAAAGACTTAATTCTCTTGTAAAAATCAATGCGTCAGTCCATTCGCTGACAATGCGGGTATATCTGCCGGTTGTTTCTTCCGAAAAGTTTTCCAGAGTCGTTTCTTCAGCCTCTTCTATCTCGGCAATCATCTTTTCGGCAAGATTCTCGATTTTTTTATCTTCTTCGCCGATGTCTATTTTTCCTTTAAACTCAATCATTTTCGTCGCCAGATACGCGCAGCTTATGGCTTCATCGACACTATTTTTAGATAAAAACTTAAACATATTAAATATCTCTCAAATCCAGGACATCAAAATAATCTCCCGGCAAATCATTAATGATGTATTCATCTGACAAAGAGTTTGCCTTGTTCTTTATTGTCGGGCGATAAACCATGTTTTTAACTAAAGCGAATGGAATTACGTAAAGCAAAGGCATAAATTTCATAATATTTCTTCGCTTTGCATCACCTATAATAGCAAATATTTCAGCTTTTTTCGCATCGGAAATTACGCCCTGCTGATTTCTTGCCACCGCTCCTTTTTTTAATCCGGTTATGTTTCCTTTTATTTCATAACTGTGATAGTCGCCGAGTTCAGCCGCTTCTGAAAATCTTTGATAAAGCTTTTCAGGACTGGACGAAGGCGGATTTGTATAAATGGTAGAAGCCACCGCCGCTCTATTGAAATAGCTTGAGCACCAAACATAATGGTGTCTGTCATAATATGTTTCGTTTATGGTATAGGCTAAGGTTGTATTGGTCGAATAAAGCAGTAGTGGGTCACTCATAAACGTTTCCGCTCAAAATATTGATAAAGCTTTTTATTTAATCGTAAATTATCATAACTCTGATTAAATTGAAAGAGCTTTTTACGGATAACGGATAATGGATAATTTTAAGAGTTTCTTTAATTATCCATTATCCATTTTTCGTTAATTACGCGTTCAGCGTATCATCGCCTTTCGTTGATTTTGTTTCGATGTGGCTGGCGCTCGTCCATGCGCGGAGTTTTCCGACGTTGTTTTTGTATTTTCTCCTGATGACGCCGTCCAGAATCCTGCGGGCAATCATTCCGCGACGAATGGCTTCGCCGATTTCGGCTGTCGCGGTAACCTGTTCGCCGGTCGCCGTAACGGGCGCGCCGAAGCTTTCTTCAAACGCCGTGATTGCCGCCTGCAAATCCTCGCGAAAATTCTTATCCAGCTCGTAGCTGATAAAATTCGGCTTATAGGCTTCGGATTCCTGATAAAAAGCCTTTGCAAGCGCCAGAAGATTTGCGTCGCTTAAGTTTCGAACGATGCGAAACTTCAATTCGATGCCCGGAAACTCGTAAGCCATCGACCGCGCAATCGCGGAAATCTCCGAAACGAGGTCGCGCAGATTTTCCCGCGCCGTCGCCTTGCTCAAAAAACCGAACCGCGCATCGCCGAACTTAGCCGAAAACCGCGCCGTAAGCTGCTCGACCGTATCAACCACCTCACTTATAACCGCGAACTGAATCGCCGCGACACTACCCGCCAAAAAATCAGCCGCATTGTCCAAACCAAACTGCCTGATGCGCTTACAGCAATCTACTCTAACTCTTTCGTAGAAATTCATTTCTTTTATCTCCTAATTTTGAATTTTTATTTTGCTTATAAAGCCAGGTTATGAAAGAAACACCCTGTTTGACCTATCAAATTTGAAGATAAATTCCGCAATAACCTCCTCTAACATTGAAATAAGAACCTCAAACCCCGAAATGACCATCTGTGTGTCGCAATGACCGTCTCGAAGCGTGAAATGAGCTGCTCGACGTATAAAATGCGCGACTCGAACACTCAAATGTTCATCTTACCAATTCAAATAACTAACTCGCCCGATGAAATAAGCCGTCAGCTTTCGTCATCGTCCGTAAGTTTAAATTTCATATCCTCCCGTTTCAGACCGGAATATAAAAGAAACGCGCCGATAATAAAAAAGAATATCGAGTTTGTAAATGCGAAACATTACAGGAGCCGGTTTCGAGTTGTTTATTTTTTATTTCGCCTTACATTACTTTATTTCGAATTTGTAAGTCAAGATGTTTTTATACAAACAATGCAGAAACACGCATGAAGCAAATGATGAAGTATGAATGATGAACGATGAACGGAAGACAAATTCTTCCGTTCATCATTTTAAAATAAAAAAGGCGGCGATTGAATTGATTCAATCGCCGCCTTTTTCCCTGCTCTCCCTTTTTGCCCCGGTTAATTCTTCGGACTTTGGTAACCTTTACGATTTGATAATCTCAGCGTTTTCGCCTTTTCGCCGCTCAGGCTGACTTTTAGTTTGTGCCACTTGCCGTCTGATGTTTCCGGGTAGAAGCCGATGACGTATTGGTTTTCTACTTCGGTCAGAATTTTTGTAAAAATCGTGTACAAATACAGTCGATTGTAAATCGTTTTTTCGAACGACTGCCCGCCGCTGGTTTTGCTGATTTCGGCAAGCGCGGCTTTGTTCAGCTCATTGGTTTCGTAAACGTCGAGCGCTCTCCACTGCTGACCGCGATAGATGTCTGAATAGTTCCAAAGGCGCTCGTTCGAGTCGTTGAAATTGACGGTATAAACCGGCAGATTCACGCTTCTCAGCCGCTGGCGAAGCTCTTTCAGGCTATGCCGGCTCGCATCATTTTTGCCGTCGGTCAGAATGAGCAGAATCTGTTTCGAATCTTTGTGCCCGCGCATCTTTTCCGTCGCGCTGTAAACCGCGTCGTAAAGCGAATTCGGCGTGTTCGGCTTCGTATTCGTCAGATTCGCGCGAATATGTTCGTCGTTCGGGACAAAATCAGTCGTCAGACTGCCGCGCTCGTTGAAAACCGTTACAAAGTAATTGTCAGTTTGTTTTAACTGCCCCGTAAATTGCCGCAAAGCTGCCAGAACATTTTGCGAACGCTCGCCGGTCGTCGAGCTTAAATCGTAAACGATGCCGAAATAAACGGGCGCGTCTTCGGACGAAAACTGCTCGATTTGCTGTTTTGTTTTATCGTCGAAAACGACAAAATCTTCGGATTTTAAGTCTTTAATATAATTCCCGTTTTTATCCGTTACGGCGACGTTCAGCGTAACCAGATTCGTTTCAACGCTGATGTTATCGTCGTCCTGCGCGAATGTATAAATGGAAGACGTTGTTAATATAATAGCTGTTAGTAATAATAATTTAAGATGTTTCATATACGCTCCTTCGGTTCGGTTTTTAACCTCTCCGACTATTAACGCGCAGAATTTGCGGAAAAGGGGTCAGATTAATTAATAATTGATAATTGATAATTGATAATTGATAATTAAGAAAAGTTTTTCGGCTTTGCCTTTTTATTCAATGAAATCTGCATAAAGTTAGAAATTTCTACATAAAGAGTTGATTTATTCAGGCTTTATGTAACAAAAATGAATAGAAAGGCAAAGTCAAGTTTTTCATTATCAATTATCAATTATCAATTATCAATTATTAATTATCCCGTGTTAACCTTTTACTGCTTTTCATCATTTTATAAACTCAAAGGAAATAAATATGCTTGCATCGATTTTCTTCTCGTTCTTTTTCCTGTTTCAGGTTTCAACCGCCACGCCCGCGCCGAGTCCAACTCCGATTCCGGCGTCTTCGGCGCAGACGACGACCACGACGACAAGCGTTAAAACAACGCCGCCCGCGAATATCGCCGATATGCTCAACGAACCGATTTCCGTAACAAAACATTCGATTCGCGCCGGCGGCAGGCAGCTCAATTACACCGTTACGACCGGATTTATGCCGTATCGAAACGCGCAGACGGGCGAAACGGAAGCTAAAATGTTTTTTGTCGCATACACTCTCGACAATTCGGCTGAAAAACGACCTTTGATGTTTTCGTTTAACGGCGGTCCCGGCTCGGCAAGCGTCTGGCTTCATCTCGGCGCGCTTGGTCCGCGCCGCGTGAAGATGCTCGACAACGGCTTGATGCCGCCGCCGCCGTATGAGCTTGAAGACAACCAGCAAACGTGGCTGACCGAGACGGATTTGGTTTTTATCGACCCGGTCGGGACAGGTTATTCGAGAGCGACGAAGCCGGAATTTGCCGCGAAGTTTTTCGGCGTCAACGGCGATATCGAATCGGTCGGCGAGTTTATCAGAATGTATCTCGGACGTTACGAGCGATGGTCTGCGCCGCTGTTTCTGGTCGGCGAAAGCTACGGCACGACGCGCGCCGCCGGTCTTTCGAATCATCTTTTCGAGCGCGGCATCGGTCTGAACGGAATTCTTTTAATTTCGACCGTTTTGAATTTCCAGACGATTCGTTTTGCCGCCAACAACGATTTTCCGCTCGTCCTGATTCTGCCCTCATACGCGACGACCGCGTGGTATCACAAACGCCTTTCGCCGCAGATGCAGGCGAAAACCGTCGAGCAAATCGCGCGCGAAGCGGAAGATTTTGCGATGAACGAATATATGCCCGCCATGATGAGGATTGAAAGACTTACGCCGCCGGAAAAACAGAATCTGCTGGACAAATTCAGCCGGTTCACGGGTTTGAGCAAAATATTTATCGAGCAAAACAATTTCCGCGTCGAGCTCGGCGAATTTATGAAGGAATTGTTGCGCGACCAGCGGCGAACGACCGGAAGACTCGACAGCCGTTTTACCGGAATCGACCGCGACGCGGCGGGCGATAATGCCGGTGAAGACCCTTCGATGTCGGCGATTCGTCCGCCTTACACCGCCGCTTTCAACGATTACGTGCGGCGCGATTTGGGTTTTAAGACGGATTTGGAATATTACATTCTCGGCGGCGGCGTCGGACGCTGGAACTGGAATGTCGATAACGGCTACGCCGATACGTCGATGCCGCTCAAGGACGCGATGGCGAAAAACCCGTATATGAAAATCTTTATGGCAAACGGCTATTACGACATGGCAACGCCGTTTTTCGCCGCCGAATATACGGTTTCGGCAATGAATCTCGAACCTCAGCTCAGACAAAATATCACATTCTCATACTATGAGGCGGGACATATGATGTATATCGAGAAAAATTCGCTTAAGAAATTAAAAGACGACGCGAGTGCATTTATTCAAAACTCTCTTGCGCGATGAAGAAATAATGATGAATTAGGAACGATGAATGATGAATGAAAGAAAATATCTTCCGTTCATCATTCATCGTTCCTAATTCATCATTAAAAAGAAACGTTTCGTTTTTCATAGCTTTTTCAGTGTTTCGTATTACCCGATAAAAGATTGACGGCGTGCTGAAGAACCGGCTTGATAACTTCAAAACATTCGCGCACGCCTTTCGGCGAACCGGGCAGATTTATTATCAAAGTCTGATTTCTAATACCGCAAACGCCGCGCGAAAGCATTGCGAATGGCGTGTTCTTCAACGTTTGCGAGCGCATCGCTTCCGCCAAACCCGGCGCTTCCCTGTCGATAACGGCGCGCGTCGCTTCCGGCGTATTGTCGCGCGTCGAAAATCCGGTTCCGCCCGTCGTCATAATCAAATTTACGTCTTCACGTTCGGTCAGAGTGTAAAGCGTCTCGCGCAAATTTCCAAAATCGTCCGAAACGATGATTTTTTCCAGAATTTTTACATCGGCTAAAAGCAGCATTTCTACTAAAGCCGCGCCCGAAAAATCGTCTTCTTCGCGGCGCGAATCGCTGACGGTTACGACGATTACTTTGATTTGATTTGAACTCATATTAAGAAGAAATTTACCACAGAGAACACAGAGAGCACAGAGATTTTTTAATATTTCTCTGTGCTCTCTGTGTTCTCTGTGGTTAAACTTCCTCACCGTTCCCGATGTCAGCCGATTGATGATTCGATTTTCTCGATTTCCCTGCGCCGTTTGCTGTAAATAACGCTTAAAACGACGCCGCAGACGACCAGAAACATTCCCAGAAGCGATTCTAAAGTCTGCGGCTCGCCAAAGACAAACCAGCCGATAAGCAAAGCGTAAATCAAGCCCGAATAATTGACGATAGCAACGCTCGCCGCTTTTTCTCTTTGCAAAGCGTTGGTCAGAAAAATCTGTCCGAGCTGCGATGAAATGCCGATTAAAGCGAGATAAAGCCAATCCCATCCGAGCGGCATTTTCCAATCGAAAAACAGCGAGAAAAACCCGACAATAAAACCGACTAGCTGAAAATGCAGAACGACCGTCAAAGGATGTTCCCGCTCGCGCAAACTTCGCACAAGATTATACGCGACGCCCGAACAAAACGCCGAAACAATGCCGATTATCAGGTAAAAAAGCGAAATTCGCGCGTCGAATCTTTCGATAAACAAAACGCCCGCGAAAGCCATCGCGTAGAAAAGCCATTGCAGATATTTGACGCTTTCTTTGAGCAGAAAAATAGCAATTATCGTCGTAAAAATCGGCGCGAGATACTGAATCGTCATTGCCGAAGCGAGCGGAATATTTTGCAGAGTTTGAAAGAACAAAAAAAGCGCCGTCGTGCCGAAAAGCCCGCGCAGAAGCAGCATCGTGTGATTCGAGCCTTTCAAGCTCGCATTTGCTCTTTTCAGCCCGACATAACAGAAAAAAACTCCTATCGAACAGCGAAAAAAGACGATTTCCAGCGTCGGGAGATGACCGACCTGCTTGACGAAAACATTTGCCATCGCAAAGGCGAATGTCGAGAGAAACATCGCTTTTACGCCTTCGCTGATAAATTTCGGTTTGGTTTGAGTAGAATCGGGCAAAATAAATAAAGTTTCGGAAAATTTACAAATATATTATCATTCAATCGGCGTAGAATTCACTTTTTACTTTTTACTTTTTACTTTTTACTTATCTTTTATGTTCAAAAAAGTTCTGATTTTATCTGCTTCCGTCGGCGCGGGACATCTTCGCGCGGCGGAGGCTCTGGAAAAAGCATTTAAACAATCGAACGCGGCGGAAGAAGTCAGGAATATCGACGTTTTAAATTACACGAATCCGCTTTTTCGAAGGCTTTACGGCAAGGCTTATATCGATATGGTCAACAAAATGCCCGAAGTTCTCGGCTGGATGTACGACTCGCTCGACAAGCCGTGGCAAAACGAGCGAAGGCGTTTGGCGTTAGACCGTTTGAACACTCAGCCTTTGATAAAATTTCTTAAAGATTACCAACCCGACATCGCCGTCTGCACGCATTTTCTGCCCGCCGAAATCATTTCGTGGCTGAAAGCAAAAGGCAAAATCTCTTTTCCGCAGGCGATTGTCGTAACGGATTTTGACGTTCATGCGATGTGGCTTTGTCATCATTTCGAACAGTATTTTGTCGCGCTCGACGAAACTCGCGTCCATCTTGAAAAACTCGGAATTCCGGCGGATAAAATCACCGTTTCCGGCATCCCGATTGACCCGATTTTTGCAGAGCATAAAGACAAATCGGAAATGCGCGAAAAATACGGTTTGGAAAAAGATAAACTGACGATTATGGTTTCGGCAGGCGGTTTCGGCGTCGGGAAAATCGAGCATCTTTTAGAGGCTCTGGCGGATTTGCAAACGCCCGCGCAAATTTTGGCGATTTGCGGCAAAAACGAAGAATTAAAAATTAAACTCGAAAAGCTTTCGGAAGAAAAATTGAATAACGAGAGGATTTCCTTTAAGCCAATCGGTTTTACACGGGAAATGGACGAATATATGTCGGCTTCGGATTTGATTGTCGGCAAACCCGGCGGTCTGACGACTTCCGAAGCTCTGGCGAAAGGCTTGATTTTCGTCGTCGTCAGCCCGATTCCCGGTCAGGAAGAACGCAATTCCGACCACCTTCTCGAAAAAGGCTGCGCGATAAAATGCAATAATCTGCCGACGCTTGCCTTTAAAATTGACGAATTGATTAACGATAAAGCGCGTTTTGAAGCGATGAAAGCAAATGTTCTGCGCTTTTCGCGCCCGAACGCCTCAAAGGAAATGGCAAGCAAGCTTTTAACTTTATTTTAAGCCGGATTTGCCCCTCGTGTTCGCCAATTTCCGAAGCGTCTTAAAGCCAAAGAAATGCCGGTAAAGACGAGAAACGCGCCGCCGAGGCAGGCGAGAAACCCGATGATTTGCCCAACGATGCCGAACGATTCGCCCGTGTGCGTAAAGCGCATCCACGAGCGAAGCTGTCTGCCGGAGTTCTGCTCGCCGTACGATTCCCATTTGGCGACCTCGCCCGTTTTCGCGTCAATCGTCAGCGTCGAACGCCCGAAAATATTCCAGTATTTGCCTTCGTCAATCGTGAAAACGGCTGAATCTTTAACAACCGGCAATCTCAATGCAATCGACTTCCAGCTTGTGTGATTTTCGGCTTTCGCCCGGATTGCATCAAGATTTTCGGGCAAAACAAAAGGCTGTTCGCCCTGCCCGTTCGGCGCTTGCTGCTGTTGTGGCTGTTGCGGCGGTTCGTTTCCGGTCAGAGTGTAAACCAGATTTCCCGCCCATTGATATGAAATGACGACGCCGGTAAGCGTCAAAACGATTAAAACGAGCGACGACCAGAAACCGATGACCGTGTGCCAGTTAAAATCTCTGGCTTTTCCCTTTACTTTCCAGCGAAAAACCATCGCGGCTCTGAAATGCTTCCGGCTTAAACGACGCGGAAACCAGATGTAAACGCCCGAAATCGCGAGAAACAAAAATAAAAGATTTGACGCGTCATTGATTTGTTTACCGGCATTTCGCCCGCTTCCCGAAAGCGCCAGCCAGCGATGCGCGTCTTCCACGACGCGAAAAAAGCTGCGAAAACCTTTCGCGCCTTCACCCGCGATTTCGCCCGTGTACGGATTGACATAAATTTGTCCTTCGCGTCCGAGAGCCACAACCGCCGCCGCGTTCGCGTCATTTTGAAAAGTAATTCCCGAAGGTTTAGCATTCGGTTTTGCTTCAAGAACTTTGCCGATAATTTCATTGACGGAAAGCTTTTGCGCGTTTTCCTTTGGCGAAATAACACGCATCTCGCTTTCGGCGAATTTTAGAATGTTCGGCTCGAAAGAAAGAAGCGCGCCGCTGACGCACATTATAAAAATGAAGATTCCGGCTAGTAAGCCGCAGATTAAATGAATCCAGAAAATAATTTTGCGAAATTGTTTCATAGAGATTTATTATTCTAAACGTCAGCCCAACGACGCAGCAAATTATGATAAACGGCGGTCAGTTCCATCGCCGAAGGATGTTCGGGCGCGTCGAGACTTATACGCTGAATCGCCGTGTCGAGGTCGAAAAGAATCGTCCGCTCGCCGTCGTCGCGCACCATGCTTTGAATCCAGAAAAACGACGAGATTCTCGCGCCTTTTGTAACGGCTCGGACATTGTGCAGGCTCGTCGCCGGATACAAAATAGCGTGTCCGGCGGGCAGTTTAATTTTGTGAACGCCGTATGTATCCTCGACGACAAGCTCGCCGCCCTCGTAATCTTCGGGATTTGTCAGAAACAAGGTCGCCGATAAATCCGTTCGGACGCGGTGCGGCGTTCCCGCAATCTGCCGAATCGCGTTGTCAACGTGATTGCCGAACGAATGCCCGCCCTCGTAACGATTAAAAAGCGGCGGAAAAACTTTTAGGGGCAAAGCCGCCGACATAAAAAGCGAATTTCGTTCGAGCGCGGCGAGAATCATTTCGCCCATCTGCCGCGCGAGCGGATGATTTTCGGGCAACTGCAAATTGTCCTTCGCCCGCGCCGATTGATGTCCCGCGGTTGCGCGTCCGTCAATCCATTCTCCGTTTTCTATTTTTCGACGACATTCCGCCGCCTGCTCGATGGTCAAAACGTCTGGAATTTGTAAAAGCATTATAAGATTTTCACCACAGAGACACAGAGGCACAGAGATTTTTTAAAGTGAGGAATAAAATTAAAATTATCCTGTTCATCCTGTTTGAATCTTCCTCTGTGCCTCTGTGTCTCTGTGTCTCTGTGGTTCAGTTCCTCTCTAAAAATGAAAATTCGTCGAGAATAACACCGAACGCGCCGCGCCCGGAACGACTTGCCCGCCGGTTATCCGGTCAAAATAGAATTTGTCCGTCAAATTGTTCATATTTAGCCTGAACTCAACGAATTTGTTTGCCTGATATGAAGCGGTCGCGTCAATCAGCCAGTAACTTTCGACAAAGCGCGTGTTGATGTTGTTCCCGTAACGGCGGTCAACGAATCTCGTGCCGCCGCCGAGACTCAGGCGAAACGGGAATTGATATGTCGTCCACAGATTAAACGAATTTTTCGGCGTATTTATCAGACGTTTACCGACTTCTGAAATGCTTACGCCGTTTACAATCGTCGGCGCGGCGTTCGATTCGACGATTTCGCTGTCGAGAAAAGTATAACCGGCGAGAACGCTCCAGCTTCGCGTAAAGTTTCCGGTCGCGCTCAATTCAATTCCGTCAACGCGCTGTCTGCCGTCCAAAACAATCAAAGGTTCGTTCGGCAAACCGGGCGTTCGGGCGTTTGTTTTGTCAACGCGAAATATCGCGCCGGTCAACAGCAGTCGGCTTTTGAACAAATCCCATTTCGTTCCGGCTTCAAGCGTGTAAGTTTTTTCCGGCTTGACCGCCGCGCTCGACGTGCTGTAAGACAAACCTTCGAGCGAAGGGTTGAGCGACGTGCCGTAAGACACGTAAACGCTGCCGGTTGGAATCGGCTTATAAATCAAAGCGGCGCGATAACTGAGCATTTTATCGACACGCGCAACCGGCGTTAGAGCCGTCGCCGTCGCGCTGACGCCTTTCGCGTCGAACCTGTCCCAGCGCAGTCCGCCGCTGAATTCAAACTGCCTGTTGAATTTTATCGTGTCGAAAAGATAAACCGACTGCGTATCAGCCGTGATGTCGCCGGCAAACGGCGTGAAAATTATCGCGCCCGTATAAACGTCGGAAGGATTCGGATTCAAAAGAGTCGTCGTCGCGTTCGGCGCGGAACGCAGCTTTCTGATGTTGTTTTCGCGGATAAATTCGACGCCCGCGACCAGCGCGTGCTCGATTTTTCCGGTGTTGAATCTCGCCGTAAAATCCGTCTGATTATCGAAAGTTTCGTCTTTCGTCCACCACGCGCGCATTTCACGCGTGATGTCGGTCGAATTATTGTTTCCGAAACGCGGCGGCGTCGCTATCGAATCGCGCGTCGAAAAACCGTATCGAAACTGATTTCTCAAATTCAGATTATCGTTAAACGCGTAGTTAAACTGGAAAGTCGCTAAATCGGCTTTTAATTTCTCAAAATCGCGGTCTTTAAATCCGTAAAACGTATCGCGCGAAACGGGCGCGGGACGGTCGCGGTATGCAATCAGAGCGTTATTCGTCGCCGGAACCCACGGAATGCCGTAATCCGACGTATTTTTCTGGTCTAAATGAAAATAACCGAGCGTGAAAAACGATTTCGCGCCCAAACCGAAAGTCAAAGTCGGCGCGACGCCCCAACGGTCGTTTTCGATAATCTCGCGTCCCGGAAAACGCGAATCGTGTTTCATAAAGTTCAGGCGAAAAGCCGTGCGCTCGCCCAATCCCAGACGTTCGAGCGGCAAATTAACATCGCCCGTAAACCGCGCGGTTTTGGCGTTTCCGAGATTTACATCGAAATTATACGCGGGCTTGAAACCCGTCGTTTTGCTGATAAGATTTATCGTTCCGCCGGTCGAGCCGCGCCCGGTAAAAGACGATGACGGACCTTTGATGACTTCGACCTGTTCGAGATTAAACGGGTCGCGCGTCTGCGGACCCAAATCGCGCGAGCCGTCAACGTAAATATCGTTGCGCGCGCTGAAACCGCGCAAAGTCAGATTGTCGCCCGCCGGAGTTCCGCCTTCGCCCGCCGCGACCGTCAAGCCCGGAACATTTTTCAAAACATCGCGCAAAGTCGTCGCGCCCTGTTCTTCAATCGTTTCCTTGTCGATAACTATTACTGTCTGCGGAATGTCGCGCAAAGGCTCGGTGTATTTCGGCGAAGACAAAGGCGAATTTTCGCCGACGACTTCAACCGTTTCCGACGGACCTTGCAGCTTTAGAGCGATAATTTTCGGCGCGGTGAAAATGTATGTTACGCCCGTTTCGCGCAGAATTTGCCTGAGCGCCTGCTCGTCCGTGTAATCGCCCGAAATGCCCTGCGACGCAAGATTTTTTATATCGTCCGCCATCTCGAATCGCCAGCCCGTTATTTTTTCAAACGCCGCGAGAACTTCGCCCAAAGCTCCGGGCGCAATGTCGAAACGTCGCGGCGCTTCCTCGTTTTTGCCCGCAAAGCTGTACTTCGCCTGCTCAATTCGTTCATTTGCGGCGAATGCAGTGTGCATCGCGCGGCTGTTTCCGACCGTAAAAGCAAATAAAACTCCGGCTGTCGTTACCGCGATAATCCACCGGCGCGATTTTCTTATCTTTGAATTTTTTCTCTGTTTCTTAAAATATTTTGTCATATTCTTCCCTCGTCGAATCTGAATATTTCTCGGATTTGCGGGCGGATTATTCCAAAATTTTCACGGGAAAATTTCAACATTTCTAAAAACAAATATAATTGGAATCGGAATTAAAAGCGTGCTAGGATAAATCCGGCACGCCATTCCGCTTTACAAATCTTAAAGCTCAACGTTTGGTCTGTGCTATTCGAGCCTTCAGCGTTGCCGCGCTGAAGGCTTTTTAATTTTATAAACTGAAATTGAAAATCGTTTTCAATAAGGATAAATTCTAGGCAAAGATTTCCGCCCTGTCAAGCATGTTTAATAAAATATCGGTATTATAAATGGCGGAGCGGCTCTTATTGTATGAAAATTCCCCCGTTTAATGATTTTCAGCTTCATTTCAGGGATGATATTTGGCTGGATGTCGCTAAAACAATCTGCCGCAGACACAATTTGCCTTTTCGGAATCTAAAACGCTCGGAACACGGCGAGAATATCGTGTTTTTGGTCGATAACACTTCTGTAATTAAAATTTACACGCCGTTTCGAAAAGGCTTTCAGCGCGAAAAAGCCGCGCTGCGCCTGATTCAAAACAAAAATTCGCTGCCGCTGCCCGTAATTTTGTTTGAAGGCGAGATTGAAGGATTGAATTATCTGGTTACAAATCAGCACGAAGGCATTTTGATGACCAGAGAAATATGGCTCGGTCTTTCGACGCGCGACCAAGTTGAAATTATTTCGCAGCTTGCCGAAATTCTCAGAGAGCTTCATTTGCGCGAGGCGGAAACGATAAATTTCGACTGGCAAAGCTTTATCGGGCATCAAGCCTTGACCGCCTTCGAAAGGCAAAAGGCAAAGGGCGCAAATGCGGAATGGCTGGAGCGTCTGCCGTTTTATCTTGAAGAAAATCTAAAGCTTTTGCCAAAGTCCGGCGCGAATGTTTTTCTGCACGGCGATGTGCATTTTGGAAATCTGCGTTTTATGCAGGCAAACGGCAGATGGAAAATCTCGGGTTTGTTCGATTTTGCAGATTCTTTGAAAGGCTTTCACGAATATGAATTCGTCGCCGTCGGCGTACTGATGATTCAGGGGCAAAAAGAAATTCAGCGCGAGTTTTTTCTTTCCTACGGTTATAAAGAAAATGAATTGGACGAAGCTTTCAGACGGCGTTTGATGCTTTTGACGATTTTGTATGAATGCAGCGATTTGCGGAAATACGCTTTGCGTCTGAAACCGGAAGCGATTAATTACACGCTTGACGAGCTGGAAAAAAGCGTCTGGGCTTTTTAGGTGAAAGGTGAAAGGTGATAGGTGATAGGTAGTAAGAAATTTCTTTCCTATCACCTATCACCTATCACCTATTACCTTTCACTTCTTACAGCGCCTTCAAAAGCCAGCCGTTCGGGTCAATCGTATATTGTCCGTCAGCAGGCAAGGTAATCGTCGCCGTTCCGTTCGGCATTTCAACGCGCTGAATCGTATCACCGATTTTGATTTCAACGGGCATCGGAAACGGCATATTATTCGGAGTTTCCCAGCGCAGAATCAACTGATTTCCGTTTTTCTCAGTTATCAATTTCGGCAGAGCTGGCTGGCGAAAATAAATTTCGAAAAACCAATCGAGTTTTTTGCCCGATTCCCGTTCGGCAATTCGAAGATAATCGTCGGTCGTAACGAGCCGCGTCTGTTTTCCGCTGGTTACTTTCTCCATCTTCGGGTCAGGATAAGTCATCCGGCGCAGCGAGCGGAAAAACGCTTCGTCGCCGATATAAAAACGCAGAGTGTTTAAAATCAGCCCGCCTTTTGTATAAATGTCGTTGTCGCTTTTGACATACGCGGGCGGCAGAAAATACATCTGCGTCGTCGTTTGCGGCTCGCGCGGCGCGACGGCTCTGACGTTGTTCAGACCTTGAATCCGGCGCGGCAAAACGCGGATAAATCCGGCTCTGCCTTCCTTGCTTATGCGGTAAAAATCGTCCATAAACGTCTGCATTCCTTCGTGAATCCAGAAATCGCGCCAATCGCTCGCCGTAACGAGATTTCCCCACCATTCGTGCCCGAATTCGTGAAACTGCGTCCAGTCGTAGCCGAGCGTGCCGTATTCGAATTTTCCGCCGTAAGCCGTCGCCGTCTGGTGTTCCATGGCGATAAAAGGCGTCTCGATTATCCCGATTTTTTCGTTGCGAAACGGGTAAGGTCCGAGATACTGCTCGTAAAACTTCAAAAATTCCTTTTCCTGATTGACCAGCGCCTGACCTTTTTCGAAATGTTCGGGCAGAATATAAAAGTTAATCGGAATCATCTCGCCGCCGATTGACTGCGCCTTGTCCTCAATCAGTTTATACGGCGCGACGTTGAGCGAGATGTCGTAATTATTAATCGGATTTGCCACAAACCAGTTAAAAGTCTGCGTCCCGTCGGCGTTTTTCACGACCGATTTGAGCGTGCCGTTCGAAGCCGCCGTCAAATTCGCGGGAACGGTAAAATGCAGCGAAACCGTGTCAGGCTCGTCCGAAGGATGGTCTTTTACGGGAAACCACAAATCCGCGCCGTCGTTCTGAACGGCGGTCGCAAACCAAGGCTGCCCGTCCGCCGTCTTTTTCCAGACAAACCCGCCGACCCACGGCGGATAAGGAGCGACACGCGGCACGCCGCCGTAGGCGACGCGAACTTCGACCATCTTGCCTGCTTTCACTTGTTTCGGAAAACTAATCCAGATTTTCGTGTCCTTTCGCTCGAACGTGAGCGGCTGAGATTTTTTGCCGCTGACGAGCGACACCGATTCGACCGTAAAAGGCGTATCGAGGTCGAGCACGAATTTATCAACCGGCGAGACAATCTGCGCCTTCGCCGTCAGAACGCCTTTGATGGATTTCTGCGCGACATCGACGCTCAAAGCCAAATCATAAGCCTTCACATCATACGCCGCCTGTTCCGCCATCAAAACGCCGCCCGAACCTGTCGGACGCGCCGTATTTTGCTGCGCGAAAATTATCGCCGACAGAAAAACGGAAATTAAGACACTGCCGAATAATTTTTTGAACATAATGCTTCCCTTTATGAATTTATTTTCGTTCATTTGCCCGACCATTTCAATTAATCTTCCGCTAAAACGATTATTTTATCCTCGGCTTTAAATGTTATCGTTTCGGATTTCAACGGATTGACGCAGACGCCGTAGGCGCGGGCGGCATCGTCGGCGTGTCTTTCCAGACGATAGCCGATGGCGACTTCGCCGCGCATTCGGGCGGATTCGGTAACGGTATAAAAATTCACTTCGCGGTCGAGCGCGATGTAATCTTTCGCGGGTTTCAGATAAATCTCCGAGCCGTCGGCGTCGAAAAGGTCGTCGAAAACGTCGAGCAGTTCCCCGTTTTCGGAAACCTGCGTCAGGATTAAGCCGGTCAGCTCGTCGCTGACGATAAAGTCGTCGGCTTTGGCGATTTCAGCCAGCGCGCGATTGCGAACGTCAATCATTTCGCTGACGACGCTGAAGGCTTCGCCTTGTTTCTGCTCGATGTCGCGAAGCTGGAGAAGCGTTATCATCGTCTTCGCGTCGGCGGCTTGCGCGTCGAGCTCGTCGGCGTAACAGAGAATGATAATGTGCTCGAAGGAAGTCAAATCGAGCGCGTCGAGAACGCGGCGGTCGGTCGTATCGCCCTGCGCGAATTCGACCGTCAAATTTTGCAAAGATTCATCGACGGCGCGCTGCTTCATGGCAATTTCAGGCGTATCGGCGACGATTTTCAGAAACGAGCCTTCGGCGACGTAATTTTCAAGCTCGCGGATAATCGTTTCGCCGCGTTTGTTCCATCCGAGAATTAAAATTCGCTTCGGATGAACGATGCTGCCGGAAGCCTGCCGCATCGCGGTTTCGTCGATTTTTACGTGTTCGAAACCCGAAAAAATAACCTTGTCGTCATCTTCGGCGATGGCGATTACCTTGTCGCCTGTCTGAATCAAGGTTTCCATCGGCGGATTTATCTTCACGCCGCCCGAAGCCTCGCGCAGTCCCATCAGAGTGCAATTCCGGTAGCCGTGAAGCGCCTCGCCGAAGGTTTTCCCGACCAAAAGCGGTTCTTCCTGAAAATAAATCTCGTCGCCTTCGTATTTCAAAAGCCCTGTATAAACGATGCTCAAACCGACCTGCATCGAGGTCTGAACGGTGATTCGCGCAATCACGTCGCCCGATAAAACCAGATGCGCCTCCTGCTTTCCGACGATGGCGGCGACCTCCATATTCTTCTCGTCGTTTATTTCGGCGACGATGTGATAAGGCTCTTTGCGGCGGTTCGGATTGTTCGTAATCGCCAGAATCATCTTGATAACCTGCGCGTCAGCGTCGGGCGTGTCGATTGGCGAGAGAATTATGATTGATTTCGTCGCGTGCGGGTTGACGATTTCCAGGTCTACGAGGTCAATCGGATTGCCCGAACGGCAGACGACGCGCGTGTTTTTCGTGTCGCCCGCCTTCGCGCGAATCTCGTCTTCCATCTCGACCTTATCCTTGTCGGCAAGAATCACGACGCGCGGTTTCGACTGGTTCTCGTTGGCGATGGCAAGCTCGGAGATAATCAGGAAAATATGCGGCGACCAGCCTAAGATAAGCGTGTGGTCTTCCTCGACGACAAACGAGCGTCCTTTGCGAAGCTCTTCCAGCTTGGTCTGCATCCCGCTCGACAAAATCGAGATGAGCAAACTGACCACAAAAATGCCGCCGACCGTTACCAGAAACATCAAAATGCGGTAACTCCAACCCACGTCGCCGGCGAGCGTTCCCGGGTCAATCGAGCGCATAAGGCTCTGCCAGAACGCTTCGCCGAACGAAAACACCTGCGCGTCCTGCCCGTCGGGCGCGTCCGGCGCAACTCCCGTCAGCAGCAGAAACGCCGTCGCCGTCAAAACAATCGCCAGCGAAACGAGTCCTAACCAGCCGATAAGCGAAGCCGTCCCGCCCGACAAACTTTTATCAAAGGTATAGCGAAGGCGCTCGCCGAAAGTAGCTTTTCTCATTTGTATAAATTAATAAATCCGCCCGTAAATTGAGTATCGAATCCTGCCGCCAACGACAAAATCAGAGCAAAGTGTAGCATTTTCTCTCGCTGAGAGCGTAACGATTCGCAACCAAAATTCTATGGTTTCAGCGCATCGAGCAAATTTTCAATCAGCGCGAGCTTATCGGACGGAACATCTTTGACCATCTGTTGCAGATTTTTCACTTCCTCGCCCCTGTTCAAAGCGTTTAATGAATGACCACCGGGCAAAATCGTATTCTGGTCGGTCTTCCATTCGAACAAATCATTCGGCGTGCAGTTTAATGCAACACATAATTGCTCGATATGGCTAACCTTAATGGTCGGCTTCCCTGCTTTCAAAAACTTTGTCGCCTGCGGATAAGTAAACCCCAATCTGACCAGAAAACCGGACTTTTTCTCAACCCCGCGCAATGCAAAAACACGTTTCGGATTAAATTTCAGCATAATTTACCTCTTATTTTATTGATAATACAACATTTTTGGAAAATCAATAATCATTTTGAGAAAGTTATTAGTCATTTTAGGAAAATTATTAATTGGTTTTAGCAAATAATATAATATTTTAGGAAAATTTATATATGATTCGAGAAAATATTTAAAAGTTTTTGGCAAATTATTATGTAATTCGGATAAATTATTAGCTATTTTGAGAAAAGGCTTTGCATGGCTTTGCACGGCTTTGCACCAAAAGTCTTTGAGCAATGAATAATGTTCGGT
>JBARIW010000071.1:0-2003 GCA_049799955.1 Pyrinomonadaceae bacterium
GTCGTGGCCGCCGCGCTTGAGGTTCCAGATTTCCTGGTCGCTCAGGTCCGCAACCATGTCCTTGGTCTGCGGAGTCTTGCCGAAGAAGTGTTCACGGACGAATCCGCCGGACTCGGCCTTGTAGGTCTGGTAATCGCCGTCGAGCGTGGAGTTCATGATGTCCACGAGCGCGCCGTCGTTGTCCTTCTCGAGCAGCGAGTCCCACTCGCGGCCCCAGACAACCTTGATGACGTTCCAGCCGGCACCGCGGAAGAAGGCTTCCAGTTCCTGCATGATCTTGCCGTTGCCGCGGACGGGTCCGTCCAGGCGCTGCAGGTTGCAGTTGACCACGAAGGTCAGGTTGTCCAGCTTGTCATTGGCGGCGAGCTGGAGCAGGCCGCGCGATTCCGGCTCGTCCATTTCGCCGTCGCCCAGGAACGCCCAGACGTGCTGGTCCGAGGTGTCCTTGAGTCCGCGGTTGTGCAGGTAGCGGTTGGACTGCGCCTGGTAAATGGCGTTCATGGGGCCGATGCCCATGGAGACGGTGGGGAACTCCCAGAAATCGGGCATGTTCCGCGGGTGCGGGTAGGAGGACAGTGCGTGTCCCTCACGGGACTTTTCCTGCCGGAACCCGTCGAGGTCCTCCTCGCTCAGGCGGCCTTCGAGGAAGGCGCGGGCGTAGACGCCGGGGGATGCATGGCCCTGGAAGAAGACCTGGTCGCCGCCGCCGGGGTGGTCCTTGCCGCGGAAGAAGTGGTTCATGCCCACTTCGTACAGGGTGGCGGCTCCGGCGTAGGTGGAGATGTGGCCGCCGACGCCGATGCCCGGGCGCTGCGCGCGGTGCACCATGACTGCGGCGTTCCAGCGCAGCCAGGCGCGGTAGCGGCGTTCGGTTTCCTCGTCGCCGGGGAACTCGGGTTCCTGGTCCACCGGGATGGTGTTGACGTAGTCGGTGGTGGTCACCATGGGAACACCAACGGAGCGGGATCCTGCCCGCTGGAGCAGCGAGCGCATGATGAACTGCGCACGCTCCGTGCCCTGCGAGCGGATCAGCTCGTCAAGGGATTCAATCCATTCCGTGGTTTCTTCCGGGTCACGATCCGGCAGCTGGCTGGTCAGCCCGCTGAGGATGTCCGTTCTGTCTTCACTGACGCTCATATGCAGCCTCTCGGTTGAGGGCGGGGTCCCCTCAAAGTAATTCGGTGACTCACCGACCATTCCGTTATGCGGAATGCTCAGTTCAATCTATACGAATGCGCGGCTTCATGCCTGCTCAGGCAGGTAGCCGCCGCGCCTTCGTAAGACGTATCACAGAACTGTTTAGGAGACCTCAATGGTGACGACGGCGGGGCCGGCGCGGAGCCCGGAAGTTCCAGGCTCTGCGGCGGGATCTGTGACGGCGCGCGAGACGCAGCAGCACATTTTCTCCCGGGCCCGCTGCTGGCGTTCGCTGTAGAAGACGTCCCGGTGGTCCACGGTGCCTTCCAGCTGCAGGATCCGCACTTCGCACAGCCCGCATTCGCCCTTGCGGCAGTCGAACATCATGTCCGCCCCGGCGTCTTCGAGGGCTTCGAGCATGGACCGTCCGGGCCCCACCCGGGTTTCAAGTCCCAGCCGCGGCACCCGCACAATGAACTCCTCCGGGCGGTACCAGCCGGAGTTGCCGAACGTCTCATACCGCAGGTTGGCGGGGTCCAGGCCATGGTCCCGCCAGGACCGGCGTACCGCGTCCATCAGGCGGATCGGTCCGCACATGTACAGTTCCGTTCCGTCCTGCAGCCCTGCGACCAATTCCGTAACGGACAGCGCACTGCCTTCGGCATCCACGTGGATTTCAAGGGCGTCACCGTGCTCGGCCTGCAGCTCGGCCAGGTAGGCCATGGCGCTGCGGTTCCGTCCGGCATAGACCAGACGGTAGTCGGCCTTCACTTTCTTCAGGACCCGGGCCATGTTCAGGATGGCGGTGATGCCCACGCCGCCTGCCAGCAGGACATAGCGCGGCGCACCTACGCGCAGCGGAAAGT
>JBARIW010000072.1:0-3444 GCA_049799955.1 Pyrinomonadaceae bacterium
ATTCTTCGGACAAGCTTGTTCCTGCCGATTACACCGGAGACGGCAAAACGGATGTGACTATCTTTCGTCCATCGACAGGCGAATGGTTTATTCTTCGCTCGGAAGACGGAAGCTATTATTCTTATCCTTTCGGCATATCGGGAGATATTCCCGCTGTCGGAGATTTCGACAGTGATGGTAAAGCTGATTCGGCAGTATTTCGCCCGTCTGATACGAACTGGTATATCAGGCGTTCATCCGACAGCGGAACAACGATTCAACAGTTTGGCGCTTCGGGCGATGCTCCGGTTGTTGCCGATTACGACGGAGACGGAAAGGCTGATATTGCGATTTATCGAGCATCGGTCGGTGAGTGGTGGATTCAGAAAAGCTCAAACAATAGCGTTGTTGCATTTCAGTTTGGAAACAGCGCGGATAAACCTGTTCAGGGAGATTATACGGGCGATGGTAAAGCTGATGTTGCTATCTGGCGACCAAGCACAGGAGAATGGTTTATCTTGAGAAGCAATGATTTCAGCTATTATTCATTTCCCTTTGGAACTTCGAGCGACATTCCCGCGCCCGGCGATTACGACGGCGACGGTAAATTTGACGCTTCGGTGTTTCGTCCGTCGGATTCGACGTGGTATGTGCAAAGGTCAACTGCCGGAACTTTGATTCAGAGTTTCGGTCAAACCGGCGATGTGCCTGTTCCGAATGCTTTTGTTCCCGAAGCGGCATTAAGTCCGAAAATCAGCCAATTTGTAAAATTCAAATCGAAAAAAAATTGAATCGGAATTTAAAACCTGAAACGGGTAGTTTTGACGATAGCGCCTGAAACTATTCGTTTCTTTTTTTAGAAACTAAAAACGTCTTCACGTTCCGGCAAAACAGTCTTTCAAATACAGACAAGCAGCCCGTATCTAAAAACGTATCCGCCGCCTGTTTCTGTAGAGTGTTTTTGAGTGTTAGAATATTTTGAGTGTTCATTAAAAACGCTCGACAATATTAATAACAACTCTTTTATGCACTATCATTTAATCGGAATTTGCGGCACGGCGATGGCTTCGCTCGCCGGAATGCTTCAGGCGCGCGGGCATCGGGTTACAGGTTCAGACCAGAATGTTTATCCGCCGATGTCAACGCAGCTTGAGGAACTCGGAATCGAGATTCTTAACGGTTATAAAGCCGAAAACGCCGATGTCGGCGCGGACTTTACAATCGTCGGCAACACGATTTCGCGCGGCAACGCGGAGCTTGAAGAAGTTTTAAACCGCAAGCTTTTTTATCGCTCGCAGGCGGAAACCGTCAAGGAAGAATTTATTCGCGGTCGGCGCTCTCTGGTCGTCGCCGGAACGCACGGAAAGACGACGACGACGAGTATTGCGACGTGGATTGCCGAAGTCGGCGGGCTGAATCCTTCGTTTCTCGTCGGCGGCATCGTGCAGAATTTCGGCGCGAGCTTTCGTGTCTGCGAAAGCGATTATTTCATCATCGAAGGCGACGAATACGACACGGCTTATTTCGACAAAAAGCCGAAGTTTATGCATTATCTGCCGGAAATCGCTATCGTCAACAACATCGAATTCGACCACGCCGACATCTACCGCGACCTTGACGAAATCAAGTTTCAGTTTTCGCGTCTGATGAATCTCGTCCCTTCAAACGGACGTTTGATTGTCGGCATCGATTCGCCCGTCGCGCGCGAAGTTCTGGACGAAATGCACGGAAAGCTTTTCACGAATATTGAAACTTTCGGAACGAGCGACGACGCCAAATGGCAGGCGCGATACATCGATTTTTCGGGCGATACGACGCGTTTTACCGTTTTCAAAGACGGCAATTCATGGTATGAATTCGAAACGCATTTAATCGGCGAATTTAACGTGCGAAATTGTCTCGCGGTCATCATCGCGGCTGACGCGTGGGGAATTTCCAGAGAAAAAATGCAGGAAGCGTTTCATTCGTTCAAATCCGTAAAAAGGCGCGTCGAGATTCGCGGCGTCGAGCGCGGCGTTACGGTAATTGACGATTTCGCGCATCATCCGACGGCGGTTGAGGAAACATTAAAAGCTCTGCGGATGAAATACGAAGGAAAACGCCTGATTGCCGTTTTTGAGCCGCGAAGCTGGTCTTCGCGTCTCGCGGTCTTTCAGGAGTCTTACACGAAAGCCTTTAATTATGCCGATTACGTTGTGATTGCCGGAGTTTACAACACTTCAAAAGCGAGCGAGCTCGGCAAAGTTTTAGACGTTGGAGAGCTTGTCGAAGACATAAAATTGCAGGGCAAACCGGCGTTTGCGTTTCCCGATGCCGACGCGATAATCGAACATCTCGCGCCCGAGCTCGCGGAAGGCGATGTCGTCGCGATTATGTCAAACGGCGGTTTCGGCGGCATTCACGATAAGATTTTAAATATACTGAAAGGTTAAATTTGTGCCGACGGCTGAGATAAAAGAAATTATTCCCGCTTCCGCCGAGAAAGTTTTCGCGCTTGTTCACGATTATAAAAGACGGCTCGAATGGGACACGCTTTTGCAGGAAGCATATCTTGAACCCGAATTTACCGAAGCCGGACGAGGCGCAATTTCCGTTTGCCGGGGCAAGCCGATGCTTGGCGGATTTGCTTTGCGCACCGAATATATTTCATTCGAAAAAGGCAAGGTTGCGGCGGTAAAAATGCTTAATCAGCCGCCTTTTTTCGATACTTTTGCGGCAAGTATTCGTCATATTGAGATTAACGAAACTCGGTCGGAAATAATCTATAAAGTAAATTTTACCGCTAAACCGCGCCTGCTGCGCCCGATTCTGCATCCGGTTATGCGCTTTATTTTCGTTTTGGAAACGCGTAAACGGTTGAAGACACTGAAAAAATTCTTCTCATAATAAAGTCATTTATTAACATTTTACTTGCAATTAAATGGTAAAAAAATCATAATTTGGAAAGTTTTGCTCTCAGGCGTCTCCGGTAGATGCGCCCGTTCCAGATAAGTTAGCGACGATTTCAGTTCGGTTAGAGAGTTTGGTCAGAAAGGTTCAGAAGCGGTTTTATTGTGATTTTACGTGAAAAGTCGGGCGCGTCGCATCTCGGGTGAAAAAGTATTTTGACGGTTTCCATCCGGCATATTTCCAGCTCGGTCTTCGCTTCGGTTTAATTCAAATAAAAGGAAAACAATGGGTACAAAACTATATGTCGGGAACTTGTCATTTAACGTGTCAAGTGATGATTTGCAGGAATATTTTGCACAGGCGGGAACGGTCGAATCAGCAAAAGTAATCGAAGACCGCGACACCGGACGCTCGCGCGGTTTCGGATTTGTCGAAATGTCGTCTTCGGAAGAAGCGATGGCGGCAATCGAACAATTTAACGGTCAGGATTTGGACGGTCGCAGCATCGTCGTCAACGAAGCCCGCCCGCGCGACGACGGCGGACACGGCGGCGGCGGTGGACGCGGTGGCTATGGC
>JBARIW010000073.1:0-31888 GCA_049799955.1 Pyrinomonadaceae bacterium
GTAAAAAACTATCACTTCTCACTTCTCACCTATCACTTCTCACTTAAAATGTCTTCTATTTTTAATAATTACTTTTTCATCGTCCTCGCCATTCTCGCGGGAATGATGATGCCGACGCAGGCAGCCATCAATAATAAATTGGCGCAGCCGCTTGAAAGTCCGATTTTGGCGGCGTTTGTTTCATTTGCCGTCGGAACCGTCGCTTTGTTTCTGTATATTCTGGCGACGGGCGTTCCGCTCGGAAATCTGTTTTCGGCAAAAAATGCGTCGTATATTGCATGGACGGGCGGGCTGATGGGCGCATTTTTTGTCGCGGCGACCGTAACGCTTGTTCCGAGAATCGGAGTCGCGCTGACATTCAGCCTGATTATGGCTGGACAGATGCTTATAACGCTGGTCATCGACCATTTCGGATTTCTCGGCGTTCCGGTCAAAGAAGTAAATGCCCCAAGACTTTTCGGCGTAACGCTGATAACAATCGGCGTGATTTTGATTCGCAGATTTTAACAATTAAGTTTTTACCGGCAATAATGAATTTATTTCTCAAAACATTTTTACGAACAGGAATTTTTTTCGGCGCGTGTATGGGACTTTACTACGCTTATGCGCATGGATTGAAATTTGGAATTGTTTCAGGCATCGCTTCAGGAAGTCTTTTTGGCGCGATTATGGCTTCATTTACTTATTTTCAGTCAAAAAAATTCCAGTCGGAACGTCCGATGTTCTCCGATGAAAAGTTAATAAAGGAAGGTCCGGCGAATCATCTTTTGAATATCGAAGGAGTCGGCGGCTGGATTTATCTTACGGACAAAAATTTACTTTTTAACTCTCACTCAATAAATGTTCAAAATCACGAATTATCAATCCCTTTATCAGAGATAGCCGATGCGGAAAAAGGCAGAACGCTCGGAATTATTCCGAACCAGCTTCGCATAAAATTAAAAAATGAAAAGGTCGAAAAATTTGCAGTTAACGATGTCAATGACTGGATAAAAAATATTCAGGAGTTGCGGTGAGCCTTATCTTACATAATTATTTTGAATGATTAAATTTATTCTCAACAATCAAACCATCCAGACTGATTTGCCTGCGGGGACAACGGTTTTAGATTTCGTTCGCTATCACAAAAATCTCAAAGGAACGAAAATCGGCTGCCGCGAAGGCGATTGCGGCGCGTGTACGATTCTGGTCGGCGCGCTTGAAGAGGATTCGGTAAATTATCGCTCGATGACATCGTGCCTGATGCCGCTTGCGAACGCGCAGGGCAAACACATCGTTACGGTCGAAGGCATCAACAAATCGAACGACGAATTAACCGCCGTCCAACAGGCGATGGTCGACGAGAGCGGAACGCAGTGCGGCTTCTGCACCGTCGGTTTCGTGATGTCCCTGACCGGATTCTGCGTTGACGAAACCGATAAAACGGGCGAAATGGCGGTTTCCTCGGTTGACGGAAACATCTGCCGCTGCACGGGTTACAAGTCAATCGAACGCGCAGCGGAAAATATCAAATGTCGGATTTCAGATGCCGGCGAGCAAAAAAGCCCGTTGGAAATCGCAATAGAAAAAGATATTGTTCCCGAATATTTTTCAGGTGTAAAAGAAAAGCTGGTAAATCTCAAATCTGAAATTTCTGATTCCGAAAATCCAAAATCCAAAACCCAAAATCCAAAATCCTTTTTTGTCGGCGGCGGCACTGATTTATACGTCCAACGCCACGACGAGATGGTTTACGCGCCCGCCGAAAATCTTTTTGACGCGTCGGATTTAAGACGAATCGAAGAAAAAGGCGAATTTATCGAAGTCGGCGCTTCTGCAACCGTAACGGATTTGCTCGTCTCAAAGATTTTTCAGCGTGTTTTTCCGAAGCTTTACAAACATCTGAAGCTCGTTTCCTCGACGCCGATTCGAAATATGGCGACGCTCGCCGGAAATTTCGTCAACGCCTCGCCCATCGGCGATATGACCGCGTGGTTTCTGGCTCTGGACGCATCGATTATTTTTAATAACGACCGCGAAATTCCCCTGCGCGAATTTTATCTCGGCTACAAACAACTGGCGAAAGCGGAAGATGAATTTATTACAAAAATTCGTTTCCGCAAAGATTTTGACCATTTCAATTTCGAAAAAGTTTCCAAACGCACATATCTGGATATTTCTTCGGTCAACAGCGCAATTTCGCTCAGGTCAGAACCATCTGCGGCAGCGGATGGTTTAAACATAATCATCGAAGCGCACGTTTCCGCAGGCGGCGTCGCGCCGATTCCTTTGTATCTCGAAAAGACTTCCCGTTTTTTGCGCGGCAAGGAAATTAAAGAAGAAACGATTTCCGAAGCGATAGAAATTCTGCAATCGGAAATCAGCCCGATTTCCGACGTGCGCGGCTCGGAAACCTATAAAAGACTGCTTTTGCGACAGCTTTTCACGGCGCATTTTGTGGAATTATTTGGCTATCAGCCAAAATTGATTTAATGAAAAATGTAGATTCAAAATCGCACGTTCGCGGCGAGTCGGTTTATCTTGACGATGTTCCTTTGATTCAAGGGACTTTGTATGCCTGCGTTTACGATTCGCCCGTCGCGCACGGCGTTTTGAAATCGGTTGAAATCTCCGAAGCCGAAAAGTCGGAAGGCGTTATAAAAATTATTCTGGCGAAAGACTTAATCGGTGAAAACGAAATCGGCGGAATTTTGCCCGACGAGCCGCTTCTTGCCGACCGCGAGGTTCATTTTTGCGGAATGCCGGTGGCGATTGTTCTGGCGGAAACGGAAGAACAGGCGCGAATTGCGGCAAAGAAAATCACATCGGAAATCGAGCCGCTCGAAGTCGTTACAGACCCGCGCGTCGCTTTTGCAAAGAACGATTTAATCGTTCCGCCGAAACATTTCAAATTGGGCGATACGGAAAATGCTTTCAAAAACTGCGAATATGTCTTTGAAGGTCGCGCCGAATCGAACGGGCAGGAGCATCTTTATATCGAAACGCAGGGCGCGTATACTTTGCCGACCGAACACGGCGGAATGCGCGTTTTTTCTTCGACGCAGGGTCCGACGGCGGTTCAGCGCGCGGTTTCGCGTGTAACGGCGTTGCCGATGAATCTGATTGAAGTCGACGTTACGCGCTTGGGCGGCGGATTCGGCGGCAAGGAAGACCAGGCGAATGCGTGGGCGGCGATTTGCGCCGTCGGAACGCAGATCACGAAACGCCCGGTAAAATACGCGCTTCACCGGATGGAAGATATGCGAATGACCGGGAAGCGGCATCCTTATTCGTCAGATTATAAAATCGGGCTTGATAAAGATTTGCGCATTATCGCTTACGAAGCGACGTTTTATCAAAATGCGGGCGCGAGCGCGGATTTGTCGCCGCCGGTTTTGGAGCGGACGCTTTTTCACTGCACGAACGCTTATTTTGTCCCGAATGTAAGCGCGTCGGCGTATTCGTGCCGGACAAATCTTCCGCCGAATACGGCGTTTCGCGGCTTCGGCGGACCGCAGGGAATGTTTGTCATCGAATCGGCGATTGCGCACGCGGCGGAAAAATTAAATGTTCCGGCAAGCGAGATTCAGCGAAAGAATTTGATTCAGAGCGGCGACGAATTTCCTTACGGGCAAAAAGCCGAGAGTGAAGCCGCAGCTTCTTGGACACAGGCGGACGCGAAATACGATTTTGCAAAGCTGCAAGCGGACGCGGACGAATTTAACAAACAAAACAAATTCGTCAAAAAAGGCGTCGCGCTTCAGCCGGTTTGTTTCGGCATTTCGTTTACAAAAACGCCGATGAATCAGGCTCGCTCGCTCGTGCACGTTTACACGGACGGGAGCGTCGCCGTTTCGACCGGCGCGGTCGAGATGGGACAGGGCGTGAACACGAAAATGGCGCAGGTCGCCTCAAAGATTTTTTCGATGCCGATTGAGCGCGTCAAAGTTCACACGACAAACACTCTGCGCATTGCCAACACATCGCCGACAGCCGCGTCCGCCGCCGCCGATTTGAACGGAAAAGCGACGCAGATTGCCTGCGAAACGATTTTGCAGCGTCTGAAAGAAGTCGCCGCGCCGCTCGTCGAAGCGCAAAACGCGGATGACGTAACAATCGAAAACGGCTTTGTTTTTCGCAGAGGCGAAAGCACGAATCTGGATTGGCTGGTTTTGGTCAACGAAGCGCACATGCAGCGCGTCAGCCTGAGCGAACACGCGCACTACGCGACGCAGGGAATAAATTTCGATTGGTCTGTCGCTAAAGGTCATCCGTTCGCGTATCACGTTTACGGAACGGCAATCGTCGGCGTTACGGTCGATTGTCTGCGCGGCGTTTATGAAGTCGATTATGTAAAAACCTGTCACGATTTTGGAACGTCAATGAACACGCCGGTCGATTACGGGCAAATCGAAGGCGGCATCGTGCAGGGCATCGGCTGGATGACGATGGAAGAAGTCGTTTTTGATGAATCGGGAAAATTGCGCTCGAATGCGCTTTCAACTTACAAAATTCCCGACATTTATTCCGTGCCGCGTGAGATTGCTATTTTGCCGCTTGCGACGACACGCGAAAACTTAGCTATTTTTAACTCCAAAGCCGTCGGCGAGCCGCCTTTGATGTACGGCATCGGCGCGTATTTTGCGATTCGTGAAGCGGTGAAAGCTTTTAACACGGAAATTTCGCCCGCCTTTGACGCGCCTTTTACGGCGGAAAAGGTTTTGATGAATTTGTACAGCGAAGCGGCAAAGAAAATGAGCGCGGAAAAATAAATGTTTAGAAAAGAAAAAACCTCAAATCTTCCGAAGAAGGTTTGAGGTTTAAAGGTAATTTTAACCTGTTTCATCTTTCAGGTTTCGGCGTCGGCATTACAAGCGGCTGAATCGTTAAATTCGGATTTGCTCTTGTTTGTTTAAGAACGCTTTCTGTAATTTTAACGGGTCCGGTCGTTGTAGTATTCGGTAAATTGTCGCAGGAAAGAATTTCCTTCGGAGTAAAGACAAGCGGCGAAACAAATTTAATCAAAAAACCTTCCCAGAAGAATCCCCAGCCATTTCCAATCGGTGTTCCGTTGGGCGGCGCGGGCGTGATTTTGCATCCGACCTGTTCCTTGCATCGCCCCGTCCCATCGTAATCGTATTGAGACTGCGTATTTGGCGGACATTTGATGACGGCAGGCTTCTCACAGCATTTAACCGGCAATGTTTCGATTACATCCGGTCCGTTGTTAGCGAGTTCTGATTGACCGATTAAAAACGTACTTCCGGCGGCACCGAACTTTTTGCATATCTCGTTCTTGTTTTGCTCATACCAGGCGAGAACCCGTTTGGAACACATTTCCTTACAGTCGTCCTTGTTTGCCTGTTTGGTTTGAGGAGCAAGCCCGGCGTATGTGGCGATTGAACCCAAATCCCAATCGCGCCCTTCCCAATCCGGTCCGCCAACCTTCATTCGACACCAGCAGTTTACCGTTCCCGCCTTATTTGAAAATACTTCGTTCTTTTCGATTTTCGTTTCGCTCGCCGATGCAAAACCGCAGAGGACGAATAAAAAAGAAATTACCAGTAAAAATTCAACTTTTTTCATTATTTTTCTCCTTCAAATTTAAACTCACACGAGGCATCTCGCCTTTTATTCGTGCTTCGTCTATAAAGTGATTTTTCAAAACAAAACGTAACGCGTTTTTTTCAAATGAATTTATATGAGAAATGGAACAGAGATAATTCCCGCCGCAGCTATCAGCGCGATTCCGACAAGAAGGATGCGAAAAGTTTTGTTGCGGCGCGTCAAAAGTGACAGCAGTAAAGCCAGAAAGCCGTAGCCGGTGCATAAAACACAACAAAACATTATGCCCAAAATGATTACAAGCCCGTCAAAATTGAAGCCGCCGATTTCGGTCGGATGCCCGCTCAGCCGCTCATATACGCTCCAAACTATCGGGTAAACGATAAGTAAAGCAGCTAGTAAAATCATCGGCAAAACGATTAATATCAAATCAGCCCGCCGCAGGTGCTTATATACTCTTTGTTGATTTTGGTCGTAATCGTCATTCTTAATTTCCTGATTCATAAATTTATCTCCTTTTATTTTGAAATCCGGTAATAAGTGATTTTTTCGTCAAAACGTAACGCGACATCTCAACATTTTTGCGATTTTCCGTTTCAAAGATTTCTTATTTCTCTATACGTCCCGTCATTCGTGTGGTAAAAAATAGCTAGTGAACAAAGAATTGGAAATATGGCAATTTGCCGCCGAAAGATTAAAGCAAAACGAGACGGTTATACTTCTGGTCGTGGCGGAAAGCTCGGGCAGCAGTCCGGGCAGGCAGGGTTTTAAGATGATTGTCGCCGCTGACGAAATGTGCGGGAGCATCGGCGGCGGCGTGATGGAAATTCGGCTTGTCGAGCAGGCAAGATTCAAGATTCAAGATTCAAGATTCAAGATTCAAGATTCAAAATTCAGGATTGAATCGGAAATCATCGAGCAGGTTCATCAAAAAAATTCTCTAAACTCCAGCGGGATGATTTGTTCGGGCAGGCAGACGGTTATCTTTTATAAATTAATTCCGGCGCATCTGGAAACTGTCGAAAACATTATTCGCGCGCTCGAAAACCAACAGTCTAAAATATTAAGGATTTCGCCCCACGAATTTACAGTTCATGGCTTGGGATGCAGGGAATACGATGATTTGAGATTTCAGAGCAAGGGCGAAATCCGGTTTCTTTACGAAGAAAAGCTCGGCTATAAAAACAAGCTTTTCATCATCGGCGGCGGTCATTGCGCGCTGGCGCTTTCGGAATTGATGTCGAAGATGGATTTTCACATCTCGCTTTTCGATGACCGCGCCGAACTCAACACGCTCGACAAAAACAAATTCGCGCACCGCAAAACGATTATCGAATCTTACGAAAACATCGGCGAATTTATCGGCGAAGGCACGAATGTTTATGTCGTCGTGATGACGCTCGGATATAAATTCGATGAAATCGTCATCAAAAAACTCTTTGACAAAAACTTCAAATACTTCGGCGTTCTCGGCAGCCGCGCGAAAATGAAAACTCTTTTGAGAAATCTTGAAAAAGAAGGCTTCGACAAGGAGAGATTAAACAAAATCCACACGCCAATCGGCTTGCCAATCAACAGCCGCACGCCCGAAGAAATCGCCGTCTCAATCGCGGCGGAGATTATTGCGGTTAAGAACAGATGAACTTTAATTCACTAATAAACGATTCTTTCTGAGACTGGAATTTATAATTTTTCAGCTTAAATAAACCATCGCGACATTTCTTATTCATCCTTCATCCTTCATCTTTTTTCTTCGGGAACAAAATCCGATTTTCGGTGTCTAACAATTCGGACTCGCATGGCACCGCGAATTTACGGAGGAATAAGGAAAATGTTAGAACAATTAATCGAATCGAAAAGTAATGCCAGAGAAAACAAAACGCGCGGCGGATTTATTCTGACCACGTTTCTGCTCGTTATGGGCTTGTGTTTCAGCGCGGTGCTGTCGAGCCTTTTTGCGATGAATCTCGGAATCGGCGGCGAAGACCTTGAGCTTTCGGCGCTGGTGATGCCGATTGCGCCGGTCGATAATAAACCCGAGCCGGTCGAGCCTGCGCGGAAAGAGGAAAATCAGACGCCGAAAGACGCGGCGGAAACTTCACGACAGACGAATACGCTGCGGATTGAAGAAAATCCTATCGTCCCGAATACGATTTCCGTCGTGCAGAACACGCAGAAAGCGCGACCGAATGTACCTTTTGAAATAAAAGAAGGCATTGAAAAAGACAATTTCACGTCGCAGAGCACTATTAACAGAGAGTCAAACGGAGGCGGAGGCGAAATCGGTGAAAAGAGAGAATCGCAAATTGCCGATAATAATGAGAAAGAAGAAGAGCCGGTTTTGAAGAAAACGCCCGTCGAACCGAGAAAGACGATTCTTGTTTCCGGCGGCGTGGTCAACGGTCAGGCGACATCTTTGCCGAAGCCCGTTTACCCGCAAACGGCAAAGACGGTTAATGCGAGCGGCGAAGTCAGCGTGCAGGTAATGATTGATGAAAACGGAAAAGTTATTTCAGCCAAAGCCGTTTCGGGACACCCTTTGCTCAGAACCGTGTCGGAACAAGCGGCGCGCAGCGCGAAGTTTAAGCCGACGACTTTGAGCAATCAGCCGGTGAAAGTTACGGGCGTGATTATCTATAATTTTGCGAAAAACTGAGAAGGGTGAGAATAGGTGAGAAGTGAGAAGTGAGAAATGAGATATGAGAAATAGTTTTCACCTCTCACCTCTCACCTCTCACCTCTCACTTATCACTTGAATTAATTCCTTCAAATCAAAATCATAAACCGGAACGTCAAACTGCGCTTTCAAATCTTCGAACTGCATTCCGTCGAGCAGAATCGGCTCGTCCGATTTGATTGTGTGTTTCGGGATGATGGCAAAATCGCCTTCGATTTTATCTCTGACCGCGAGATAATCCTGTCCCGTCAGAAGCCCCGCGACCGCCACATCGCCGCCGAAATATGTATTCGGAACGGCGAGAACTTTTAAGTTCGAACCTGTCAGAGAATTTACCTTTTCGATTTGCGAGGCAAGAACCGGCGCGAACATTTCGCCCGTTAAAATTGTTCCATTCAATGAACTTTGAACTTTGAACTTTGAACTTTGAACTGCCGATTTCGGCTTAATCGCCAATTCGTGAGTTCTGACGTTTTCAAAACTCTGTGTCTCTGTGTCTCTGTGGTGAGATTCCAGCTTTTTCAGTAAACTTTCAAACGAATTGAGAAACGAGCGAATCATCCCGACGCCGTCTTCGATTTGCGGATAATTGCCGTAATGTTTGCGGCTCGGGACGGGGAAACCCGCTTTGATGTAGATTTCATCGCCGAGAAAAGCGAACGTAACGCCGAGATTTTTGCGAAACTCTTTTTGCAGCTTTTCGACTTCAAAGATTGTTTTCCGGCAGAATTCGGGCGTAACGCGGGTTAAACGCTCGTCCTTGTTGTAACGCGTCAGGGCGACGGGAACGACCGCCGTAGAAATGACTTTCGGATAATACGCCGCAAGGTCGCGCAGAGTTTTTTCGAGCTGTGCGCCGTCATTGATTTCCGGGCAGAGCACGACCTGCGCGTGAAGCTCGATGTCATTGTCTAAAAGCTGTTTTAATTTGCCGGAAATGTCGGCGCGTTTTTCGTCCACGCCGAGAAGATATGCGCGCGTTTTCAAATCGGTCGCGTGAATCGAAACGTATTGCGGCGAAAGACGCTGTTCGACGATGCGCTTCATCTCGTCGTCGGTAATTGACGAAAGCGTCGTGTAATTTCCATACAAAAACGAAAGGCGAATATCTTCATCGCGGACGAAAAGCGAAGGTCGAGCGTCTTCGGGATTTCCTTTACAGAAACAGAAAATACATTCGTTAGCGCACTGGCGCGGGACGATTTGCTCGAAGCTAAGCCCGAAATCTTCGCCTTCTTCACGCTCGATTTCGAGTTCCCAGCTTTCGCCGTTCGGCTTTTTGACGAGCATCGTCAATTCGGTTTCGCCCGCCGTTTGAAAACGAAAATCGAGATAATCGCGGACAATTCGCCCGTTTACGCGCACGATTCTATCATTCGGCGCAAGCTCCAGCTCTTCCGCCAACGACTCGGGCGTGATTTCCGTGATTAAAACTCCGGGACGGCGAAGCTGCGTAATCGCCGGTGTAACTGCAAATTCGTACATAAAGTTAAACCAGCTTAGTGTAGATTGATTGACAAAAGGTTGGCAAGTTTCTTAATATACTTGTCTTCTACTAAAACCCAAAATCCCCCGAGATTTTAGTTTTTATATTCAGAAGCGTCTCAAACAGGTATAATCTTGTCTGGAATTATGACTTCATCAATTAAAAAGAAAATTCTGCTGGCTGAAGACGATGCTTCGATGCGGCGTTTTATCGAGGTCATTCTGCAAAAAGCGGATTTCGATGTAATCACGGCGGAAGACGGTCTTGCGGCAATGCAGATTGCGCTCGAAACAGACATCGACGCCGTCGTCGCCGACGCGATTATGCCGAATATGACCGGCTATGATTTATGCCGGATGCTGAGGAATAATCCCGACAAAGCCGGTGTTCCGCTCGTCATTCTCAGCGGGCTCCAGCAAAATAATGCCGAGATGGACGGTATAGCCGACGCATACCTGCTCAAAGGCGGAAAGCTCAAAGAAGAATTAATCGAAACGCTTTCAAAAATTTTCACCGCAGAAACACAGAGACACAGAGATTCTTAAGAAAATTTATCCACAGATAAACACGGATTTACACAGATATAAAAAAATAAATTATCCTGTAAATCTTGTCCCTGCTGTTTTATTTTTCCTCTGCGTCTCTGTGTCTCTGCGGTGAATCGTTCCTAAAAAATTTCCTGCAAATCAGCCGCGCAAGCTCGCCGAAAATAAAGATTCCGGCAAAATCGACGACCAAATCGGTTAAGTCAAAGCTTCTGCCGCGAATAAATTTTTGTGAAAACTCCTCGATTGTAACAACGATTAAAACTATCAAAGTTCCGAGCAGAAATTGTATTTTCCAAAGGCGAAACGTTCTCGCGTTCAAAGCCAGATTCAGCATCAGCGAAAACGTTCCCATCAAAAAGAAATGCCCGACTTTATCGCCATACGGAACAAAACGCACGAAATTCAGCAAATACCGCGTTCCTTTCAAGTCAGCCAAAACAATTATGCCCGCGAGAATAAAAATATAAAGAACAGTTAGAATTTTTATTCTCACAGACATTTTTAATTGATAATTGATAATTGATAATTGTAAATAAAAACCAATTATCAATTATCAATTATTCATTATCAATTAGTTACTCGCTTTTGCCGTCAAACCGTCGATTAAAGTTTCGAGCGGCGTGTATTCGAGATTTTGCGAGGTCGCAACGGCGTCATACGTCAGTTTTCCGGCGTATGTGTTGACGCCTTCGGCTAAGCCTTTATCGTCTTTGATTGCCTGTTCGAAGCCCTTGTTCGCCAGCGCGAGCGCGTAAGGCAGAGTTGCGTTGGTCAGCGCGAAGGTCGAAGTTCTGGGAACTGCGCCCGGCATATTTGCGACGCAGTAATGCAGAACGCCTTCTTCGTAATAGGTCGGGTTCGAGTGCGTCGTCGCGTGCGTCGTCTCAAAACAGCCGCCCTGGTCAACCGCAACGTCCACCAAAACCGAGCCGCTCGGAACATCCTTTAACATATCGCGCGTAACGAGCTTCGGAGCCGCCGCGCCGACGACGAGAACGCCGCCGATAACCACGTCGGCGTGCGAAATCGCTTCGTGAATCGCGTAGCGCGACGATGCGAGCGTTTGCACTTTCGACAAAAAGATGTCGTCAAGCTGGCGCAGACGGTCTAAATTAATGTCGATAATCGTAACTTTCGCGCCCAAGCCGACCGCCATTTTCGCGGCTTCCGTGCCGACAACGCCGCCGCCCAAAATAACGACATTCGCCGCCGGAACGCCCGGAACGCCGCCGAGAAGAATACCTTTGCCGCCGTTCATTTTCTCAAGAAACGTCGCGCCGACCTGAACGCTCATTCTGCCCGCGACTTCCGACATCGGCGTCAGAAGCGGCAAACGTCCCTGTTTGTCCGTAATCGTTTCGTAGGCGACGCCCGTGATGCCGCGCTCCATCATCTGCTTGGTCAGCTCAAATTCCGGCGCGAGATGCAGGTATGTGAAAAGCAGCTGGTCTTTACGCATACGTGGATATTCCGGCGCAATCGGCTCTTTGACCTTCACAATCATATCGCCCGTCTGCCAGATTTCGTCAGCCGTGCCGAGAATCTTCGCGCCTTCTTTTTCGTAAAGCTCGTTGGCAAAGCCCGAACCTTCGCCCGCGCGGTTTTCCACAAAAACTTCGTGCCCTGCGTTGATTAAAGCATTGACGCCTGCCGGTGTCAGCCCAACGCGATATTCGTTATCTTTAATTTCCTTCGGTAATCCGATTTTCATAAATTTTTATAGATGTCAGATGTCAGATGTCAGATGTCAGTTTAGGAATTTATCGACCGCATCAGTCCATTTAATATTCGTCCGACTTCATTAATTTGCTCCTGTAAATTATTATGCCGCTCTTGAGTAATATATCCAACCCGAAAAGCTAATTCAATATGTGTATCCAATTCTAAAAGCGAACCTCTCGCATTTCCTAAAAATTGTTTGAATTCCCCGCTTAATCTTCTTCCCTGTCCTTCGGCAATATTCGCGGCGATTGATGCCGATGCCCTGCGTATTTGTGATGTTATGCCATATATTTCGTCTTTAGGAAAAGCTTTTGTAACTTGATAAATTTCAACAGTCAGATTCATGGCTTTCTGCCAAACAATCAAATCACGATGACTTTTGATATGTTTATCATCACTCATAGTGTAAAAGATGTCAGATGTCAGATGTCAGATGTCAGTTTAAGAAAAAAACTTTGTCTTCACTGACATCTAGCATCTAGCATCTGACATCCAGCATCTGACATCTGACATCCAGCATCTGACATCTCTTTTAGATTTCCACCAAATCAATCTGCGCCTTTTGCAGCTTGCCCGAATAGTCGATGTAGAGCGATTTCCATTCGCTGAAAATGTCGAGAACTTGCGTTCCGGCTTCGCGATGCCCGTTGCCCGTTCCTTTCGTGCCGCCGAACGGCAGATGAACTTCCGCGCCGATTGTCGCCGAATTGACATAGCAGATTCCGGTGTAAAGCTCCTGCATCGCGTAGAACGACTGGTTCACGTCCTGCGTGTAAATCGCCGACGACAAGCCGTATTTTACGTCGTTGACGATATCGATTGCTTCGTCCAGAGTCGAAAACGGGATAACGCTTGTAACGGGTCCGAAAATTTCTTCCTGCCCGATGCGGTGATTTCTATCGACATCCGTAAAAACGGTCGGCTCGATAAAATAGCCCTTTTTGTAATCGCCTTTTGTCAGACGATTTCCGCCGCACGCGAGCGTCGCTTTATCTTCCTTCTGCCCGATTTCGATGTAGCTCAAAATCTTTTCCATCGCGGCTTGATTGATGACCGGACCGACTTCCGTGCGTTCATCCAAACCGTTTCCGACTTTTAATTTTTTAACTTTTTCGACAAGTTTTTCGACAAATTTTTTATAAACTTTTTTGTGAACAACAAGACGCGACGAAGCCGTACAGCGCTGACCGGAAGTTCCGAACGCGCCCCAGAGTGAGCCTTCGACGGCGTTGTCGATATCGGCGTCGTCCATCACGATAATCGCGTTTTTGCCGCCCATTTCCAGAGAAACTATTTTGTTGTCGCGCGCGCATTGTTCGGCGATGATTCTGCCCGTATCGGTCGAGCCTGTAAACGAAATCAGGCGAATGTCTTTGTGATTAACAAGCGGCGCGCCGACATCTGCGCCGTGCCCGTTGACGAGATTGACGACACCTTTCGGGATTCCGGCTTCTTCGCAGGATTTAATAAGATTTATGGTCGAAAGCGGCACGTCTTCGCCCGATTTGATGACGACCGTGTTTCCGCAGACGAGCGCGGGAATAAGTTTCCACGAAGGAATCGCCATCGGGAAATTGAACGGCGTAATAAGCCCGCAGATGCCGACCGGCTGGCGGACGCACATCGCAAATTTGTTCGGCATTTCCGCCGGAGTCGTAAAGCCGTGCAGCCTGCGACCTTCGCCCGCCGTGTAATACGTGCAGTCAATCGCTTCCTGAACGTCGCCGCCCGCTTCCTTCAAAACCTTGCCCATCTCGCGCGTCATATCGCCTGTGAACCGCGCTTTGTTTTTCCGCAGAATTTCGCCGAGCGTAAACAGAATCTCGGCGCGTTTCGGCGCGGGCGTTCTGCGCCATTTGGTCGCCGCCGCTTTTGCCGCTTCGACCGCGGCGTTTACGTCCGCTTCGTTTGACAGCGGGAAACGCCCGACGACATCCGACGTGTCAGCCGGATTTATATTTTCAAAATACTCGCCCGACGACGACTTTATCCATTCGCCGTTGATGTAATTATGATAAGTTTTGCTTTGTGTTTTTTTAGATTTCGCTTCTGTCGCTTTTGCCATAACTATAAGTCTAAAGTCCCAAGTCCCAAGCCTCAAGTCTGCCGAACAGAAAACTTGGGACTTGGGACTTGGGACTTGGGACTAAATTTTTATTGAACCGTAAACTGCACAATCCGTTGCTGCGCGGTTCGCGTCAGGCGGTTGTAACTGAGAATGTGGAGAACGACCGCGTCGCCTTTTTTCAGATTTCCCGCTATATCCGTAAAAGTTTTTACGTCGGAAACCGAAACGCGGTTGATGCGCTGAATCACGTCGCCTTCGTTGATTGCTTCCGTACCGTTGGAATTTTTCACATCGGCGATAAAGCTCGCCGGGTTTATTTCCCTGATAATAATGCCTTTTTCGCCTTCGAGCTTATAAATTGCGGCAAGCTGCGGCGACATTTCAACCAGCGTCAGCCCGAGCGGTTCAGCCGGTTTTATCTTCCCGTCAACCGGCAGTTTTTTCGGCACATCGTCCGTTCCGGCAATGCTGTTCGAAGGACGCTCGGCAAGCTTGATTGTGGTTGTTTTGCGTTCGAGCTTGTTGCCGATTTCGCGCAGATAAACCATGCTGACTTCTTTATTCGGCTCGGTTGACGCGACTTTTTCAATCAAATCCTGCGCGCTCGCCACCTGCGCGCCGTTAAATTCGACAACGATGTCGTTTGCCAGCAAACCGGCGTTGGCAGCGCCGCCCGATTTATCGCGCACCTCGGTGATTATCGCGCCTTTCGCCTCGCTCAAGCCGTAAACTTTGGCAAATTCGGCTCTGACCGAATCTAAAATCACGCCCAGATACCCGCGCCTTACTCTGCCGCTCTGGACAATCTGCCGATAAACGTTTGCCGCTTCGTTCGAAGGAAGCGCAAAACCGATGCCGTTATAATCGCCGGTCGTCGTGGCAATCTGCGAATTGATGCCGATGACCTCGCCGTTCATATTCACCAGCGGTCCGCCGGAGTTTCCGCGATTTATCGCCGCGTCGGTCTGGATAAATTTCTGAAACGCGCTCGCATACGGCGTTTCGCGTTTTACTTTCGAGATAATTCCCGCCGTAACGGTTTGTTCGAGTCCGAACGGCGAGCCGATTGCCAGAACCCAGTCGCCGACTTCCGCCAAATCGGAATTGCCGATTTTGATAAACGGCAAATCGCGCCCGGCATCGATTTTCAGAACGGCAACGTCGGTTTCTTCGTCCGTTCCGACGATTTTCGCGGCAAATTCCTCGCCCGACTGAAGCCTGACGATAATCCGCGAAGCATCGTCAACAACGTGATAGTTCGTCAATATATAGCCCGATTTATCGACGATAAAACCGCTTCCGACCGAAGCCGAAGGACGACGCGCCTGCCGCTTGAGAAAGCTCGTAATGTCGTCGGAATCGTCGCCCGCGCCTGTTCCGCCGCTGCCGTTGCCGTTATCTTTGACAGTGGTTTCCTGAACTTTTCCCTTCGTGTCGATATTGACGACCGCCGGTTCGACCTTTTTTGTAACTTCGGCAAACGAAGCCGAAAGCTTTTCGGACGTAATTTTCGCGTTTGAATCAACCTGCGCGAACGAATTATTCACACCCGTTCCGAAAAACAAAGACGCAAACGCCAGAACGACTAACAAGCGACTGTAAACTTTTTTCGATTCTTTTTTATATCCGGTCATAAACTGCATTTCCTTAAACTTCAAGATTTCGGCAAACATTGCTACCGAAGTATAGCAAAAGTAAATTGCGAATTACGAGTATTTTTTGATTTTTGAGCTTAGACCTTTGACCTTTGATTTCTTCTCAAAGGTCAAAGGTCTAAGCTCAAAGCTCATCTTTCTCAATTCGCAACTGACAAAATCACTTTCAAAACGCCTTTTTGCTCCGCGCGATTCATTGCCCTGACGCCTTCGGCGAGCGGAAATTCTTCGCTGATAAGATTTTCGACATCAACCAACTTTTCCCGCAAAAGCTTAAGCGCCGGAGCGAAACGACCGCAGCGCGAGCCGACAATCGTTATTTCATCGACGACGACGCGCCACGCCTGCCAGTTCGCCGCGCCGTGAAAGGTCGATTTCAAAACCAATTTTCCGCGCGGCTTGAGCAAATCCAGAGCGAGATTAAAACCCGACTCCGAACCGCTCGCCTCGACAACGACATCAAATTGCCTTTTCAATTTCAAAGCGTCTTCAAGAAGAACTCCCTCGATATTACGCTTTCCGGCGAAGATAAGTTTTTCTTTGTGTTTGCCGATTATAGAAACATTCGAACTCTTTAAGACGATTGATTGCGCGCAAAGGTTTCCCAGTTTTCCGTCGCCGATGACCGCGACGCGCGTTTCGGGCAAAATCTCGATTTGCTCGGTGATGCCGAAAGCCGCCGCGAGAGGTTCGACAAACACGGCTTCCGCGTCGGAAATCTCGTGGGGAACTTCCAAAAGATTTATCGCCGGAAGCTGAAGAAATTCGGCGTGCGCGCCGTCGCGCCCGACAATTCCGAGAACGGTTCGCGCCGGGCAATGGCGCGAGTCGCCGCCCGCGCACAACCGGCAGACGCCGCAGCCCGCGTTTATCTCGCCGACGACGCGTTTTCCGATTAGATGCTTCGCGCCCGGCGCTTGTTCGACCACGCCGACGAATTCGTGCCCGATTGTTCCCTGAAAATTCTGATAACCGCGCGCGATTTCAATGTCTGTGTTGCAGATTCCCGACTTCAAAATGCGCACGACGGCTTCGCCTTCATCGTTCGGCTTGGCAATTTCGGCAAGTTTTAATTGATTATTTAAGAATCTGAGCGCTTTCATATTTACATTTAGCCTTTAACATTCACGATTAATGTTAAAGGCTTTTGCCAATTACTAATTACCTGTTACTTATTACTACTGGCTTGATTGGAATTTGTCTGCTCGCCGTCGGATTCGTTTTCGCGGTTGTTGATGTAATAAACTTTCACGTCTTTTTCGGTGTCAATCAGCCATTTTCCTTTGATTTTGCTGACATGGATTTCCTGTTCGACCGAGCCGGTCGAGGTCTTTTTCGAGTTTTTCATCGTCCACGTTTTATCGAAAACGGCGGTTGCCGCATCGTCCGCTTCGGCGGTGATTTTGAGTTTATCGAGCTGAACCGAAATCGTATCGTATCGCTGGTAAGCGCGCAGGCGGTCGGCGCGGACGTGATTTTTGTCGATGCCGCTTTCGCCGTAGTAAATCTGCAAATTATCGACGTAATGCGCGATGTGCGCGTCAATATCCTTTTTCTCGTTGGTTTCGCGCCAGCCGTTCAGAAAATCGGCAACTTCCCTTTTGACCAGATTTTCCTGCTCCGCCGAAAGCTCAGCCGTAACGCGCTTCGGCGTCGAGGCTTTGTTTTCGACCGTAATTGCCGTAACGCCTTGATTCGAAGCGCGGGAAAACCACCAGAAACCGCCACCGGCAAGCGCGAGAAGCAGAATCGCGCCGATAACCGGGTAAGTATTCGAAGTTTTTTGAGCCTGAAAGCTGGTCGTATGCGCGGGCGAATGAACAAAAGTCGGCGAAGAGCCGCCCGCCGCAGTCCGGTGCGGGCTGTCGGATTTCAGCTCGCGATTGTCAATCAAAGTTTCCGCGTCGTGCCATTCCCTGCTCGAAAGAATTTCCGGCAAAGCTTCTTCGACGACGAGCGGAACGCCGTCCGCCAGGCAGAAATTCAAAGTTTCGTCAGAATAGGAGGATTGGCATTTCGGGCAAATTTTCATACGAGAATAGAGTTACATTTTATCACGAATCTTATCCGGGCGTGATAGAAAAATTTTCGCTTTTTACCATTTGTTCACAGGAATTAAAAATAAATTAAGCCCGCTTATTTTTTGGTGTAATAAACCTTTAAATCTTTCTCGCCGCTAATCAGCCAGCGACCGCCGGATTTGACGAGTTGAAGCTGTGTCTGCACTTTGCCTTCGGAATATTTCTCGTCGCCTTCGAAAACCCATCCTTTATCGAAAACGGCGGTTGCCGTGTCGCCCGTCGCGCTCGGCGTTACGCGCATATTGCTGATGTCTATGTCCATCGAATCGTACAGCGAAAAGGCTCTCTGCTTGTCGGCGCGAACGGTGCTGCGGCTCGCGCCGCCTTTGTTGTAATAATCAATCGAATCGGCGTAATTATTCATATACGCATTCAGATTGTGCGATTCAGCCGCCGATTTCCACGAATTGACCGTGGATGAGACTTCATCTTTTACATCGTCCGGGTCGAAATCGGGCATCGGCGTCGGCGAAGCGGTTACGGTTGCGGACGCGCTCGGCGAAACGGTCGGTTTCACGTTTGAATTGACATTCGACTTATTCGCATTGCTTACATTTTTGTTCTGGACGACTTCGCCTTTATTTTTGTTCAAAAAAAGCCATGCGCCGAAACCCGCGCCGAAAAGCAGAAGCATAACGAAAGCCGTCAGCAAAACCACCATTGCCGTGTTCGATTTTTTCGGCGCAGGCTGCGGCTGAAACTGTGATTTTAATTGCGTAGCCTGACTCGGTTGCTGCTGCCGGTTTTGCGCCGCCTGCGTTTCCTGCAAATTAACATTCACCCGTTCTGCCTGCGGCGTTCTGACGACGGTTTGCGCTTCTTCGTCGTTGAACAGAACGGTCGGCTGCTGCGTTTCGGGAACGCCGACAAGCTGCGTTCCGTCTTCGAGACAGAAAGAAAGCGTATCGTCGGCGTAATTAATTTTGCAGCGCGGGCATTGTTTCATATGTTTATCGGCTTTTTCGCTAAAATGATAAACGAAAACAAGTGAGAAGTGAAAAGTGAGAAGTGAAATCTTCCTACTTCTCACTTCTCACTTTTCACTTCTCACTTAATAATTTATACTTTCACAAGATAATTTATAGAAAGGTAGAAATAATGAAATTAAAATTTATTCTGAAAAGCGTCTCCCTGTTTTTGCTGCTGATTTCCGGTATTTTTGTATTCGCGTGCCAGCCCGGGACGAAGGATGAGCCGCAGGCAAACGGCGAGCTTGCCGACGCTTACAAAAAGCTTTTCGCGGCGGTTAAAGCCAACAACACCGAAGAAATTAAAAAGATAATGTCGAAAAATTCTCTGACTTTAGCCGAATTTGCGGGCAGCCAGCAGAAAAAACCGGTTGAAGAAGTTTTGAAAAACGGATTTACCGCGACGACTTTTGCCGAAAAGCTTCCGAAAATGCGCGACGAACGCATCAAAGACGATTTCGGCGCGCTCGAAGTCTGGAACGAAAAAGACAAACGCTGGGAAGATTTGCCTTTTATAAAAGAAGACGGCGCGTGGAAATTTGCGATGGGCGATATGTTTAAGGGCAGCTACGTCTCGCCGGGCAAAGGAAAGGCGATTATCGAACAGGAAGCCGCCAATGCCGCCAATCCTAATCTCGTTCCGCAAGCGCCGCCGACAAATATGAACGGCGTGGCGACCACGAACGCAAATGTCGGAACTGTCGGAAATGTAAACACGGTTCAGGTCGAGCCGATTACGCCGAAAGAAGACAAGAAAAAGGTGAAATGATAAACGCCGAACAAATTCAGGAAATTTTATCGCTTTACAAAAAACACGGCTGGAATTTACGCCGTGTTTTGCTTTCCGACGGTTTAAGGGTAAATATCAACGAGCATATTCAGGATTTATTCGGCGGCGCGGAGATTGTTTCGTCTCCGTTTTTAAACGCGCTGTGGTTTTCGCGGGCGGGTAAACACAGCGAAGCGTGGGAAATCAGACATCTTGCGGAAATGCCCTTCGCGCTCGTTCAGGTTTTCCCTGAAGATTGGACGGAAGAAGCGCGCGAAGAAAACAGAAAGGAAATGGAAACGCGGCTGGCAAATCAGACATCAAAGCCTGCGAGCGAGAAATCCGGGCATTAATTTTGCGGATTTCTATTTACAAACTCACAAATTTATTGCAAACTACGTTTGTTGAAATGACGATTAAAGATTTCGGTGCGCGAGTCGAAAGTGTTTGGGAAGGCTTGCGCCCCGTTACAAAAAAAATGATAGTCAGAGCATTGCAGGAAAAAAGCGGCAATGTTCTGCCCGCCCCGACACAGAAATTTTCTTACGACGCTCACGCCGATTGGGAACTCAGCCGGCTGCTTTCGGCTCTCGATGAACAGGCAAAAAACGCGGAAGTAAAAGCAAATTCTGAAAAGCTCGGCGAAATTCGCAAGCTCGCGGAAACCTGCGCGTCCGTTCTCGAATCGAAAACCGAATCGGCGGAAGTTTTTATCCAACTGACGACACGCGCCGTTCAGCGCAACGATTTTAACAAAATCGACCGTCTCGCAGACATTCTCGACGAGCGTTTTTCGGCAACCGAAATCGCCGAAGTCATCCGCCAGACGGAACTCGCGCAAATCCGCGCCATCGCCTTTGAAACCCTGGCGATGATGCCCGTCTCCGCCATTCTGCCGCTTTTGGACGATTCAATCTATTTCGAAATCGCCCGCAACGCGATTGAACAGCAAGCCTTCGAATTCGAATCCGAAGAAGCAAGAGAGATTCTGGACCAGATGGAATTTGACGAGCTAAACTAAGAGTAAGATTTTAGCCACGAACAAACACGAAAAGTCACGAAAAAGAAGTAAATATTTTTCGTGACTTTTCGTGTTTGTTCGTGGCTAATCCTATTCTGCGGAAATCGCCGAGGTTGATTTTTCCTTCAAGCGATGCGCGTAAAGCGGAAACTTTTCGGTCAGTTCCGCAACATCTCGTTTAACCCGCGCCTGAACTTCTTCCGATTCCGATTCACGAACGACGGACGCTATCATCGCGGCGATTTTCTTCATCTCGGCTTCTTTCATTCCGCGAGTTGTGAGCGCGGGCGTTCCGAGACGAATTCCCGACGCGACAAACGGCGAATTCGTGTCGAACGGAATCGTGTTTTTGTTGACCGTGATGTGAACCGCGTCGAGAGCTTTTTCGGCAACTTTTCCGGTGATGCCTTTTCCGCCTTCGAAAACGTCAACCAGAATCAGATGATTGTCCGTTCCGCCCGAAACGAGCCGTAAGCCTTGATTTTTCAATTCGTCGGCAAGCGCGCTTGCATTCGTCATAATTTGTTGCTGGTAAGCTTTGAAATCATCTTTTAGAGCCTCGCCGAACGCGACGGCTTTTGCCGCGATGATGTGAACGAGCGGACCGCCCTGAACGCCCGGAAAGACAGATTTATTAACGTCTTTCGCAAATTCTTCGCGGCACAAAATCAAACCGCCGCGCGGACCTCGAAGCGTTTTGTGCGTCGTCGTCGTTACAAATTCGCAATGCGGAATCGGCGAAGGATGAAGCCCGACGGCAACTAAACCGGCAATGTGCGCGATGTCCGCCATGACAATCGCGCCGACGCTTCGGGCAATTTCGCCGATTCTGGCAAAATCAATCGTGCGCGGATAAGCCGACGCGCCGCAGATAATCATTTTCGGGCGATTTTCTTCGGCGGTTTTCTGCAAAGCTTCGTAATCAATCTGCTCGGTTTCTTTCGAGACGCCGTAATCGGAAACTTCGTAATTAATCCCCGAAAAATTCATCGGATGCCCGTGCGTCAGATGCCCGCCGTGCGAGAGATTCATTCCCAGAATTTTGTCGCCGTGCTGCAAGGACGCGAGAAAAACAGACATATTCGCCTGCGCGCCCGAGTGCGGCTGAACGTTTGCGTGTTCCGCGCCGAAAATCTCCTTCGCGCGGTCAATCGCAAGTTGTTCGACAACATCGGCAAATTCGCAGCCGCCGTAATAACGCTTTTTCGGATAACCTTCGGCGTATTTGTTCGTAAAAACCGAACCCATCGCCTGAAGCACGGCTTCGGACACAAAATTTTCCGACGCGATAAGCTCCAAACCGTCCGTCTGCCGTCTGACTTCATTATCAATAGCTTCCGAGATAATCGGGTCAACTTCCGCTAAATTTGCATTAAAAAGATTGTTCATTATGTTTCCTTAAAACTTATTGTTTTTTATTATTTGTTTATTTTTATAACTTTATCACGCAGCCAATTTTCAATCTCGTCAACTTTCCATGCGTCCGATTCGACGGCTAAAGACATTTCATACAAATCTTTTGAAGTTGCAGTCAATTCGAATTTGTTGCGAAATAAAAATTCTTCCATTATAAAACTTGCCGTTCTTTTGTTTCCGCCCGTCCACGGATGATTTTTTATCAATCCGAATACGAGTGATGCGGCTTGGCGAATCAAATCCGCATTTTCATAAATCGCCGCGTGTTTCGGACGCGCTAGAGCAGATTCGATTAAATCGCGGCTATCAACTCCAAAACGAGTTTCGCCCCGGGTTTTCATTAAAGCAAAATGCAAATCAACAGCTTCGGCGTAATCAATGTAAGAGATTTCATCAGCCATCGATTTCTTCCATTTCTTTCATAAAATCGCCGTATTTTCCGACAAATCTTTCGGCTGATTTTTTCGCTTTTTCAGAAGGATGAATATAAGACGTTAAAATTGCGCCGTTCTTGAAAGTTACGCTTACGAGCGTTCCCTCGGCAAAGCCTTCTCGTTTGCAAATTTCAGCGGGCAATTCCAAAATCCAGGTATCTTTTTCGAGACTTACCGTTTTTAATTCTTCTGTTTTTTCTAAAACTTCACTCATTTTCCTTCTCCAGTTCCGAAATTTTCTCCACTCTTTTCGCGTGCCGTCCGCCTTCGAATTTTGCGTCGAACCACGCTTTGACGATTTTCGGGATTTCTTCTTCGGGAATGACGCGCGCGCCGATTGAGAGGACGTTTGCGTCGTTGTGTTCGCGCGCGAGACGCGCAGTTTCTTCGTTCCAAGCCTGCGCCGCCCGGACGCCTCGGATTTTGTTTGCCGCGATGGCGATGCCGATGCCCGAGCCGCAAACGACGATTCCTTCGTCAACTTCACCGCTGGCGACGGCTCTGCCGACTTTTGCGCCGAAATCGGGATAATCGACCGAATCGAGCGAATTTGTGCCTAAATCTTCGTATTCGACGCCGAGTTCGTCCAGCGTTTTCTTCAATTTTTCCTTTTCTTCAAAGCCCGCGTGGTCTGCGCCGAGTGCAATTTTCATTTTATTTTCCTTGTGCTTACCTTTTGTAGAAAATTTTAATCCTTTCCGCCGAAACTGTAAAACGGATTATTTAATCTGAAATTCGCGTGCGTTTTGAGCGTTTCGGATAAAAAATGTTAATTTAAAAGAACAGAAGCTTTATTTTCAATTTTCAAGCAAAAACAAATGTTTGATTCGAGATGCCTGACAACCAGAGAAGTAGCGCGTTTGTGCCGCGTCTCAGACGCGACCGTCAAGCGTTGGGAAGACAGCGGATTGCTCAAATCGGAGCGTACGAGCGGCGGGCACAGGCGTTTTCGCGCCGAAGAAATCGCGCGTTTTCAGCGCGAGCAGGGACTCGGCTTAAAGCGTTGTCACGGCGATACGTCCGTCGCTACGGCAACGGCGCGGCGGCGCGACAGCCGTATATTTTCCGGCTCGACGCTTTTTCATCTGCTGATGTCGGGCTGTGAGGAAGAAGCTGCGAACCTGCTTATCGGCGAAAATCTGCGCGGCAAATCGCTTGCCGAAGTTTTCGACGATTTAGTCTGTCCGGCGATGCGGCAAATCGGCGAGCTTTGGTCGATGGGCGAGATAACCGTAACGGAAGAGCATCTGGCGACACGCGCCGCCTGTAGCGCCGTTCACAAGCTCAGAAACGCGCTTCCCGTGCCCGACGCGTCCGGCGAGCTGGCGATGTGCTGTGCGGCGGAAGGCGATTTTCACGAGCTTCCGACATTTCTGGTGCAGATAATTTTTGAAAACGAAGGTTGGGAAGTGATGAATTTCGGCGCGAACACGCCGCTTTACTGCCTAGCTGAAGAAGCTTTGCGGCACGCGCCGAAAGCCGTTTGCATTGCCGCGACGATTATCAGCGACATCGAGCGTTTTTCGCGCGATTACAAAGATTTTTTCGCGCAGACCGAAGAATCCGGAATCTCTGTAATCTTAGGCGGCAGAGCGTTTTCCGACAATCAAATCCGCCGCCGTTTTTGCGCCGGACATTTCGTCGAAAGCTTTGTCGAATTAGCCGAATTTGCGCGTAATTTGGCAAGATAGAGTTAGCCACGAACAAACACGAAATTTCACGAAATAGAAAAAGCCAAAATATAAAGTTGATTTCCTGTTCGTGTATTTTCGTGTTTGTTCGTGGCTGATTTTCTTAATGGATTAATTTTCTGCAACGCGTCTTTAATCGTTTTGCATCTAGTCAAACGAAGCCTTTTTATTCACCCGGAGTTTGTTTCAATCCGGGAAAGACTTTATAATTCGAGTGAAAATGCCGCGAGCCTTCGAGATGAAATTTAATTTCTCCAAAATTTTAATAATTTCGATTTTGCTGTCTGCCTGTGCGACTCTCGCGGCGGCGCAGGATTTTCTGCCCGAACTCGTCAAACGCATCAAGCCTTCGGCAGTCGCCATCGAAACTTTCGACGCGAAAGGCGCAAGCCTCGCGCGCGGAAGCGGTTTTTTTATTTCAGGCGATAAAGTTATTACCAATCGCCACGTCATCGAAAAATCGAGCCGCGTCGAAGTTCACCTGATGAACGGTTCGAAATATGCGGCAAAAGGCGTTCTGGCGATTGACGGCGAAGGCGATTTGGCTTTGCTGCAAGTCGATGTACCGAAAGAGCTTGCCGTGCCTTTGCCGCTCGTCCAGAGCGCTCCGCTCGAAGGCGAATCGATTGTCGTCATCGGCAATCCGTTCGGCTTGGAAGGCTCGGTTTCAAACGGAATTGTTTCCGCCGTGCGCGAAATTCCGGGTTACGGAAAGATTATTCAAATCACCGCGCCGATTTCGCCCGGCTCGTCGGGTTCGCCGGTCGTAAATATGCGCGGGCAGGTCATCGGCGTGGCGACTTTGCAGGCGGCGGAAGGTCAGAGCCTGAATTTTGCCGTTCCCTCAGAGAGAATTTCGCAGCTAAAAGCAGGCGAATTGCAGACGTTTGCTTCAATCAGCGCCGAAGCGCAGAAAAATAAACGCAGCGCGGCGCAAAGCTTATATTCGCAGGGACTTGGAATTTTATCGCGGGACGAATACGCGCGGGCGCTGCCATTTTTCGAAAAAGCGGTTGACATCGACCCGAATTATGCCGAAGCGTGGTATCAGGCTGGTTTCTGTTTCGGAATGCTCGGACGCCACGCGGAAGCTTTGAAAGCGTCGCGTCAGGCGGCGCGGCTTCGTCCCGAATGGGCGCAGACGTTTGTAAATATCGGCGCGTCGAGCTTTGCGCTCGGACAATACAAAGACGCGTCGGAAGCTTATCGTCAGGCGTCAAAGCTCGACACGGACAACGCCGACATTCAATACGCGCTCGGACTTTCGCTGAATAAATTAGGCAAGACGGATGAAGAGATTCTCGCTTACCGCCGCGCGCTTTACATCAAACCTGATTATTCAAACGTTATCGAGCAACTAGGCTTGGCTTATTTCAAGCAAAAACGCTACGCCGAATCGCTCGCCTCATTCGAGCAGCTAAAAACCTACAAACCCGACGCGAAAACCTACAATTATCTTGGCGAAAGCTATTACGAACTCGGAAAAACCGAAGAAAGCGTCGATGCTTTTAACAACGCCGTCAGCTACAACTCAAATTACGAGCGCGCGCGTTTTAATCTCGGACGAGCCTATCTAAAGCTCGGCGACCGCGATATGGCAAACGTTCAATACGAAATTTTGAGCAGTGCGAAATCCGATTGGGCTGACAGGCTCTACGTTTTATTAAATCCATAAAAAAAACCAGCCACAGAGGACACAGAGAACATTGAGAAAAGGGAATAATTCTCAATGTTCTCTGTGTCCTCTGTGGCTAAATTTTATTGAATTATTTCCGAAATCAGCGCGGTCAGAAAATTATTCTGAACGATTTTGTTGTTCGGCAGCTCGTCGTGCAGCTCGCAGAAAAATGTGGCGTTGACGGGCAGAGATTTTCTGAAAATTGAGTTGCGGTAATTTTCCTGCAAGATAGTTTCCGCAAGCAGCGAGCGGCGCGTCACGCGCGTGTCGCCGGGCGCGAAGAGGAGTTCTTTGACGGCGGCTTTGGTAAATTTTTTCCCTTCGGAATTTGTAAAGGCGCGCGAGCTGAAAAACGTCTGCCATTCTTTCGTTTTTGCATTTTTCATAATAACCGCGCCGTCCAGCGTGTCGCCGCAATCGCTTCCGAAGGCAAAAAACGAAATCGAAGTCGGAACAGATGTATTCGCGTCGAGCGATTCGTGAAAACTCTTTGCGCGATTCAAAACAGTTGCAAAATATTCGTCCAACTGCGCAAGACTTACATCGGCAAACTCGCTCTTTTTGCCCGTTTTGTCAACGGCGTTCGGCTGACCGGAAAATTTACTTAAAAACGAGGGATTCGTGTAAGCCGACCAGTGATATTCTTTCCACGTTTGCGGATTATATAAATCAATTTCCATCGGCTTGAGATTTTCGTCGTAAAATTTGGCGGTGCTTTGATGCGGAAGAAGCTGAAAAATTGCGGGCGAAGTGATAATAGCTTCGGTGTTCAAATTATTAATATAAAAACCCGCAATCGTATAACCTTTTAAAAGCACTTCAAGCGCCTGCATCGAGCCTTCGTTCGGCGTTCCGAACATAAAAATCTTGTTAAAATCCTTCGCGCCCGCCCAATCCGGCGCAGGCTTTCCGCCATTTTCAGGCAAATCCCTGTCGCCGTACATCGCCGCGTAGCGCGCAATTAAGCCGCCCATCGAATGCGCGATAACGTTAAATCGCAAATCCGGTTTTCCGAGCTTGCGTTTCAATTCTTCGATTTTATGAATTAAAAGCTGCGCGTTTTCGACATTATCGCGCCGCCAGTCGTATGCAAAAATATAGTATTTATCGAGTCCGCCGTTCTCGACATCGGGATTTTCCCAACTGCCTTCGGCATAGCCGCCGTATTTTTCCATCGAATCGGTCAAAGCCTGATAAATCGAAACTTCCGGCAGAAAGCGCGAAAGATTGACTTTTTTGATAATGCCTTTAACCGTTAGAGTATCGCGGTTTTGTGAAAGAATCGGAGAAATCGGCAGGCTCAGACCGTCGCCTTTCGGGAGCGAAAGATTGACCCAGACAGATTCTTTCGTTTCCGAATTATCCAATTCGCTTCCAAGAATTCCCGGAATTATAATCACCGGACGCTTGCCCTTCTGCGTTTTCGTCGCGGCAAAAATCCGTTCGAGATTCGGAACTCTTTTGACGCCGACGCAAGCCGATAAAAAGACGGAAAGAAGCAGAAGCGAAGCGATGTAAGGACTTTTTTGTTGACGAAACATAATGATATTTTCACCGCAGAGACGCGGAGACGCAGAGAAAACGAAGGGAAAAGGCAAAAATGAATAAAGGTTTTCTTTCCCCTTAAAAATCTCTGCGTCTCCGCGTCTCTGCGGTTAATTTCCTTCCTTCCAGCGGCGATTTATCAGGCTTGCCGTAAAACCCGCGCCGAAACCGTTGTCGATATTGACGACGCTGACGTTTGAAGCGCACGAATTGAGCATTCCGAGAAGCGCGGCGACTCCGCCGAAGCTCGCGCCGTAGCCGATACTGGTCGGAACGGCGATAACCGGAACTTTTACCAATCCGCCGACGACCGACGGCAGAGCGCCTTCCATTCCTGCTGCGACAATAACGACGCGCGAGCTTTGCAAAATCTCTCTTTCCGACAAAATGCGGTGAATTCCCGCCACGCCCGCATCCCAGATTCTTTTCACCGTATTGCCCATCGTTTCCGCTACAATCGCGGCTTCTTCCGCCACCGGAATGTCGCTCGTTCCGGCTGTTACAACGGCGATTTCGCCTGTTCCAAGCTCGGTTTTATCACGAAAAACGCGAATAATCCGCGCCGATTCGTGCCATTCGGCTTCCGCGAAAACATTTCGAATTTCGCCGAAAGTATCCGCATCCGTGCGCGTAATCAAAACATTCGGCGAGCGCGCGACGAGTCGTTCAAAAATCCCGACAATCTGCTCGCGCGTTTTGCCCTGTCCGAAAATCACTTCGGGAAATCCCTGTCTCGCGGCGCGCGCGTGGTCGATTCGCGCATACTCGATGTTTTCATACGATAGATTTTTTAAGGCTCGCGTTGCATCGTCGGCAGAAATTTTTCCTTCGGCGTGAGACGATAAAATCTCCTTTATCTCGCTTTCTTTCATTAATTTATCTTAACCGCTTGCGCTCGCTTATGACAAAAGAAATAAAAAAACGGTGAAAATTTTCACCGTTTTCGAGAAGATACATAGAGAAAATTAAGATTCAGACAAAAAAGCCGACATATTTATAAGCCGAAAATAATCTTATAAACGCCCACGCGATAAGTTTGCTATTGATGACATTTAGTAAAATTTCGCTTTTTAATATTTTCCAACCGTTCATAATTTTCGACCTCTTTACGCCTGAGAAATTTCTTTCTCACCAGTTAACGCGCAGCGATTCGCATTTTCGTATCATTTCCAGACGCATTGGCTTTATAATTTAAAAAAGTGTTAGATTAACAGGTAGTTTCGCTATGGAATTAACACTTGCAATTACGGGCGCGTCAGGCACGATTTACGGCTACAGAACATTGCAGCTTCTGACGGCGAGCGGCGCGGTTGAGACGATAAATCTGATTTTGTCGGGAACGGCGGCAACCGTCGCGCAGGTTGAAATGAACGTGAATCTGCGCGAGCCGAGCGCGGAAAAAATCAACGAATGGCTCGGGCTTGAGAAAAATTCGAAATTAATCAGATTCTGGCGGCTCGATAATTTAGCCGCAAAGCCCGCGAGCGGCTCGAATAAGCAGGCAGGAATGATTATCGCGCCGTGTTCGATGGGAACGCTCGGCGCAATCTCTTCCGGCGCAGGAACAAATTTAATCCATCGCGCGGCGGATGTTTGTCTGAAAGAACGGCGAAAACTAATTTTAATCCCGCGCGAAACGCCTTATAATGCGATTCATCTTGAAAATATGCTGAAGTTAGCGCGCATCGGCGCGACAATTTTGCCCGCTTCTCCGAGTTTTTATCACAAACCGAAAACGATTGACGATTTGATTGACCATTTGTGTTTTCGCATTTTAGACCAATTCGACATTCCGCACGCGCGCAAAACGCAGTGGACGGGTGAGGAAGTGAAAGAAAACAATTAACAGGGATGAAGAGGATAAAAAGGATTCTTAAAGAATTTCTTATCCTTAGTCCATCTCCTTCATCCCTGTTAATTTCCTAAAATTATGTCTGATACTGTCGAAAGATTTTCCAATCGCGTCGAAAATTACGTTAAATATCGTCCGGGTTATCCGAAGGAAGTTTTGCAGTTGTTTCAGACGGAAATGAATCTGCAAAAATCTTCCGCGCTTGCCGATGCCGGTTCGGGAACGGGAATTTCCGCGAAGCTTTTTCTCGAAAACGGCTGTCGCGTCTTCGGCGTCGAACCGAATGAAGCAATGAGACAGGCAGCGGAGGAATTTTTGAAAGATTTTCCGAATTTTATAAGCACTGACGGGACGGCGGAAAATACGACGTTGCCGGACGATTCGGTTGATTTCGTCATTGCGGCGCAGGCATTTCACTGGTTTGATAAGGAAAAAACGCGCGCGGAATTTGAGCGGATTTTGAAGGATAAAGGCTTTATCGCGCTCATTTGGAACGAGCGGCGGCTTGATACAAATGATTTTCTGCGCGAATACGAAGGTTTTTTAAAAATATTCGGAAATGATTACGAAAAAGTCCGGCACGATAATATCGACGAAAAAATTTTGAAAGATTTTTTTCGCGCGGGCTTTTCCACAAAAACTTTTCTAAACGTTCAAACGCTTGATTTTGCGGGCTTAAAAGGCAGAGTTCTGTCGTCGTCCTATATGCCTGCGGAAACTGATTCGCGTTTTGAGCCGATGACTGCTGAACTTAAACGCGTGTTTGATAAATATTCAGAAAACGGTAAAATACAAATTCTATACGACACAAATGTTCACTACTCGCAGATTTAATTTATGGAAGCAAAACCCGAAATAAGAACTATTACCGTTGCTCATTCGCCCGATTCTGACGATGCGTTTATGTTTTACGGCTTGGCGACGAATAAGCTGGAAACAGACGGTTTGAAGTTCGAACACACCTTAAAAGATATTCAGACGCTCAACGAAGACGCCAAAAACGGTGTGTTTGACGTAACGGCAATCAGCTTTCACGCTTACGCATATGTTTCCGACAAATACGCGCTTCTGCCGCACGGCGCGAGCATCGGCGACAAATATGGTCCGATTCTCGTTTCAAAAGAGCAGTATAAACCGGAAGATATTCCGAAATTGAAAATTGCGATTCCGGGCGAAATGACCAGCGCGTTTCTCGCTTTAAGGATTTACAATCAGGATTTTGAATATATAGTCGTGAATTTTGACGAAATCATCGACGCGGTAAAAAACGGAAAGGCGGACGCCGGACTTCTGATTCACGAAGGACAGCTTTTTTATAAACAGTTCGGACTGTCGAAAATTCTCGATTTGGGCGAATGGTGGCATGAAAAAACAGGCTTGCCGCTGCCGATGGGCGGAAACGCGATTAAGCGCGATTTGGGCGAAGATTTGATGCGCAGAGTTTCGAAACATCTTCACCGGAGCATTATGTATTCGATGGAAAACCGCGAGGACGCGCTTTCCTACGCGATGCAGTTTGCGCGAGATATGCCAACCGAGCTCGCCGACCGTTTCGTCGCCATGTGGGTTAACGATTTAACTCTCGACTACGGCGAGCGCGGGCGCGAAGGCGTAAAACGGCTTTTGCAGGAAGGTTTTGACAAAGGAATTATCAAAAACAATGTCGAAGTCGATTTTGTCGAATAGGAAATAAACGGAAAACGGAAAATGGAAAATTAAGAGATTCTTTTATTTTCCATTTTCCGTTTTCCATTTAAAAGCTCTGTCAACTTTTACCCGCCTTTCCGCATCTATTTATCAGCTTTCAATTAAAAGGTAAAAAGATGAAAAAATTATTTACAGTCAGCCTTGTAATTCTCTGTTTTTCCGTTTTATCGGTTTTCGCGCAGACTCCGAATATCGTGAAATCCGATTTGAGCCAGGCGGAAATCGATAAAATCGTTACGAAATTTACGAAAAACGAAGCCTTGTTTCGAAAGGCGCTGAATGTTTACGCCTATAACCGCACCGCGATGATTCAGAGCATCGGGATGGGCGGGCAGATTTCCGGCGTTTTCCGAATGGATTCATTTCACAGCTTCAACGAATCGGGCGAACGCATCGAGAAAATTTTGTTTGCGCCGATGCCGACTTTGAAAGACATGACGGTTTCCAGAGAAGACATCGACAATCTCAGCGGCGTCAATCCGTTCGCCATCGAGCCTTCTTCGGTCGCGAATTATAATTTTACATACCTCGGCAAAGAGCATATCGACGAGCTTGATTTATACGTTTTCGAAGTTTCGCCGAAGACTCTGCCCGACCCGCGCAAATCGAATCAAAAATATTTCAGCGGTCGCATCTGGGTTGATACCGAAGATTTGCTGATTGTCCGAAGCAAAGGAAAAGCTCTGCCCGAAGGCAAAAATATGCAGGGTTTGGAACAAAAATTTCCGGTAATGGAGACGTGGCGCGATAGAATTGACGGAAAATACTGGTTTCCGGTGCTTTCCTCGTCCGACGACGAACTGATTTTCGATGATGGACACGCGGTAAAATTAAAAGTTCGTGTGAAATACACAAACTACCGCGTCGGCAGAGTCGATGTAAAAATTGGCGACGACGAAGTTGAAGTAAAAGAAGAAACTAAACCTACGCCAACGAAAAAACCGTAATTAGGTGAAAAGTGAGAAGTGAGATGTGAGATGTGAGAAGAGAAAGCGATTTTAATTCTCACATCTCACATCTCCTGTC
>JBARIW010000074.1:0-11406 GCA_049799955.1 Pyrinomonadaceae bacterium
ATTCTTCGGACAAGCTTGTTCCTGCCGATTACACCGGAGACGGCAAAACGGATGTGACTATCTTTCGTCCATCGACAGGCGAATGGTTTATTCTTCGCTCGGAAGACGGAAGCTATTATTCTTATCCGTTCGGAACAAACGGTGATTTGCCTTCGGTAGGAGATTTCGACGGTGATGGGAAAGCTGATTCCGCCGTGTTTCGTCCGTCTGACACAAACTGGTATATTCGCCGTTCATCGGACTCAGGATTTACGATTCAGCAGTTTGGCGCTCCGGGAGATGTTCCGGCAGTAGCGGATTACGACGGAGACGGAAAGGCTGATATTGCGATTTGGCGCGCTTCGGTCGGCGACTGGTGGATTCAGCAAAGCTCAAACAATAGCGTTGTTGCTTTTCAGTTTGGAAACAGTTCTGACAAACCCGTTCAGGGCGATTATACCGGCGACGGAAAGGCGGATGTCGCCATCTACAGACCGTCGAGTGGAGAATGGTTTATCTTGAGAAGCAATGATTTCAGCTATTATTCATTTCCCTTTGGCACAAACGGAGATGTGCCTGCGCCGGGAGATTACGACGGCGACGGAAAGTTTGACGCGGCTGTCTTTCGTCCAACACAATCGACTTGGTATGTGCAAAGGTCAACGGCTGGAACTCTGATTCAGAGTTTCGGTCAAACCGGCGATTTGCCTGTTCCGAATGCTTTCGTTCCGTAGCTTGTTTTCACAACTGGTGAAAGGCTAAAGGATTTGTTTCTTTAGCCTTTTTTAGTTAATAAACGGGACAAAGTAATGAATAGACCTAATGGATGTCCGCCTAAAAATCCGGTTCCCGCTCAGTAATATTTTATTGAAATTAAAAAGCCCATGGCTCCGGCAAACCAAAGGCGCTGTTGTTTGAAAACTGAATAAGCTATTCTAAGCAAAAGCAGTCGGGCGAATCAGGGAACATTTTCAAAAGATATATCTAAAAATGTATTCGTTTCCTGCTACTATAGAGTGATTTGGAGTAACTAAGATATAATTATCAAATCGGCAGTATTACTCCATAACAATAGATAACTGTCAGTAAAACAAACAACTTATGAACTATGGTTTTATCATCGATAACCGGAAATGTATCGGCTGCCACGCCTGCACCGTAGCGTGCAAAGCGGAGCACGAAGTTCCCGTCGGTGTAAATCGAACGTGGGTAAAATACATCGAAAAAGGAACTTTTCCCGACACGCGACGGCTTTTTTCGGTAATGCGCTGCAACCATTGCGCCGACGCGCCGTGTGTCGAAATCTGCCCCGTTACGGCGCTTTTCACCCGGAACGATGGCATCGTCGATTTCGATTCGCGCCGCTGCATCGGCTGCAAAGCCTGCACGCAAGCCTGCCCGTACGACGCGCTTTATATGCACCCAGACGAGCACACGGCGGCAAAATGCAATTACTGTACACATCGCGTTGACATCGGTTTAGAGCCAGCCTGCGTCAACGTCTGTCCTGAACACGCGATTATTTCGGGCGATATGGACAATCCTTTGACCGAAATTTCGCAGCTTCTCGCGCGCGAAGTCGTACAGGTTCGCAAGCCCGAAAAGGGGACAAAACCGAAACTTTTTTACATCGACGGCGACAACGCTTCGCTCGACCCGACCGGAACAAATCCCGAAACGGATTATATGTGGTCGAGCCAATCGTCGGGCGTCGGACATTTTGCCAAATATGCCGAAGAAAGAATCGCCAAATCGCCTTTGAAGGAAGAAGTTAAAAAGCAGAACTTCGTGCAAATCGAACCGCGAAAAAAAGCTCGCCGGGTTTACGATGCGCCGGACAAAGGCGTTCTCTGGGGCTGGGAAGTTTCCGCCTATATCTGGACAAAAGCGATTGCGGCGGGCGCGTTTTTGATTCCGGTTTTAGGCGGCTATTTTATGGAAATTCCCGCGCCGCTCAAACAACTCGGCGCAGTTATAGCTTTTGTATTTTTAGCGATTACAGGCGTTTTATTGATTATGGATTTAGGTCGCCCCGACAGATTTTTGAACGTCCTTTTCCGCCCGCAATTCAAATCATGGCTCTCGCGCGGCGCATATATCATCACAATTTACGGCGGTCTTTTGACGCTCTGGCTGCTCGCTTCGTTTCTCAGTTTCGGCAATTTCTTAAAATACATCGAGCCGCTCGGAATAATTTTCGCGCTGCTTTCGGCAGTTTACACCGCGTTTCTCTTCGCGCAGGCAAAAGGACGCGACTTTTGGCAGTCGCCCATGCTCGGGCTGCATATGCTCATTCATGCGGCGATGGCTGGCTTTGCAGTTTTTCTCGTGGCAAGTTTATTCGTCGGAATGAGCGTCAGTTTTCTGATGGCTCTGACGTTTCTGACAATCATTACATTGATTTTTCACCTGATAACTTTAACCATCGAACTGACGACGACACACACAACCGACGACGCGCACGCCACCGTAAAAATGATTACAAACGGCGAATTCAGCCGAGGGTTTTGGCTAGGAATGATTCTGGTTGGCAATACCTTACCTTTAATTTTGCTTTTGACCGGACAAATCCGGGCTTTCGCTCTAGCCGGAGCTTTGATTTTAGCCGGACTTTGGTTTGCGGAGAATATTTGGGTAAAAGCGCCGCAGAGAATTCCTTTAAGTTAAAAATTTTATGCAAAAACATAATCCATCTTTTATCGAACGCATCGCCGAGAAATTACATTTAATCGAAAATCTGCATAAGGAAGAATTGGTCGAGCTTCCGAGTCTGACCGAGCCGGGCGATTTAACTTCATATCCGCCGCCGGAAAAATGGGATGATTGGACGGAATACGAAGCACTCAGCGGGCAACGGCGTGAAAAGAAAAACTATATGATTATCCCGACGACCTGTTTCAACTGCGAAGCGGGCTGCGGTTTGCTCAGTTATGTTGACAAGGAAACGATGCGCGTCCGCAAGTTTGAAGGCAATCCGTATCATCCGGGAAGTCGCGGGCGCAACTGCGCGAAAGGTCCGGCGACGATTAATCAAATCAACGATACGGACAGAATTTTGTATCCGATGCGGCGAAAGGGAGCGCGCGGTGCGGGCGAATGGGAAAGAGTTTCGTGGGATGAAGTTTTGGACGATATTGCCGCGAAAATCCGCGTCGCGCTTGAAGCAGACCGCCGCAACGAGGTCGTCTATCACGTCGGTCGTCCCGGGCACGAAGGTTTTATGGACAGGATTTTGCAGGCTTGGGGCGTTGACGGGCACAACTCGCACACGAATATCTGTTCTGCCGGAGCGCGTTTCGGTTATGCGATTTGGCAGGGCGCAGACCGACCTTCGCCCGACCACGGCAACGCGCAGTTTATTTTTCTAATTTCCGCGCATCTCGAATCCGGTCATTATTTCAACCCGCACGCGCAGCGCATCATCGAGGGAATGATGAACGGCGCAAAGCTCGCGGTGATGGACACGCGCCTTTCAAACACGGCTTCGATGGCTGATTACTGGATGCCGAGTTATCCGGGCAGCGAAGCGGCGGTGCTTCTGGCGATTGCCAATATTTTGATTCAGGAAAAACTTTACAACAAAGAGTTTCTGCAAAATTGGGTAAACTGGCGCGAATCTTTGCAGGCAATGAATCCGAATGTAGAAATCACTTTTGAGAATTTTATTGCTGAATTGAAAGCGCTTTACGCCGAATACACGCCTGAATTTGCCGAAGCGGAAAGCGGCGTTACAGCCTCGATGATTCGGGAAGTCGCGCAGCAAATCGGTCGCGCCGGAACGCGTTTCTCGGCGCACAACTGGCGCAGCGCGGGAAGCGGTAATCTCGGCGGCTGGGCGGTCGCGCGGTGTCTGCATTTTCTCAATGTTTTGACGGGAAGCGTCGGCACGGTCGGCGGAACTTTGCCGAGCGCGTGGAACAAATTCAAGCCGAAAGGATTTTCGACGCCGCCCGCGCAAAAGTTCTGGAATGAGCTGCATTTCCCGCTCGAATATCCGCTTTCGCATTACGAGATGAGCTTTCTTCTGCCGCATTTTTTGAAAGAAAATCGCGGGAAACTGGAGGTTTATTTTACACGAGTTTTCAATCCGGTCTGGACTTATCCCGACGGGTTTACATGGATTGAGGCTCTGAGCGACGAGAAAAAAATCGGGATGCATATCGCGCTGACGCCGACCTGGAACGAGACGGCTTATTTTGCCGATTACGTTTTGCCGATGGGACATTCAAGCGAGCGGCACGACTTGACGAGCTACGAAACGCATTCGGGAATGTGGATTTCGTTTCGCCAGCCGGTTTTGCGCGAGGCGGCGCGGAAGATGGGCAAAGACGTAAAATTTACATACGAGACAAATCCGGGCGAGGTCTGGGAAGAAGACGAATTCTGGTTTGAGCTTTCGTGGCGAATCGACCCGGACGGGACACTTGGAATCCGCAAACATTTCGTTTCGCCGTACCGCGAGGGCGAAAAAATCACGATTGATGAATATTACCGGTATATTTTTGAAAATACGAAAGGATTGCCGGAAAAAGCATCGGAAGAAAACCTTTCGCCGCTCGAATATATGCGAAAATACGGCGCGTTCGAGGTTGAGCCGGCAGTTTATAATCAGCATCTCAATCCGCTTTCCGAATCGGATTTAGAAGGCGCGGAAACGGACGAAAACGGAAATGTTCGGAAAAACGAAAAAGTTATCGGCGTAATGATTGACGGCGCGGCGCGTGCCGGGTTTAATTCGCCTTCGCGCAAACAGGAATTTTATTCCGCCACGACGAAAGATTGGGGCTGGTCTGAATACGCCGTTCCGACTTACGTGAAAAGTCATATTCATCCCGAAAATCTGGACGCGGACAAAAATGAGATTGTTTTAGTTCCGACATTTCGACTGCCGACTTTGATTCACACGCGTTCGGGAAATGCGAAATGGCTGGCGGAAATTTCCAATCGCAATCCGCTCTGGATGCACACATCGGACGGCGAGCGCTGGGGAATAAAAACGGGCGACCTTGTGCGCGTTTCGACCGACATCGGTTATTTCATCAATCGCGCGTGGGTTACGGAAGGAATGAAGCCCGGCGTCGTTGCCTGCTCGCATCACATCGGTCGCTGGCGGCGGCATCAGGACGCGAAAAACAATCGCTGGTCAACCAATCAGGTTACGATTGATGAAGTCGAAGACGGTAAATGGATGATGCGCGTCGTCGAAGGCATCGGCGCGTATAAATCTGACGACCCCGACACTTCGAGAATTTTCTGGACGGACGGCGGCGTTCATCAAAACATAACTTTTCCCGTTCATCCCGACCCGGTTTCGGGAATGCATTGCTGGCATCAGCGCGTCAGAGTCGAACGGGCGCACGAAGGCGACAAATACGGCGACGTGTTTGTCGATACGGAAAAATCTTTCGCCATTTACAAAGAATGGCTGGCGATGACGCGCCCCGCGCCGGGACCGAACGGACTGCGCCGACCGCTCTGGCTGGCTCGTCCGCTTCGACCGTCGGACGAGATGTTTTATGTCGGAAATTCCGAAAAATAAATTTGAAATAATATGCCCGAAAATTTACATTTTGAACCGGCTGTGAATCGTCCCGACCTTTTGCCGCCGGGCATTAACGAATTATTGAAAAATTGGCGCGGCTCGACGCCGGTTGAAGAAATTCTTGTTACACCGATTGACGCGGAATATGCCGACAGCGCGAAGTTTTGCGAGCATTACGGCGTTGACCCGGCGGACGGCGCGAACTGTGTCGTGGCGGTCGCTGTTCGCGGCGAAACCAGAACGTTTGCGGCTTGCTTGATTCCGGTAAACTGCCGCGCGGATTTGAACAACGTGGCGCGAAAAACTCTCGGAGCAAAGCGCGTTTCATTTGCGCCGCTCGACGAAGTTTTGGCGGAGACGGGAATGGAATACGGCGGAATTACGCCGCTCGGGCTGCCGGAAAGCTACCCGATTTTGATTGATTCACGCATTGCCGGGATGGAACGCCTGATTGTCGGCGGCGGTTTTCGCAAAAGTAAATTGTCGGTTTCGGGAAAAATTCTGGCTGAGCTTCCGAATGCCGTGATAATCGAAGGATTGGGCAAAGAAATACAATGAGAATTTTGGTTTCTACCGACGGTTCGGAGTTTAGCCGCGCGGCTGTCGAAAAATGCTGCGGGATTATTGTCGAGCCGGAAAAAGCGGCGATAAAAATCGTTTCCGTTTTTGAAATTATCGACTCGATTGACATCAGCATCTCACCGGAATTCTCGCAGGAACTCGAACAGTCGGCGCGCGCGCAAGCGGAAGAATTTGCCGCGCAAGCCGCCGCGCAAATCCGTGAATGTTTTCCCGATTCGAATATTGATTTAACCGTTCAGGTTTCGTCAGGCGCGCCCGACCGGATTCTTATCGAAACGGCGCATGAATGGAAAGCGGATTTGATTGTCATCGGCTCGCACGGACGCGGTTTCTGGGGAAGAATGCTGCTCGGCTCGATTACGGACGAGCTTGTTCATCACGCGCCCTGTTCGGTTCTCGTCGTGCGAAAAACAGACGGCGAAAATGCGTAAATTATCAAAGTAAAATTATGCCGCGTCGCCGGTTTTATTAAAATTTGCCGGAATAAACAAATTTATCCCGGAGGCGGCAAATAACAATTTACTTATACTTTCGGCGCGTCGAGCAGCTCCCTGACCTTTCGGGAGAGAGCGTCCAGAGTAAACGGCTTTTGAAGAAAGTTCGTTCCGGCATCGATAATTCCGTGCCGGACGATGGCGTCATCCGTGTAGCCCGATGTGAAAAGAACTTTTATATGCGGATACTTTCGCGCCAGTCTCTCCGACAGCTCGCGACCGCCCATTTGCGGCATGACGACATCCGTTACCAGCAAATCAATTTTATTTTCGCGGTTTTCGCAGACGACGAGCGCTTCAATTCCGTTTTCCGCCTCAATCACCTTATAACCGCACGATTCAAGAATCTGCCGGCTCAAATTCCTGACCATATCTTCATCCTCAACCAGAAGAATAGTCTCCGTTCCCTGCTGTAAATCCGTAGCAATATCTTCCTGTTCGACTACAGTGTCGCTTGCCTCGACTCGCGGCAGATAAATCTTAAAGGTCGTGCCTTTCCCGAGTTCGCTGTAAACCCATATATTTCCGCCCGACTGCTTGACGATTCCGTAAATCATCGCCAATCCCAATCCCGTTCCTTTGCCTGTTTCTTTCGTCGTAAAAAACGGTTCAAAAATATGCTGCAAAGTTTCGGAATCTATGCCCGTACCGTTGTCGCTGACGGCGAGCATTACATAAGACCCCGGTTTGACGCCGATGTGCCCGCGCGCGTATGCGTCGTCAAGATAAACATTAGAGGCTTCAACGGTTAAAGTTCCGCCCTTCGGCATCGCGTCGCGGGCATTGACCGCGAGATTCATCAAAACCTGCTCGATTTGTCCCGGGTCGGCTTTAATTTTTCCGAGCCGGGACTGAATTACAGTCCGCAGCTCAACGTCTTCGCCGATAAGCCGCCGGAGCATTTTTTCTACATCCAGAATGATTGCGTTGATGTCGAGGATTTTCGGCTTCAAAACCTGTTTGCGGCTGAAAGCGAGAAGCTGCCGCGTGAGGGAAGCGGCGCGGTCGCCGGCTTTTTTGATTTCTTCAATGTTGCGGCGCAGCGGGTCGTCGAAGTCCAATTCACGAAGCGTCAGCTCGCTGTAGCCGTTAATCGCCGTCAGCAAATTATTAAAATCGTGAGCGATGCCGCCCGCCAGCCGCCCGATTGATTCGAGCTTCTGCGATTGCTGAAGCTGCTCTTCGCTTTTGCGTAAGGCTTCTTCCGCCCGCCGCCGTTCGGTAATGTCATTTGCCAGCACGAGCCTTGAGCGCTTGCCGTCAAAAATCAGGTCGTGCGAGCTGATTTCCACCTCGATAATGCTTCCGTCCTTTATGCGGTGTTTCCAGATGTCCGTGATGTCGAATCCTTTTTGAAGGTTGGAGAGATTTTCCATTACAGCCGGAACGTCTTCGGGCGGGCGAATATCGAGAATGGTCATCGACAGAAATTCTTCCTTTGAGTATCCGTAATGAAAAATTGCCGCTTTATTGACTGCCAGAAATTCCAGCGTCTCCGCATCGTAAACCCACATCGGAATCGGATTGTTGTCGAAAAGTATGCGGTATCGCTCTTCGGATTCGCGCTGCGCCTCTTCCGCCTGTTTGCGCTCGGTTATATCAACGGCATTTGCAACAATCCCCGCAATGACGGCATTATCGAGCAGATTAGTGAGCGTGCAGATAAAATGACGCCATTCGCCGTTTTTATTTCTGAAGCGCACTTCCAATTTTACAAGTTTATGCGGCTGCTCAAGCACCTCTTGAAAGGCGCGCCGCGCTTCTTCCACGTCGTCGGGATGAAGAAATTCAAAAATGTTTCCTCCCGCTAAATCCTCCGTCTCGTATCCGAGAATACGCTCTAACGACGGGCTTTGATAACGCATTATCCCGTCGGCGTTAATAATCGAAACAAGGTCGGACGCATTTTCAATCAAAGCGCGGTAGTAAGTTTCGCTGTGCTCCAGTAACCATTGAGCATTCCTGCGCTCCAAAAGCCTTGCAACTTTAGCGACAAGCTGCGTGTATTCAAATGGGATTTTAAGATAATCGTCCGCGCCTGCCTGAAGACCTTCGACGGCAATTTTGTTATCCAGCTCAAGTGCGCTGACCAGCATCAGAGGAACCACGGAAAGTCCCTTAATTTCCCGAATCTGACGGCACATTTCAATACCGTTCATCACCGGCATTCGCACATCGCTGATAATTAAATCGGGATATTTTCGCGCAGCAATTTCCAAACCCTGCGCGCCGTTCATGGCTGTCAGAATTTTATAGCCTTCCTGTTCCAGCAAAAATTGCATTAAATCAAGCTGGTCGGTGCTGTCATTAACGACAAGAATAGTGTATGAATCAATTTGCTTCACCTTAAGGTTCCTCCGTTAGTCGAAAAAACTCCTGCTTCGATTCCCCTTAATGTAAAGACAGATATAGCGTCAAGACTACTTCCTGATTCTATTAATTCAACTATTTGTTTAGTAGGAGTCAGACATAAAACTAGGTTTAACAAATACAAATCTATTCTGTAATTTTACACTTTCCGCGAGAGACAATCAAGTTTTAATTTTCTTTGAGGTATGCTGAAAAAGGAATGCCGTAAACGTCAAAGACAATCGCCATTCGATTTGGCAGGCAAAGCAAATCGCCGCTTTCAGTAAACCGTTCCTTTCAAAATTCTCACGGCTCGTCACAAAAAAAAGCCTTAATTGTCAAAATTATCGTCTATTAATAAGTTAAAGTCCTGAAATGCTGGCAATCGAAGATGAAGCGAATGTTGATAAACTGAGAGCCGGGTTTGGCTTGGAACCTTAAAAAATTCAATACTAACTTAGCCTTGTGTAAACGCCGGTAATTATCCTATATGAAAAGAATTAATCTAAATTCTCCGAAAGCAGTCGTTTTTGCGGCTTTATTAATATTTGCGGCATTTTTGATTTTACATTCCGGCAAAGCTTCAGCCGAAAAAAACGCCGGTGCGGCTCTTTCCGAAAAACAATCTGCCGAATCTCAGGTTTTTTCCGAATTTGATGATTGGATTAAACGCTTTTTGGACGGAAATTTTTCAAACAAGCGGAAATTTTTCAGTTCAGGCGAAAAACTTGCTTTCAAAAGACGCGAATTATTTAAGGAATTGATAAAAACAAATCCTCAGGCGGCAATCGAAAAAGCTGTCTCCGAAGATGTGCAGGCGCGGCTTCCCGTTTCGATTACGCGGTTTCTTGAGAGAAATATCAGCGCCGGCGGCGATTTTAATGTTTATGCCGTTGACGACTTTGATTCGGCGGCGTCTATAAATCAACCGCTCGAAAGAGAAGTCATCATTGAAAACATCAGGTATAAAGCTTTTGTTTACGGCAGAAAAGCTTCGATGACGACCAAGTTAAACGTTCCGCTTCGCGGCGTCGCGCTCGATGATTCGATGGCGGTCGATGAAAATACGGTTCGGAAAATCGAGCCTTCCGAATATAAATCGAGAAAAGTCGATACGTCGAAAATAGCTGAAAACGGAATTGCGGCGGACGCGGGCGGAAAGCTGATTTATTTTTCCGGTCGGGCGGATTTTGATAAATACGTCGCCGATTTGGAAAACTGGGAATCGAAAATCGGTCCCGACAAATCGAGCGCGCGTCTCTCGCCGTGGACAACGGGCGACAAAACGATGCTTTTTATTCGCGTCGATTACCCGGACCGTCCGGGCGAGCCAATCGACCGGTTCGGGCAGATTTTAACAGAGTCAGCCGCGCAAAATATTATCAATGGGCAGGTAAATGATTTTTATTACGCCAACTCTTATAAAAAAACCACGCTCAGAGCAACCGTTACGCCGGTCGTCAGAATGCCGCTTCCGCAGACGGCTTACCCGCGAGATAATTTATTCGCGCTCGTAACGGATGCGCGCAACGCCGCGCTCGCCGCCGGATTTGATACGAACGAATACAATCTTGATGTCGTCGCCTACAGCTATACGCCTTTACACGCCTTTTCGGGAATATCGCCCATCGGCAATAAAGGCGCGCTTTTTAACGGCTCGTTTACATTCAAAACGGTTACGCACGAAATCGGACACGAATACGGCTTGGGTCACGCAAATTTATGGCGCACTTTTGATGGAACGACGACCGGAAACGGAGAAAATATCGAATACGGCGACGATTTCGATATGATGGGCAGAGGCAATACACAGGAAACGCATTTTAACGCCAGCTACAAGCGCACGCTCGATTGGCTCACCGAAGAAAATGTCAAAACGGTAACGCAAAACGGCGTCTACCGGGTTTTTGCATTCGACATTAACACGCCGAACCCGCAGGGAATTCGCGCCTTGAAGATAAAAAAGGATGACGTAAAAAATTACTGGATAGATTTCCGCCAATTATTAACGGGTCTTCCAAATTTAATGGACGGCGCGCTCATCCATTGGGATTATCCTTTTAACTTCTGGCGACAAACACAGATTCTCGACATGCAGCCGGATACACAAAGTCTGACTGACGCTTCAATTCTAATCGGTCAGACTTTTCAGGACGAAGCAAGCGGAATAAAAATTAAGGTGCTCGGAAAAGGCGGAACGACGCCGGAAAGCCTCGATATACAAGTCGAGTTTAATTATTCGATTAGAAACGGCGCTCAATTCGACTTTGACGGCGATAATAAAACGGACATTTCTATTTTTCGCCCGTCAGCCGGAGAGTGGTGGTATTACCGAAGCTCGGACGGCGGAAATTACGCCGCGCAGTTTGGTAACTCATCTGATAAATTAACGCCCGGCGACTTTACCGGCGACGGACGCGCCGACATTGCCGTGTTTCGTCCATCGACAGGCGAGTGGTT
>JBARIW010000075.1:0-63827 GCA_049799955.1 Pyrinomonadaceae bacterium
AAAGTCTTTGAATGATGAATAATGTTCGGTTTTAGAATAACTTAAAAGCGTAATTCCGAACATTATTCACTTTATCAAACTTTTACAGACGAATATTCGGCTCTTCCTGAGTATTGGTGCAAAGCCATAAAGTGATGCTTTATCAAACAATACCGATGCGGTTGTTTCCTTTTAGTGCCAGATTTAAGCTGCGATTAGTGTCGAGAAGCGGACTCGTTGCCGCCGTTGCTCTCGCCTGTTTTTTATCGTTGCCGGTTTGCGCACAGCAGACAGATTCCGGCGAGTCGCCGGTCGTGGTGCAGCCCGGAGCGCCGGGTCAGACAACCCGAATATTGCCGACGACGACGAGAGCAAAACTGCCTGTCCGTTCACCGAAGGATGTGGAGTTTATGCAGGGAATGATTATGCATCACGCGCAGGCGGTCGAGATGACGGCGCTCATCGAATCGCGCACGGAGAACAAGCATCTTCGCCTTCTCGGAGCGCGCATCAGCCAATCACAGTCTGACGAAATGAAATTTATGAAACGATGGCTCGAACTGAGGGGCGAGTCGATTTCGATGCCGATGCCGGACATGTCGATGATGGATATGCCGGGCATGGACATGTCGAGCCATCACCAGCATCTGATGCCCGGAATGCTGACCGCGGAACAAATGGACGCTTTGAAAAAAGCGAAGGGCGCGGAGTTCGACCGTCTGTTTTTGACCGGAATGATTCAGCACCACAACGGCGCGTTGAAGATGGTCAAGGATTTGTTCGAGACGACCGGCGCGGGGCAGGATGCCGAGCTGTTCAATTTCGCGACGGACGCCGACAGCGGGCAGCGCGCTGAGATTAGGATTATGCAAACCATGTTGGGTGAAAAACCGTAAAAAAACTATGAATCAAGTACAAAATATCGCTTTCCGTTTATTAACAGTTTTCTTTGTTTTGTTCTCGTGTTTTGCCGCCGCGACGCCGGCACAAGGTGAGCTTCAATCGGCACCGCCGCTGCCGGCGGGGATGACCGGTTCAAATATTAATGACCCGCGCTTCAAACTGTCGCCCGGATTGTACGATGCCGGTGAAGCCGCGATGGGCATCAAGCATCTGATGCTGCTCAAAAAGCCGGACGCCTTTCAGCTCGGCACCAACGACGCTGATAGTCCGAATGTACAAAAAACACTGGGTCTGCTCGGCATCGGCGACTCCTCGAAGATGCCAAAGCCTTTCCAGTTAGTCATTGCCCAGCTCGCTTTTGCCAACTCGGACCTTGCGTTTCAGGGCAATTACCTGTTTCAGGGAAACTTTTACGGCGTCAGCATTTATGACATCTCTAATCCGTCGATGACCAAATTGCTGACCTCGATGGTGTGTCCGGGCGGGCAGGGCGACGTATCCGTTTACAAAAATCTGATGTTTATGTCGGTCGAGATGCCGAACGGACGACTTGATTGCAGCGCGGAAGGTTTTCCGCCCCTGCCTCCGCCCGTTGCGGGACAGGAACACAAGCCGGACGTGCAAAAAGACCGTTTCCGCGGAGTCAGAATTTTCGACATTTCCGACATCAGGAGTCCGAAGCAGGTCGGCGCGGTGCAAAGCTGTCGCGGCTCGCACACGCATACGCTGGTAGTCGATCCGAAAGATAAGAATAACGTTTACATCTACGTTTCGGGCACATCTTTCGTCCGTCCGGGCGAAGAGCTGGCTGGATGCTCGGGTGAGACTCCGGACAAAAATCCGAATACGGCGCTCTTTCGCATCGACGTGATTAAGGTGCCGCTCGCGTCGCCGCAAACTGCAAAGATAGTGTCGAGTCCACGAGTATTTATGGATTCGAGAACCGGTGTTATTAACGGACTCAATAACGGTGGCTCACACGACAACCAAAACCCGTCCGATACCAACCAGTGCCACGATATTACCGTGTATTCGGCAATCGGACTCGCTGCCGGCGCCTGTTCGGGCAATGGAATTCTGCTCGACATCAAAGACCCGGTCAATCCGAAGCGCGTTGACGCGGTAAACGATCCGAACTACTCGTACTGGCACTCAGCCGCGTTTTCGAACGACGGGAAAAAGGTCGTGTTTACCGATGAATGGGGCGGCGGACTCGGCGCGCGCTGTCGCGCGAACGATCCGAATGTCTGGGGCGCGAATGCGATTTTCAATTTGGCGAATAATAAGCTGAGCTTCGCGAGCTATTACAAGCTGCCGTCGGCACAGGGCGACAGCGAGAACTGCGTCGCGCATAACGGCTCGCTCGTTCCGATTCCGGGGCGGGACGTTAAGGTACAAGCCTGGTATCAGGGCGGCATCTCCATCATGGATTTCACAGACGCGAGCCATCCGATTGAGATTGCATATTTCGACCGTGGACCGATTGATCCGAAGATGCTCATACTCGGAGGCGACTGGTCGGCTTACTGGTACAACGGACACATTTACGCGTCGGAAATCGCGCGCGGCTTGGACATCTTTGAGCTGACGCCGACCGAGTTCCTGACGCAAAACGAAATCGACGCCGCGAAAGCAGTTCGGGTGGCTGAATTGAACGTGCAGAATCAGCAGAAAATTGAGTATCCGCGAAACTTAGTCGTGGCGAAGGCATACATCGACCAGATTGAGCGCTCGCAGGCTTTGCCCGCCGACCGAATCACAGTCCTGCGGGAAGCGATTCAAAAAGCGGAGAGTTCAAAATCTCTCGGAAAACTCAAAAAACTCGCGTCGCCGTTGGAAAAAGATGCTCTGACCAAGAGCGGAGCGGACTCAACTCGATTGCAGGCATTGGCTGAAATCTTAAAACGACCTGCGCTTTGATTTTTTCGGCAGCGAACTTAAATCGGAGACAAATCCGATTCTTTCCGTTGCAGCCAATTTTGCCCGGGATAGAAAGCTTTGCCGTCGATTGTATGAATAGAATATGCCTGCCGCGACCGACCGCTCGTGTTGGGCAGGCTGTAATGAGGGAGCAAACCATCGAGAACGATGCAGGCTCCCTTTTTCACTTCGAGAGGTCGCATGCCTTCCGTTTCGAACGGAGTATTGTCAAAGGTTTGAAATTCCGTTCCGCCCGCATCTTTTCTTTTGAACCACGAACGCAAGTTGGTTCGGTGTCCTCCCGGCTTTGCCCACAGGCAGCCGTTTTCCGCGCTCGCGTCTTCGAGAGCAAACCAAAATCCGGTGCATGATTTGGGTTCGGTGTATAAAAAGGTAGAATCCTGATGAACGTCCACCACGCCGCCGATTTGGGCGTGCTTGAAAATGTACATGCTTTGTATTATCAGAGCCCCGGACAATTCAAGCTCCGCAGCCAGCCTTTTCATCTGGGGCGACCGTGAAAATTTGTTGAAAACCGGGTCTAAATCATGCATTGCGTGTCCGATTTTGTTGAGCGAATGAAAAAGGTCGTTCTTAAGCCTGCCATTATCCCCGAATGCGTCCTTTTCGAAAAAGAAAGAGATTCGGTTGCCGGAGTTCAGAAAATAATCATCGCTGGTTCGCTCCTGCGCGGAGGTCTGAAAAACGGACGGATGCCCGTCATAATCAAAATTGGCTGTCAGTTCTGCCGCCCGATTTATCAGCTCATTACACTCCAATTCCGAATTGAACCCTTCAAGAATGAGAAACCCATCGCTCTGAAACTGTTCGAACTGTTTACCCATAATATTTTTATAATAACTGAAACCGGAAAATGATTGCAGGTCAAATCGGGACGCGCAATCCGGGGCTGCGAGACAACGAATATACTGCTTAAAACTATCAAATGAGTAATCCGATTTAACATTCAGACACTAATATCTTATAACTGAAACTGTTAATATTAAAGACAATGACTAAAACAAAAACAATTTCGCAAACCGAATCACCTTTAAATATCTCTTCGGAAATTGGTGAGAAAATCGTTCAGGACAATCTTGATTACACTTTATTTTCCTGGAGTAAACAAAAGGGAATAAATCCAATCGCAGTAAAACACGGCGAAGGAGTTTACCTGTTCGATTATGACGGCAAGCGTTATCTTGATTTTTCATCGGGGCTGATGAACGTCAATATCGGGCACGGCGACCAGAGAATAACTGAAGCGGTCATTAAACAGATGCGTGAGGTGAGCTATGTTACACCTTCCTGCGTTACAAAGGCGCGCGGCGAGCTGGGCAGGAAATTGGCGGAAATCTGTCCGGGCGATTTGAATAAGGCATTTTTTACCGTATGCGGCGCGTCTGCGATTGAAAATGCGATTAAGCTGGCAAGGCTTTATACGGGACGGCACAAGATACTGACGCGCTACCAGTCATACCACGGAGCTTCGAGCGGCGCGATGACGGCAAGCGGCGACCCGCGCAAACTTCCCGTTGATTCGCAGCAAGCGCCAAACTTCGTTCATTTTGACCTTCCGTATTTATACCGCTGGGAATACGGCGAAGAAAATTTATTGAAAGAAAGCGTAACAAGCCTCGAACGGATAATCGCTTATGAAGGCGCGGGCAACATCGCTGCTATTTTGCTCGAAGGCGAATCAGGTTCGTCGGGCTGTCTGAAATATCCGGTCGGATATTTGCGGCAGGTTAGAGAAATATGCGACAAAAACGGCATTCTGCTGATAATAGACGAAGTGATGAGCGGCTTTGGCAGGACGGGAAAGTGGTTTGGTTTTGAAAATCACGACATTGTGCCGGATATGATAGCGATGGCAAAAGGACTCACATCGGGTTATTTGCCTTTCGGCTGTTTGATGGTGTCGGAGAAAATAGCCGCAAAATATGATGAAACTATGCTGGCGTTGGGATTGACTTACTCTGCTCATCCGGTTTGCTGCGCCGCCGCTTTAGAAACATTGAAAATATATGAGGACGATAATTTAATCTTCAACGCCGCTGCGATGGGCGAATATGTGGATTCACAAGTCGAAAAATTAAAACAAAGTCATCCGAGCATCGGCGACTGGAGAAATACCGGACTTTTGGGCTGTCTCGAATTGGTAAAAAACAAAACCACCAAAGAGCCGATGGCGCCTTTTAATGCAAAACCCGACGAAATGAGCGTGATGAACAAAGTCGCGGCAAAAATCAGGGAATTAGGCATGTATACGTTTGTCAGGTGGAATTATATTTTTATTGCTCCGCCGCTTTGCATCAGCAAGCCGCAGGTAGATGAAGGATTGGAGATAATCAGCGAGGCAGTCAAGCTTGCCGATGAATATACAAATTCTTTAAGTTGAAGACGTTCGGGTTAATTAAAAAAGCAAATAAACATCTCCAGCCGAACAACGATTTCCGGTTTTACGAGCTGGAATTTAAGCGCGGGTAAGAGGCGCGCAGTTTTGTAAACTCGACAAGTCTTGCCCTGTGTGTCAAAATTCGTGTAATATAAACAACTTTATTACACGATTTAATTTAAGGAGATTTTTTAAAATAGATGTCAGCAGAAAACGCAGCAGAAACGGCGACGGACGCGAATAATACAGCCGCCGAAACCACAGAAACTACAGAAACCACAACCGAGCATCAGCAGGATGTTTCCTATCACGCGGTCGAAAAAGACGGCGACGTAACGGCAATCTGGGAAATGCAGGGACAAAAACACCTTCGCACAATCGACCCGCGCTCGAACGAAGGAAAACAAATTCTCGCGCTGTTTGAAACGGCAGGGTAAAAATAGTGAACAACGAAAAGTGAATAGTGAATAGTGAAGAAAAAATCTTTCACTGTTCACTATTCACTTTTCGCTGTTCACTTTCTGAAATTTTCCCAGTCGCCCCAGACCGCGAATGTCGCGCCGACGTTTTGGAGATTGAAGAATAATATTTTGCCGTCTTTTGAAAAGGTCGAACCGGCAAATTCGCTGGTTTCGAGCTTCGGCGTGATGTTTTTGGCAAAATCGGCAATACGCCCGTCCGGTGTTAAAATTTTCATATAATTTTCCGGCGAGCCGCCCGCTCCGGCATAATCGCTGTCTTCGCAGATAAAAAGATGGTTACTTTTCGGGCGCATATACATATTGTCGGGCATATCCAGAATTTCGCGGCTCGGCGATTCGAACAGCAAAGTAAGGCGTCCTTCGTCTCTGCTTAAAGGTTCATACATCCAGATTTGCCCGCCGCCGTTGTCGCCGCCGCTGGTCGAATCAAAATAAATCCTTCCTTTTTTATCGGCAAAACTGCCTTCCAGACGCAGAAATATCGCCGCGTCTTTCGCTTGTCCCTGTTTCTGCACGGCGAACGGGTCGGTATCTGCTTCCGCCGGGTCGGAATTATCAATCGTTATCCAGTTTGTGATAAGACTTGTTCCGGCTTTCTGACCCTTTCGGGTGTCGTAATTCGGTTTATCTTTAACCGCGAGCATCTGCAAAATGCCGCCTTCAGCCAGACGTTTGTTGCGTTTCGGTAAAAAGCGGTAAAATCCGGCGGGCGTCTGGTCTTCGGTCATGTAAACGACGCCGGAATTTTTATCGACCGCGATGGTTTCGTGTTCAAAACGTCCCATCGCCTTGAGCGGCACAGGCGAGACGGGCGAATTTGCCGAAGCCGAAACCTCGAAGCAATAACCGTGCGGCTTGGCAAATCCGCCTGTTTGTTTGCCTTTTTTGTCGGTTCTGACGGTTTGTCCGAGCGTCGTTTCCTCGCACGAAATCCAGCTTCCCCAGGGCGTTCTGCCGCCGCTGCAATTTACCAGAGTTCCGCTCAGGCTGACAAAATCGCGGACGATTTCGCGTGTTTTCGGATTGATAACGAGCGTCGTCGTGCCGCCGCCAGCCGTTTCGTCGTACGGATTTGCGCCGATTGGCGAACCCGGAATCGGGACTTTTCCGTTTGTAATTTCGTGATTGCGAACGACTCGAAGCTCTCCGCGCACCTTAAAAGCCGCCATTCCGTCGTGTTTCGCGGGCGTGCTGTTTTTGTCCGTCATCGGGCTGCCAATCTTTCCGATGACGTTGTATTCAAAATCTTTCGGCAACGCAAGGTAAGTTTCGCCCGTATTTTTTGCCGCAACGGGAACGAGCTCGCCGTAGCCGTAAGCTTTGAAATTCGACAAATCTCCCGTCTGCGCGAAAACTTCGGCGCGCCTTGTCAGACTGCCGCTCGCCAACGCCAAACCGCCCGAAAATAAGCCTAAACGATATAAAAATGAGCGTCTGTCCATAATTCAAGATTCAAGATTCAAGATTCAAGATTCAAGATTTAAGATTTAAGATTTTGTCTTTCAATTTTGAATTTTGAATCTTGAATCTTGAATCTTGAACTAGCTACTATTTTACGTCCTCGCGCCTCGTTCCTTCAATCTCCAGAATAAAATCCGCGCCGTAGCATTTCGCCGGAGTTTGAAAACCGGCGCAAAAATTTCCCGAAAGAATCTTTCCGGCAACTTTTAGCGCGGTCTGGGCGGTCGTTGTGTAGCCTTCCGGTCCCTGCTGTCGCGCTTCGACTTTGTTTCCCTGCGCGTCCGACGCTTCGCCCCAGAGATACGTTTTGCCTTTGGCGCGTTCTTCGTCGTTCGGTCCGCCCGTCGGAATTTGTTTTTGCAGGTAACTTTGAAACGGTTTTGTCGCCAGAATCCAGCCGATATAACGGCTCATCTTTAACATTTTCAGATTTGACGCGGGCATCACCGTATAAACTTCGATGTTCGGAATTCCGGTCGAATAAAACGCGGTCGAAACGTCGCCCCAAGGAATCGTTACACCCGTTTTCTGAATTTCGCCAAAGTCGATTTCGCGTGTTTTATAAGCCGCCGGAACGCTCGTTATTTCACCATTTTTTCTAATCGCGCCGCCTTTCCCGACGTTCATCGTCATCGTCGCCTGCGTCCCGTGCGAGATTCTGCCCATGCCGTAAAAAGCGAGCGTCAAATGCGTCGCTGCCGGCAATTTATCTTTCAGGTATTTTGCCAGACAATCCGACGGTACAACGTCAAACCCGACGCCCGGCATAATCATAATTCCGGCTTCTTTCGCCTTTTTATCGAGCCTCGCCATCGTCTCGAAAACGGCGATTTCGCCCGTGATATCGAGATAATGACGCTTGTTTCTGAGACACGCTTCGACCATCGGCTTTGAAGTCAAAGAAAAAGGTCCGGCGCAGTGCAGAACAAACTCCGTTTCCTGCAACGCCGCGTCAAGCTTTGCCGAATCGTTTAAATCAAAAACGCGAAAATCGAAATCGTATCGTTTCGCAAGCTCTTCGACTTTCGCCTGATTTCTGCCCGCCAGAATCGGTTTCAATCCTTGTTCAGCCGCAAAGCGCGTAATCAATTCGCCCGTGTAACCGTTTGCGCCGTAGATTAGAAAAGTTTTAGACATAAATTTATATTAAAGTTTTTTGCGAGATTATTATAAAGCAAAAAGTCGGTTATTTATGATATTTTCACGGTTTTCGGTTTAATCCGAAGTTAATTTGCCCGAAACTCGTTCAGATTAGCATTTTCAGCCCGTAAATAAACTTTTCAACACGTAAATAGACATTTAATGTCGTAGATGAACTTTTCCACGCGTAGATGGATTTTTCCGCTCATAGATAGACTTTGCACGCCGTACATGGAGTTTGCACACCGTAGATAGACTTAGTACGCCGTAGATGGAATAAGTACAGCTTAGATAGACTTAGTACAGTGTATATAGACTTTTCCGCTCGTAAATGCGCTTTTCCGTTCGCAGACAGACTTTAATTTTCGTCAGTCAAAATTTCCTGCACGCGCCCGACTTGCCCGTCCGTTAAGCGAACTTTTATGCCGTGAGGGTGAAAGTTTGAATTGGTCAGCAAATCTTTTACCGTTCCGATTGTTTGTCTTCCGGTTCGCTGGTCTTGTTTGAGGACGATGGCGACTTTTAATCCGGCGCGGATGTTTTTTCTTTCACGATGCGGCATTTATTTTTTCTCCAGAGTTCGCATTAAAAAAGCGATTTGTCCAAGATGATAAGCGTTGTGGTCGGCGACGAGCAAGGCTTCGCGAAAAACGGTTTGCCCGGTTCCGTGCGGGATTTTGGCGAAAAGGTCGGTTTCGTCGTCCGAGATTAAATCGCGCATCGCTTGTAAATCGTCCGAAATTTGTTTCGCCGATGTTTGCCAGTCTTCCGGCGTTCCGGTGGATTTATTCCAGTATCCGTCGGGAAATTTCGGCGAAACGTGATTCGCGTCGCGGCTAAACTCGACAATATCCCACTGCGCGATTCTGAGATGTTCGACGAGTTCCCATGCGGTGTGCGGCGCGTTTTCGAGTCTGGTGTTGATTTCTTCGACCGGAAATTCGTTCAAAACTTTTTCCAAAGCGATGTGCGCCGATTTGCCTTCGAGAAGTTCGAGCAGATGCTCGCGTATGTTTTTTTGCGTGTCCATAATTTGTCAGAAAAGCTTTAAATTATCCGCCTGAGCTTTCTCCAGTTTATCAAGGAATTCTTCGCGCCGAATCTCGGTCGCGCCGAAAACTTCAAAATGCGGCGTCATTACCTGAACGTCGAGCCACGTCGCGCCGCGCTGGTTTAAATGCTCGACGAGAAAAAGCAGCGCTAATTTCGATGCGTTCGGACTCTTAAAAAACATACTTTCGCCGCAGAAAACGCCGCCCGCGTCAACGCCGTAAAGCCCGCCGACAAGCTCATCATTTTCCCAGACTTCGATGCTGTGCGCGTCGCCCGCCGCGTGAAATTCACAATAAGCGCGGATAAAATCTGCCGTAATCCACGTTCCGTAACCGTCGCTCCGGCGCGTCCGGGCGCAGTTTTCGATGACGGCGCGAAAATCTTTATCAATCGTGAAAGTAAAATTCGTCTTTTCCCGCGTTTTTCTGAGGCTTTTCGGGATGTGCAGATTGGCAAATTCCAAAACGGCGCGCTTCTCAGGGCAAAACCACGGCAAAGGCAGACCGTGGATATGCCACGGAAAAATGCCCTGACGATAAGCGTTCCGCAGATTTTCCGTTGTTAAAACGCCGCCGAAAAAGATGATGTCGCTGGCGTCGTAATAATATTCGCCGAACAAAGTCCAGTCGGCAAATTCGTGCGTGCGCGGGTTTGGGAAAATTATTTCAGTCATTTTCGCAACAAAACTTAAAAACCTTTGTGTAACGAAAATAACAAATCTGTGAGGTAAAGAAAAATGAAAAATTTTATAAAAGGTCTGCTTACCAATCGTTTCGGAATAGTTTTAGCCGCGCTGAATGTTTGTTATTTTCTTTCCGAAAATACCATCCGCCTTATTTTGCAGCATTCACACGGAGAAAATTGTCTGACTTCCAGCCGTCATATTTTGTTTTGGATGCAGGCAAGTTTCAGCAAACTGATTTTTGCAAATATAAACTCTCCGGCAATACTTCTTTCCGTCTTGCCCGGCAAGTTTATGCAGATGAATTTTCCCGATTTGTGCATTTTCACGCTGGCAAAGTTCCAGATTATTTTCTTTATCTTTTTCGTTACGCTTCAATGGCTTTTCATCGGCTGGCTGGCTAAAACTACTGCCGGGAAGCTCCAATCGATGAAAAGCTAAATCTTTTTCGTCTTCCATTTCCCGCGCCGGAAAAGAAGCGTTGCGACGACTGCCAGAACGCAGAAGGCAACCAGAATCGCCCAGAAAATGCCGTGTTCTTTGAGTCCGAAATGATAAGCCAGAATGTATGCGAGCGGAATCTCTAACAGCCAGAAGATAAAAATATTCAGATAAGTCGGCGTAACGGTGTCGCCCGCGCCGTTGAACGACATCTGCATGACCATTCCGAAAGCGTAAAACGTAAAACCGAGCGCGACGATGCGCAGGCAGTCCGTTCCGATACTTAAAACAGCCGGTTCGGTCGTGAAAAATCCGATAATCGTGTGCGCGAAAACGGCGAGCAGGATGCCGATAGCGGTTAAAAAACAGGTGTTGTAAAACGCCGCTTTCCAGACCGCTTCTTCAGAGCGTTCGGGCTTGCCCGCGCCGAGATTTTGCCCGACCAGAGTTGCCGCCGCGCTGCTCATTCCGACCGAAGGCAGAAGCGCGAAAACTATCACGCGGATTCCGATTTGATAACCCGCGATAGCGTCGGTTCCGAAGCCGGAAATGATTTTGACAAGAAACGTCCAGCTCGCCATTCCGATGACGGTTTGAAACGAAGCCGAAGCTGAAAGCTTGGTTAAATGCCAGATTAATTTCGGTTGAACGGCGAAATGCCGGCGCTCGATTTTTAAGCGTTCTTCGCGCCGGAGAAGATACTGCATCGCGAATAAAACGCCGCATCCGCGACCAATCGTTGTGCCGACTGCCGCGCCCGTTACGCCCAGTTCGGGAAAAATCCAGACGCCGAAGATAAACATCGGCGCGAGAATGATGTTGAGCGTATTCGACAAAATCAGAACGCGCATCGCTATCGCCGCATCGCCTGCGCCGCGAAAAATTCCGTTTATCAGAAACAGAAAAACGATAACGATATTTCCGCCGAGCATTATCCGCGCAAATGTCGTTCCCTGCGCTACGACGTTTGGTTCCGCGCCCATCAAGCCGAGAAGATTCGGCGCGAAAATCACGCCGAATATGCCGAGAATAACTGAAATAATCATTCCCAGATAAAGAACCTGAATCGCCGTTTCCGAAGCCGCGTCGCGATTTTTTTCACCGATTCGACGCGCAACCGTCGCCGATGCGCCGATAGAAACTCCAATCGCCAGCGCATAGATAATTACAATCATCGCTTCGGTCAAACCGACGACCGCGACCGCGTCAGCGCCGAGTTTTGAGACAAAGAAAATATCGCAGATAGCGAAAAGGCTTTCCATTCCCATCTCCATAATCATCGGAATGGCGAGAAGAAAAATCGCATACTTAATCGGCGTATTCGTTAAATCGCGTTTTGTTCCCGCAATGGCTTCGCGGATGATTGCCCAAAAAGAATTATTCTCCGTCTGAACGGAAATATTTTCAGAAGTGTTTAGCATAAAAATATTCGATTGTATTTAAGAAAAAGACCTAAAGCGAGATTTGTTCGTCTGAATTAACACAAACGAAACAAATCGAGAAATTTGCGCGGGCGGTTTTAGCTGACAAGTATTTTCATAGTGTCTGAAAATATATCACGGATGAAATATCATTTCAACGCCGAAAGTTATTTTTTAAATTCACATATTTTAGCTAGATAAAATTAATCATTTTGAGCAGAAAAATTCCGGCAGCTGCGCCGAGCAAAGCGCCGCTTACGACCTGCGCCGTTGTGTGTCGCTTGAGAATTACGCGCGAGAAACCGACCGTGATTGCGAGCAAAATAAATCCTACGCCAATCCAAAGACCGACAGCAATTAGCGAAACGGCGCAGTAAAAAGCGAAAATCAGATGAAGCGAAATCTTCGAGCGGCGATTGATAATCATTGCCGTGACGAGCAGAAAAAGACTGATTATCATTCCAAGCAGGAGCGGTCGCGGAAAATTTAGAAACCAGAAAAGAACGGACGAAAGCGCGACGATAATAATAACAATCGTATAAAAATTGCCGCGCTCCGAGCGTTCGGAAACGTCGTGGTCGCTCCATTTTCCGGCTTTTACCCGCCGGCGAATAATAAAAAGCAGCGGGAAAACGGTTGCCAGAACGGTTACGCCGCTGATTGTAAAAGCGCGCGCCGGCGAAGCGTTCTGAAGCGTGGCGATAACAGTCGTCAGCGGCAGCAAAACGAACGGATGACCGATAACCGAAACGATTTGCGCCGCTTTGAATAGATTTGTTTGTTCCGTTTTCATCTATTTTCCGCAGCTTTCTCCGTTACGACGATTTGTTTGCCGAGAAGCGGTTTTCCCTTGAGCGCCTGCACAAAAATCAATGTAAAAGACGCCATATAAACGAGCGCGAAAATGATTGTAAAAGCCGTCGGACGAAGCGGCGAAAAGCGTTTTTGCAGCCAAACGAGCATTAAAGAAAATATAGGAATCGTCTGAAACGCGTGCATTCCGACAAAATGCGCGGCGCGAAGGTCGCCGCCTTCCGTTGACCAGTTTACAACGGGAAGTCCCGCGCCGCCGTCCGCCACGCCGACCGCGTGTCCAACCTGCGCCGACATATATCCGCCTTCGACGCTCGCCAGCAGAAACAAAATCAAACCGAGACGCATTCCCCAGACAATCGCTTTCGGCAATTCCGGATTCGCGCGGAAATATATGTAAGTCAGGTAAACGATTAAAATTGTATTAATCGCAATGAGAAAGCCCATCGTGCTGAAAACCATCGCGTCAAACGGTTTGGCGACGTTAAAATGCGAAGTCGTCCCGCGAGCCGCCTGCATCACGACCAGAAATATCTCACCCGCAAACAGCGTCGAAATGCCCCAGCCGATAACGCGTTTCGATTTTTCGTAACCGTTTATAAAATTCAGGTAAACGGCGACTGTCCAGAGATAAACCCACGTCGAAAAGGTAAATTTCATCGGCTTTATCCAGCGATTGATGCCGAGAATCTGCTGCGAATCGAAAAGCGAAACGATTGCCAAAATCACAAACAATACCAGCATAAACAAGCCTGTCGCCATCAAAGCGCGATGCTTTTGCCATAAATCTTTCCAGAGTTCTTTGATATTCATTCCGTTTCTCCTTTCGCGTTTTTGTTCACCGCGACGAGCCGCAAAATGTTATAAAGCAGAAATCCGATTGGACCGAGCAGAAATGTCAGAATCAGACACGGTATGACGAACCAGTGCGAAATTCCGCGAGATTGCGCGTCCTTTACTTCCCAGCTTCCGACGAACAAATCGAACGCGAGATAATGAATCCAGCCTGCCAGAAGCGCCCATTGATTCGAAAAAAGTTTCGACACGTCGGCGAGCGAGCCGAAACCGCCTTCCGATTTGCCAAAAAATAAAATAATCAAAATCAGATAAGCGACCGACAAAAGCAGCGGAAGCGCGCCCGAAAGGACGATTTTCCGCGTCCAGGTCCAGCGCGGCGCAAAGACGAGCAAAATCCAGCCCGCCATAGCCGTAAAATTCGCGATTGAAAAAATTGTTTCTGCGTTCATAATTTCTCCTTAAAAAATCAATTAACACTGTTAAGTTGAAAGTCAAAATTTTTTATTCTTTCCTGTCTCCCGTAGTTAAGCCTTTCAGCATCGTATCAATTACCGAATCAATCAAAACTTTTTTATCGACAAACGGAAAACCTTCGTGCCCGATAAGCAGCGACGTTATGCCGTGAATTCCTGCCCAGAGCGTCTGGCTGATAAGGTCAACGTCGCCTTCCGCAATCTCGCCGCTCGCCATACATTCCGCCACGCCGTTTCGCAAAAAATCGAACGCCTTTTTTCCCGACGTATCATCGAATCCGGTTTCGCTCAATTTTCCGGTCAAAGGCAGCATAAAAGTTACCTCGTAATGTTTCGGATGCTCCAAGCCGAACTCGACATAAGCCAATAAACCGGCGCGAAAACCTTCGAGCGTCTTGCCGTGTATTTTGCCGATTGAGTAAATTTTTTGTCCGAGCCGGGCAAACGTTTCATCGCAAATCTGCCGGAGCAAATCGTTTTTGTCCTTAAAATAAAGATAAATCGTCGTCGGGCTATATTCGATTTTATCGGCGATTTTCCGCATCGAAACCTGTCCGTAGCCTTCGTCGGCAAACATCTCGCGCGCGGTATCGAGAATCGTCTGCCGCAAGTTTTCCTTTTCTCTCAGTTTTCTTTGCTTAACGCTCATAAATTAATTAACACTGTTAAGTTAAATTATAAACAAAACGTTGTCAAGAAGATTTTGAGAAAATCGCATTTGTTTAGAAAGTCCGGGCTAAATAATTTTCGACGACATTCGTTGAAATATCCGAAGAAATCGTTCCGATATAATTGTCCGGTCTGAGCAAAACGCTGAAGCTTTTCTCCGCGCCGAAGATTTCCGAAACGTGCGGATATAAAGGCAGCTCGTGAAAATCGACCAAATCGGCGTATTTGCTTTGTCCTTCAGCGGTTAATTCCGGCGCTGCGTTTTTCCCGTCGAGAAATGTCAGAAGATGAAATTTCGGCTCGCGCAGGCGTTCGTAAATGCTCGCGCCTTCGACTTCGAAGTACGGCATTCTGTCGCCTTCGTTCACGTCGAAGCTTTCGCTGTTTATGCTCAGAGAGCTGCTCCGGTAATTGATTCCGATTTGCGAAATACGCGGGAAAACGAATTTTTTAACCGCGTCGATACTAAAGGCGGCACCCGCGATATACGGGAAAACGTGCGTCCGCAGATAGCTCAGAACCGGTTCGGGACTGGCGACGAGATTGAAGAAACGGTCGGTCGTTTTCAGCAGATTTTCGGCGTTTTCGAGTCGTTCCTGATTATAAGTTTCTAAAATTTTAGCGTCCGCCGCGCCGCGCAAAACCATTGCAGTCTTCCACGCGAGATTGTAGCCGTCCTGAATTCCCGTGTTCATTCCCTGCGCTCCGGCGGGCGTGTGAATGTGCGCCGCGTCGCCCGCGAGAAAGCATCTGCCCGAAGAAAATTTTTCGACGTGGCGCGTGTGAACTTTGTAGGTCGAAAACCAGTTGACGTTTGTTATGTCGAGCTCGGTTTCCGAGTCTTTTTTGATTTGCGCTTCGATTTCTTCGTACAAAACGTCGCCTTCGTCCCTGGCGAATTCTTCGGGAAAAGTGCCGACGATGCGAAAATGCCTGTCGCTTCCGACCATCGGAAAAAACGCGAGCAGGTTGTTTTTCATCAAAAAAACCATCAGCGCGTCGTGCGGAAATTTCCAGTCAATCTGCACGTCGGCGACATAAAACATCCGCTCGAACGTGCTTCCTTCAAACTTGAGTCCGAGCGTGTGTCGAACCGGGCTTTTCGCGCCGTCGCAGCCGACGAGAAATTTGGCTTCGATTGTTTCGGTTTCGCCATTCGAATTTTTAATATTCGCGCTGACGCCCGATTCGTTTTGCGTGAAGCTTTCAAGCTCCGTATTCCACAAAACATCTTTGCCGCCGGATTTAATAAAATCGTACAAAAGCTTTTCGTGCTTGCCCTGTTCGACGAGAAGCACATACGGATAGGCGCTCATTCCTTTGCCGATTTCGCTGAATTCGACTTCGCCGCGCACCTCGCCGCCGACAATCATTCGCGCTTTTACGGCAATCGCGCCCTGCTCAATCAATCTGTCAGCCAAATCGATTTGCTCGTAAATTTCGAGCGTTCGCGCCTGAACGCCGATTGCCTTCGAATGCGGCGTAGTTGTTTCCTTTTTATCGAAAATCACAAAATCGACGCCGTACCTGATAAATTGTCCTGCCAGCGCAAGCCCGGTCGGTCCCGCGCCGACGATAATCACATCGGTTTTCATATTGGTTTCCTTAAGCTAGAAGTATAACCCGAAATTAAAAATTTGTACCTTTTTTCGCGTTTTTTGTGGTAATCTACTGCTGAACTTAGATTTAACTAATACAAACAAGGGGATGGTAAACATAATGGCAGCAAAAAAAGACAGTAAGGCATCGACAACCAAAAAATCGACTTCGACGAAATCGAAAACAACAAAAAAGAGTTCATCGGGCATCATGGATAAAGTTAAGGATGCGGCGGGTGAAATTCTGACGAATGCGGCGCAGGTTGCGGCAGCCGGAGCGTTGAATATCGCGGCTGAAGCCGTCAGCGATATGCTGAGCGGCAAAAAGAGCGGCGGAAAAAGCTCTTCGACAAAAGCCAAAACCGGCGGCGACGCGGGCACGAAGGGAACCGGAAGCGCGGGCAAATCAACAAAAAGCAGCGCAAAGAAACCCGGCGGTGATGCAGGCACAAAAGGTACGGGAAGTGCCGGAAAATCGACCAAAGCCAAAACCGGCGGAGATGCGGGAACCAAAGGAACGGGCAGCGCAGGCAAATTGACCAAAAGCGACGCAGGTAAAACGGGCGGCGACGCCGGAACTAAAGGAACCGGAAGCGCCGGAAAAACATCGAAAAGCGGCAAAGGCAAATAAACCTTCGCCGCAAAAAATAAAAATCCTTAATTCGACACAGGTGCGAATTAAGGATTTTTTTACTTTCTTCATTTAAAAATTATTACAATTTTAAACCGAGTCTCTCGTCTTTTTCTTTATCGGAAGAAATCCTTAAAGTGAATTTCATCAGGTTGTTTTTGTGAAATTCGTACCGCGCGAAATAGCTGAAACGATTCGTTTTCGTCGCGTCGGTTTCGTCGGGCAGCTCGACGTTTGCGAGATTATAGCTCACCGTCTCGTCGTCGCCCGTTTTAACGCGTTCGGTCGGTTCGCCTTTTTTCTTAATCACGTCTTTCGGTCCGATTATGTCGTTGCGCGTTACGCCCGGCAAGCCGATTAGCATCGACGCAGCCGATTGCTGGTAGCCGATAAAAATCTTCTTTTCGGTCTGGAAAAAACCTATTTTTTCGGCGACATAATGCTGCGTTTGATAGCTTTTGTCCACCGCAAAAACCTCGATTTCCATAATAAAAAACGGGTCTTCCGTTGAAGCGCCGGTCAGTTTCATCACCTGCGTTCCGAATTTGTTGTAAAAGAAAAAGGCGGGTCGCCCGTCGTCCTGTTTGCGCGCCGAATATCCTTCGAGAAAAACCTTCGCCGAAGCGCGGTCGCCGAGCTTAATTTTCGAAACGCTCAATTCCGGCAGGACATTTTTTTCCTGCGCCGATACGCTAAAACCGAGAACCGCAATCATCGCCGCGCACAGCACGAGGCGAAAATATCTTTGTTTTGTCATAAATCAAATACCTTTTGTTGTAAATTTAGGATGCTCTGTGGAAAGAATAAGAGGCTTAAAAAAGGAAAGCTTGTCTTATTGAAAGAGTCGAAGCAAATGCGTCGGACTAACTATATTTTACCAGATTGAGCGTGCGGCGTTCAATATAAAAAATTCCCCGGATTTACTACTCTTTGACGAGATTTCCCGCATTAAATCGCTGGTCTATTTTCGATTTTGTCGAAGCGTCAAGCCTTTTCGCCCGTAAAATGCGCGTCGGAAATGCCCGTTTCGCTTAATAAAGGCTCTGTGTCTTCAACGTCAATCTCGCCGCTTAAAACCCGCTCCGCCCGCTGCGCGTGCATTTCTGTTTTAGTCGGGATAGAACCGAATTTTAGCAGTAAAAACGTTAATCGGGAAATTTATTCGGAAAATTAACAGACCGGCAAAATAAAAAAGGCGGAAGTTAATCTGCCTTTTCTTTGTAGAGATTTTTAACAAACTATCTGCTAAAAATTCAAAACCAGCTCGTTGCTATTCTAATCGACCGAGACGCTTCCGCCATCAGTAGTTTTCAAAGAGAATCAAGCCGCAATTCTAAAACTTTCCTGAACCGCCTGCGGCAATTCGACCGGATAAAAATAGATTGCGGGATAAAGATAATCTTCGCCCGATTCGTCAATCACGCGGATATAATCGTCTTCGGCGGCTTTTTCGTCGGGCAGGACTTCGTAGATTTTACGAAGCTGCAAATCTTCGCAGTCATCATTTTTAATACAAACTACAAAGTAAATTTTCGAATCTTCGTTTTTCATAGTTTTAATCCAGATAACTCTTGATTTTCATTTTTCTTTTGCCGATGCCGTGCGCTTCATACCAATGAACTTCGACGCGACGAATTCTGCCATTTATGAGACGAACGCTTGTTTCGCCTTTCAATTTCCGCCAACGTCCTTGTCCAAACTCCCCGCGCAAACGAGCGATTTCCCTGATTTTATTCCAATGGCAATAACTTTGACATTAATAATTTCGCTGATAATTTCAAAAATCATCTTCAAAAATTCAAAACTAATTCGCCGTCTTTCTCTTCGACCGAAACGCTTCCGCCATCGGTTAGTTTGCCGAAAAGAATTTCCTGCGCGAGCGGCTGTTTGATTTTTTCGTGAATCAGACGCGCCATCGGACGCGCGCCGTATTTGCCGTCGAAACCGTGTTCGGCGAGCCAGACTTTCGCGCTTTCGGTGAGTTGTACGAGAACGCGTTTTTCGGCAAGCTGACCGTTTAGCTCGTTGATAAATTTATCGACGATGAGCGTGATATGTTCGAGTTCGAGCGCTTTGAACGGCACCCACGCGTCGAGACGATTACGGAATTCGGGCGTGAATGTGCGTTCTATCGCTCCTTTTGCCTGACCTTTCGAGCTTGCCTGATTGCGAAAACCGACGCCGCCCGAAGATAATTCTCTCGCGCCCGCGTTGGTCGTCATAATCAAAATCACGTTGCGGAAATCGGCTTTTTTGCCGTTGTTGTCGGTCAGAGTCGCCGAATCCATCACCTGCAAGAGCAAATTAAAAAGGTTCGGATGCGCTTTTTCGATTTCGTCAAGAACGAGAACGGCGTGCGGCGTGCGCATAATCGCTTCGGTAAGAAGCCCGCCCTGGTCGTAGCCGACGTATCCCGGCGGCGCGCCGATGAGCCGCGAAACGGTGTGCGGCTCGGCATATTCGCTCATGTCGTAGCGCATAAATTCGATGCCGAGCTGTTCCGCTAATTGCTTTGAAAGCTCGGTTTTGCCAACGCCGGTCGGACCGCTGAAAAGAAACGAGCCGACGGGTTTTGTTTCGTGTCCGAGACCGGCGCGTGAAATCTGAATCGCGTTGACAATCTGGTCAATCGCTTCGTCCTGACCGAAAATTACGCCTTTCAAATCCGGCTTGAGCGTCTTCAAACGGTCTTTTTCGTCGGCGACAACCGTTTTCGGCGGAATTTTCGCCATCCGCGCAATCGCGTTTTCGACCATCTGAACGGAAATAAATTTCGGGCGCGTTTCGACGGGCAAAAGCTTCGTCGCCGCGCCGACCTCATCGATTACGTCAATCGCCTTGTCGGGCAAATGACGGTCGTTGATGTATTTTCCGGCGAGTTCGGCGGCGACTTTTAAAGCTTCGTCCGAATATTTTACGCCGTGATGTTCTTCGTAAAATTTCTTTAAGCCTTTTAAGATTTCGTAAGTTTCGTCAATCGTCGGCTCGCCGATTTCGATTTTCTGAAAGCGTCTCGCAAGTGCGCGGTCGCGTTCAAAAGCGGCTTTGTATTCGCTGTATGTGGTCGAGCCGATACAGCGCAGAGCGCCGTCGGCAAGCGCGGGTTTTAAGATATTCGAAGCGTCCATCGCGCCGCCCGAAACCGCGCCCGCGCCGACGATTGTATGAATTTCGTCGATAAAAAGAATCGAATTTTCGTGTTTTTGCAGCTCGCTGATAATCGCTTTGAAACGCTGTTCGAAATCGCCGCGATAACGCGTTCCGGCAAGAACCGCGCCCATATCGAGCGCGAAAACTTTCGCGTCTTTTAAGACTTCCGGCACATTTCCCTCGCTGATTTTCAGCGCCAAACCTTCCGCCAGCGCGGTTTTGCCGACGCCCGGCTCGCCGACGTAAAGCGGATTGTTTTTCTTTCGGCGGCAGAGAACCTGAATAGTTCTTTCGATTTCCTCCATCCGCCCGATTATCGGGTCAATTTCGCCTTTCGCCGCTTTTGCGACCAATTCGACGGTGAAAGATTCGAGCGGTTTTCTCTTTTTCGGTCGCGCGCGTTCTTCGGCAAATTCCTCGTCTTCCATCCCTTCGCCAATCGGGTCGAAATCCAGACCGTTATCGATTTTCGAGATGCCGTGCGCGATATAATTCATAATATCGAGCCGTGTTATGCTCTGCTGTTTGAGCAGATAAACAGCATAGCTTTGCTCTGCCTGATAAATTGCGGCGAGAATATTTCCGCCGTCAACGGCTCGCTGACCGCTGCCTTCCGCCTGCAAAACCGCGTATTGAATCGTCGCCTGAAACGTCGAAGTAAGCTCCGGCATCATCTTTGAGCCGTCGGGCATTTTCTCCAGAACGTCGGTGAAGTATTCCTCTAAAGATTTGGCTATTTCCTCAATTTTCGCGCCGCAGTTAAACAAAATATCGCGCGCGGCGGTGTCTTCGAGCAAAGCGAAAAGCAGATGCTCAAGCGTTACATATTCGTGTTTGTGCTTGACGGCTTCATCGACCGCAAAGCTTAACGTTTCTTCTAATTCTCTTGTCAACATATGCTACTAATTTTTTGCTGCTTCTTGATTAGCTCTTTCCTCTAACCATAAATTAACTAAAGTTTCCGTTGATACGCCTTTCTTTTCGGCAATCGTGTGAAGCTTAGATGAAAGCGAAGTCTCAACCGCGTAATAAAAAACGTCGGATTCTAAATCAATTTCAAATTTCGCTTCCTCGGTTTTATCCCAAACTTCGCCCAAATCGTGCGAATCCCAATACTCGCCAATTTCCTGATAAGATTTCGCTTCTGAAATTGAACTTTTATTTTCTGCCATACTGTTTTCTTTCCCTTTCGGTCATATCTCTTGCCGATAAAATCAAAGCGCGTCTGTCATTTTTATAGACGAAAAAACAAATCAAATAACGTCCCGAATCGGTTTGACCAAATGCCGCATATACATTTTCACCTTTTCGATGCCCTTTTTCAACAAAACGAATACGTGGATTATTGAGAAAAAGCTCGCGCACTTCTTCCGTTTCAACGGAATGTTTCCAAATCAATTTCTGAACGATTTCTTCGAGCCAAACGAATCCGGTAATTTTCATTTTACTCTTCCTCGACCGTGCAGAGAAGCGGGTATTCGTGCGCCTTTGATAAATTCATCGCTTTTTCGGCTTTCATCGTGGCGACTTCGAACGAATAAACGCCCGCGACGCCAATGCCTTCGTTATGAACCTGGAACATAATCGTAAAAGCTTCGATGTCGGAGCGCATAAAGACGGTTTTGAGTATAAAAACGACAAAATCCATCGTCGTAAAATCATCGTTGTGAAGGATGACTTTATACATTTTCGGCTTTTCGAGCTTTGTCTCGCTCTCGGTCAGAACGTCGCTGTCTTGTTCAATATCGGGAAAATCCGGCATATTATCATTTATCATTTATCATTGAACATCTACCAAATGATTTAATAATAAATGATAAATGTTCAATGATAAATGTTTAGATTTTATTAACTTCAAAATACGCTTTAATGGCGTTGTATTTGCTCGAATTGTCTAAGATGTCAAAAATCTTTTCATAGTTTTCCAAGCCTTCGACCTTGTGCGTCAGCATACGGGAAAGCCAGCCCGCGTACATCGCTTCGCAGAGCGCCAAATCTTTTACGCCAAGCTCGAAATGCTCGCGGTTGGCGTTGACCGTTCCGACCATTGCGCGATTTCCCAGAACGAACATCTGATTGATTTTGTCCGAAGGAACGGCGTCGGTTTTGCGCTCGCCGCCGGTTACGGAAGCGAGAATCAAAATGCCGTTTTCGTTCAAACTCTGCATCGCGTCGAAGATAATCGGCGAATAGCCCGTGCATTCAAAAACGAGGTCGTATTCGCCGTATTTTTTCGTACTTTCGGCAATCGATACATCGTCGGTCGAATCGTAAGTCGCGCCGATTGCTTCGATTAAATCCGCGTTCAGATAGCCTTCGCGCTTTTGCTTGCCGAAGCCGTGAACTTCGTAGCCGCGCAGGCGCAAAGCCATTATGGTCAGCAGCCCGACGTTTCCCGTTCCGAGAACGGCGGCGGTTTTCGGATGCCAGATTTTCAAGCGTTCCTGGATGTCGCTCGCCTGTTTCAAGCCTTTTTCGATAATCGAAAGCGGTTCGAGAAGAACGGCGATTTCTTTAATCGCGGGCGGAATTTTTATTAAAAAATCTGCGCTTTCAGCGTAAAATTCCGACATATAGCCGTGCAGACGCGAGATTCCGCGCTCGTAATATTTGTCGTCGGTCGTAAAATCCTGCTCGCCGATTTTATCGTAAATGCTCGAACCGCGCGGACGCCTGACGGTGGCGACGACGAAATCGCCTTTTTGTAATTCCTTTACATTTTCGCCCGTTTCGACGACGCGCCCGAAGTTTTCGTGTCCGAGAACGAGAAAATCGAAGCCTTTCGGCGCGACGCCGTATTCGCCGTTGTTTATTTCTCTGTCCGTTCCGCACGCTCCGACGCGCAAAACTTCGACCAGAACGCCGCGCCCGTCTTTAATTTCATCAATTTCCGGTTTCTTCATTTGAACCAGCTTCACTGATTTCGCCTGTTTCGGCGTAACTGCTACTGCTTTCATAAATTATCCTCTTTAACTTTAGAGTTTAGCGTTTGTGCGGAAAAAGATTAAATGCAGAGACGCTGGAGACGCGGAGAAAAGAAAATTTATTTCTTAAAATCTCTGCGTCTCCAGCGTCTTTGCGTTAAAAAAATACTTAATTTGCAATGACATTAAACTTTTACTGCGACCGTCGCTTTGCGTTCCAGCTTGCCCCAACCGACGAGCGCGCCGCGAATTGCGGTCAGAACCGATTTGACCATCACCCAATACATTACCTGACGATAACCGAAACGCTGCAAGAGAAGCCAGCCGAGCAATCGTTTCTGCTCGCGTTTCTCCATCATAAACGCGGCGAACGCGCCGAACCAGTCAACCGCCAGAAAAAGCGCGTAATAAAACATCACCGCGCCCAGATTTGTCGGCGTATGCGCGTATTCTTTTTGATGTTCGAGATAGCCGATAAGCACGGAAACAAGCGTCCAGACGAACATCAAATCCATAAGCGGCGAAATGAGCGGAAACAAAACCTGAAAAATCCAGACGTTCGGCATCGCGACGAAACCGAGCGCGCCGTATTTCGGATTGAGAAACGCCCGTTTGTGTTTCCACATACACTGTAAAGTTCCGAACGACCAGCGAAATCTCTGTTTTGCAAGCCCGCGAAGCATGTCGGGCGCTTCGGTCAGACCGACTGCGTTTTCTTCATAACCGATGTAATAGCCGAGCTTGCGAACCTGAATCGTTAAATCCTGGTCTTCGGCGAGCGTGTCGGACGAAAATCCGCCGATTTTTTCCAGAACCTCGCGCCGCCACGCGCCGACCGAACCGGGAACAACCGTGATGCAGTTCAGGGACGCAAAAGCGCGGCGGTCGAAATTCTGCGAAGTAACGTATTCGAGCGCCTGCCATTTGGTAACGATATTTATACGGTTTCCGACCTTCGCATTTCCGGCTACCGCGCCGATTGTTTTATCGGCAAAACGGCGCGCGAGCGCGGAAATCGTCTGCGATTCAAAAAGCGTGTCGGCATCGAGCGCGACGATAATCTCGCCTTTCGCCAGCCGCCAGCCGAAATTCAATGCCTCGGCTTTCCCGCCGTTTTCTTTACGAAAAATCGAAACTTTTTTGTTCGCGCCGAAATTTTCACGGGCAAGTTCAAACGTGTTATCGCCCGAGCCGTCGTCAACGACGATAACCTCAAAATTCGGGTAATCGGATTCAAGCAGGCTTTCAATAGTTCGGACGATTACTTTTCCTTCGTTAAAAGCCGGAACGACGACCGAAACGCGCGGCTCGTATTTTTCGCCGAAATGGTCGTGCTCGCGCCTTCTTGAGCGCAGATATTGAGCGAAAGCAAGAATGCCGATGAGCGCCATCCGGCTCAAACCCAAAACGATTCCGATGATAAACGTCCACTGCATCAGCCAGCCGCCGATTGATATTCCGTAGAAAACAAACGAATCGGTTTCGGCGTAAAACGTCCGATTTTCGGGAACTTGCGGCATCGCCTGCTCGCGCGAAATATCCGCTAAATCGGAAACGGTCGTGAACTCGAAACCACGCGCTTTTAGTTCGTGAATAATTCGCGGCAAAGCTTCGACGGTCGCCGAACGGTCGCCGCCGCCATCGTGCAGCAAAACTATCTCGCCGCGCGCTTCGAGCGTTGTAACTGCCGCCGCCGCAAGGGTTTCGTTGACCAAATCATCGGCATTGCGCGGCGTTCCATCGTCGTTTTTCAATTTCCAGTCGTCCGGGTCGATATGCAAGCCGACGGAAATATAACCTAAATTCTGCGCCTGAATGGTTGGCTCGACCTCGTCCGGCGTGCGCGGCTCGGCATCGCCGAAATAAGGCGCGCGGAAAAGACGCGTCGAATGTCCGGTCAGCGATTCGATAAGGCGCTGGGTCGCGTTTAGTTCGATGTCTGTAACCTGACGCGGAACTTCGCCCAGATTCGGATGCGTGAACGAATGATTGCCGATTTCGTGACCTTCGGCGACGATTCGTTTGATTAAATCGGGATTTGCCTGACCGTTTTCGCCGACGACGAAAAACGCGGCTTTGACGTTTTCCTGTTTTAGAATATCGAGAATTTTCGGCGTCCAGACCGGGTCGGGTCCGTCATCGAAAGTCAGAACGATTTTCCCGATTTTATCGCCCGTTCGCTGGATGACGTAAGACGACGGAACCTGCCGGTAAATTTCATTTGTAACCGCGCCGCCGGCGTCCGATTTCAAATCGCGCACGCCGTCCTGCGGCTCGGCTTTGACCTGAAGAATCTCGCCCGTTCCTTCAAAATCGACATCGTAGCCGTATTTGATAATTTTTAAATCATCCGACAAAAAACTCTGATTGTCCGCGCCGAATATTTTCCACAAACTCGGGTCTTCGCTGCCCAGACGCCACAGCGCAAAACCTGCGACTTTATAAGGTTCTGCGGATTGAATTTCGTTGTAAGCCGTAACCGCGTCGAGAAACCAGACGTTGTGCGTTTTGCCATCGTCCTCGACGTAGCTGAAATACGGATTTTTCGATGCGCTGTCAAACTTTATTTCGGTCGGGCTGTCCAGAGATTCTTTCGCGGCGAGTACGGACTGCTGAAACGAAATGTCTTCGGCTTCCTTCGCGCCGTTTGTCCAGTTGTAGCCGTAATTGCCGAAACAGACGACGGTTTTGGCTGGCGCAAGCTCCGTCATACGCTTTTTCAAAATCGTTTCAAACCATTCCTGACCGGCAATCGAACCGGCTTCGCCCGTCGACCAGTGCTGGTCATAAGCCATCAGCATCAGATAATCGATTACATTTGCGTAAGCGCGATAATTCCAGTCGGGATTGTCGAAGGGAACTGCCTGCGCGAGCGTCAAATTTCGTTTTTGAAACTCCGCGTGCAGCTCTTCCATAAATGTGAAAAGACTCGTCTGCGCGCTCGCCGGAACTTCCTCGATGTCAATCGTGATGCCGCCGAATTTGTATTTCGCAATCGTTTCGAGCAATGATTTTATAAGTTTTTGGCGCGCGTCCTCCGTTGAAACGGCTTTTGCCAGAATTGCCGAATTCCATTGCTCGTTTTTATAGTTTTGCAAAAGCGGCAGAACCGGCATATCAGGCTTTTCCTGCTGAATCAAATCGAGCGCCTGTTGGTCAATGTCCAGAACGAGCGGGTTTTCATCGTCGCCCGAAAGCCGAATCCATTCGGGAACGAGCCAATCAAGCCTGTTGATATTCTGCTTGAGCGAAGCATAGCTGGAATCGTCCCAGTTGACGTAAAAACCGATTGCCAGGGGCTTTCCGTTTGTATTTAAAGGCGGCGTCGGCGCGGGCTTGGTCGCCAGAAACATTTCTTTGTCGGATAATTTTTGCCGCTTGATTTCGTCTCGTTTGCTCTTTTCAAGCTTTACCTGTTTGAGCAGCGAGTCATGTTTGCCGAGTTTAGGTATTTCGGGAAGCTGAATCTGCGTGTCTTCCTGCTGCGGCAAAAGCACCGACGGTTTTAAGCGAATTTGCGGAAGAAACGGATTTATCAGGACGCTGACGACGAAAAAGACGAAAAAAGCCGTTATTACGATTGCCAGCACAAGTCCGAGATAATTAAAAACACGCCAGCGTCTGCCTTTTTTGTCAAAAAAGACAGGTTTTTTGTTGTCCAAAAGCGAATCGTTTATCATATTTTTTAAAACCAGATAATAGATGCATAAACGAGATTTGGAGGCTAATGTTTTGAGTTTTTTATTCCTCGGAAGCAATTTCTGAAGTTTCGATATGCCTGCCGCTTTTTTCGTCTTCGTATTCGCCGATTTGCTGTAATAATTTGCCGATTAAACCTGTCCAGCCCGTCTGATGGCTCGCGCCGAGACCTGAGCCGCGGTCGCCGTGAAAATATTCGTAAAACAAAATATAGTCGCGCCAATGTTCATCCGTTTGAAATTTTTGGGTGCTGCCGTGAACGGCGCGGATTCCTTCCTCATCTTTTAAGAAAATGTTTGAAAGACGTTTCGATAATTCCTGCGAAACTTCCCAGAGCGTCAGCATTTTTTCAGAACCTGTCGGAAATTCGATTTTAAAGTCTTCGCCGTAAAAGAAATCGAATTTCTGTAAACTCTCGATTAAAAGATAGTTGACCGGAAACCAGATTGGACCGCGCCAGTTCGAATTTCCGCCGAACATTCCGCTTCGGGACTCGGCAGGCTCGTATTCGACCGTGTGTTTTGTTCCATCCATTTCTAAAATGTAAGGATTTGTTTTGTGAAAGCGCGAAAGCGCGCGAATGCCGTAATCGGACAAAAACTCGGTTTCCGAGAGCATATAGCGCAAAATGCTTTGCAGTTTTTCGCGCGTAACGATTGAGAGAATCCGCCTTTTTTCTCTGCCTTCTTCCTGCATACAGGCGATGTCGTCGGTCAAATCGGGGCGGTTTTTGAGAAACCATTCGGTTCGTTTTCTGAATTCGGGCAGATTTTCAAGCCATTCTTCTTCGATGGTTTCGACCGCGAAAAGCGGAATCAGCCCGACCATCGAGCGCAGCTTTATAGGAATATTTCGCTGAGCCGGAAGGTGCAGAACGTCGTAATAAAAACCGTCGCGCTCGTTCCAAAGCTCGGTATTTTCGTTGCCGAGATTGTTCATCGCGTCGGAAATATAAACGAAATGCTCGAAAAATTTGCTGGCGACATCTTCATAAACCTTGTCTTCTTTGGCGAGTTCGAGCGCGATTGCGAGCATATTCAGGCAATACATCGCCATCCAGCTCGTTCCGTCGGATTGTTCCAAAAATCCGCCGCCCGGCAGCTTCGTGCTGCGGTCGAAAACTCCGATATTGTCGAGTCCGAGAAATCCGCCTTCAAAAACGTTATTGCCTTCCTCGTCCTTTCGATTCACCCACCACGTAAAATTGAGAAGCAGTTTGTGAAAAACTTTCTCCAGAAAATCACGGTCTGTCGCGCCGCGCCTTTTTGCTTCGATTTGATAAACTCTGAGCGCCGCCCACGCGTGAACCGGCGGATTGACATCGCCGAAAGCCCATTCATACGCCGGAATCTGACCGTTCGGATGCATATACCATTCGCGCAGAAGCAGAATAAGCTGCTTTTTCGCAAAATCCGAATCGACCAGCGCGAGCGGAATCGTGTGAAAAGCCAAATCCCAAGCCGCGTACCACGGATATTCCCATTTGTCGGGCATCGAGACGATATCATCGTTGTAAAGATGTTTCCAATCCTTGTTTCGCCCGCTGAATCTCTCTTTCGGCGGCGGCGAAAACGCGCTGTCGCCTTCGAGCCAGTCTTTAACGATGTATTGATAAAACTGCTTCGACCAGAGCATTCCGGCTAAGCTTTGCCGCATCACGTTTTTTTCGTCGTCGGACAAATTATTTGGAATAATTTCAGTATAAAAATCATTGGCTTCGGCAATTCGCCGCTGGAAAATCGCTTCGCAGTCGGCGATGAATTCATCGTGGGAAATTTCGCCGCAGAGACGCAGAGACGCGGAGTTTTTTTCAATTATTTCATCTTGATTCGTTTTTGAATTTTCTCTCAGCGTCTCTGCGTCTCTGCGGTTCAAATCCTTTTTGCACAAGCGCAAGTAAATCGTTTCGCTCGAATCAGGCGCAAGTTCAAAAGCATAATGCGCGGCGGCTTTCGTTCCCGTTTGCTTTGGATTGACGGCGTTTCTGTTGCCGCCGACGACATAATCGTTGATGCCGTCTTTGGCAAAGGGCGATTTATTTTCGCCGCCGTAAAGTTTTTGAAAGTTCGTCTCGTTTTCGCAGAAAAGCAAGGTTGAAGAGCCTTCCGCGCAAAGAATATATTCGCCGATTGGAGATTCGAGATGCACTAGCGAGAGATTTTCCGCGCTCGTTTCCGCTTTTTTCAAAATCGGTTTTTTTGCGCTTTCCGTCCAAGACCAGTTATTGCGAAACCAGACGGTCGGCAAAATATGAAGCGGCGCGGGTTCTTCCGAGCGATTAAAAGCGGTGATTTTAATGCAAATATCTTCCGCGTCCGCCTTTGCGTATTCTACAAAGACATCGAAATATTTGTTTTCGTCAAACGCGCCCGTGTCCATCAATTCAAATTCCGGCTGCGATTTGTCGCGCCGGAGATTTTCGTCTTTGAGAATTTTGTAGGGAAATTCGCTCTGCGGGTATTTGTAGAGATATTTCATGTAGGAATGCGTCGGCGTGTTGTCGAGATAAAAATAATATTCTTTTACGTCTTCGCCGTGATTTCCCTGATTACCGCCGACGCCGTAAAGTCTTTCCTTTAGAACCCGGTCTTTGCCGTTCCATAAAGATAAAGCGAAGCAGATGTGCTGTTTGCGGTCGCAAATGCCGGCGATTCCGTCTTCGTTCCAGCGATAAGTTTTCGAAACTGCCTGCTCGAACGGGAAATAATCCCACGCCGCGCCGTCAGCCGAATAATCTTCGCGCACCGTTCCCCAGGCTCGTTCCGAAACGTAACAGCCCCATTGCTTCCAGTCTTTTTCTTTTTTTCGTGCTTCTTCGAGCCGTTTTTCTTCCGCCTGCAACGCTTTTTCCTCAAAAAAATTAGTGTATTAAAAGAATGTCATAAAGAATTTTTTACGTCTAGCCTTATTTAGATAAATAAAATTTATGGACGAACGGGAAAAAATCTGTTAAATTTCAATATTGGATATACCAATTTCTGAGACTACCCCTAAAAAAAAAGATTTTCTTGCTGAAATAAAGATTGGATTAGTAGTTTTATCTCCTTAACTAGAGCAATGAAAAAAAGTTCCCTTTCGACCAAAGAATATTTCAAGTCGGAAAACGCCTCCCATTTTGGCGCGAAGGCTGACTCGCGCTTTCGTAAAGTGAGAGCCATCTCCGACGAGAAATTAGCAGACAATATAACCGAAGTCCGGCTCAAACTGGACGAAGGACTTTCCGGCGCGGCTGAAAAAATCATCCGCGAGACGCTGGAAAATTTTTCGCTTGACGCCGAGCAGCAGGCGACGTTACAGCATCTTTTGTCTTACACGCTGGAAACGCAGGGACGCTACCCGGAAGCGCTCGAAGTTATCGCGGCTTTCGAAGACGAAGCGGCTTTAACCAATCTCAAAGACGAAACGCGAATTTACGTCCTTGTTCAGCTCGCCATCTCGCACAACAATCAGACGGATTTTCCGAAAGCCGTCGCGCTTCTGAAAAAAAGCCGCGAAGAAGCCGAAGCAAAAAAACTGACATCTCTTTTGGGAAGCATTTTCGTCGCGCTGGCGCGTGTTTACCGCAAGCTTAACGAATTTCCGATTGCCCGCGACCACGCCGAAAAAGCTTTGAATTATTTCCGCGAGCAAGGCGACTGGCGCGGAATGGCGGAAAGCTATTTTCTGATTGCCACCACGCTTCATCAGGAAGGCGACAGCGCAAAATCTCTGGAATATTTTCAGCAGGCAATCAAAATTATCGGCTCGCGCAGCGCTTTGTTTCTGCTCGGCAAGATTTATTCCGACCTCTCGGGCGCATACTGGTTTTTGCGCCGCCCGCAGGAAGGCATCGCGTGTCTCGAAAAATCGATTAAATTCTTTGACCGTACCGAACATAAAATTCACTCAATCGCCGCGTATAACAATCTCGGAATCAACCTGATGCTGCTCGGCGAATGGACAAAAGCCGAAAGCGTCATCAAACGCGCGCTGGAATTGGCTTTTGAAACGAATCACGTTCACATCGCGGGAATTCTGGATTCACTGGGCGAGCTAAAGCTTCTTAGAGGCGATTTGGATGAAGCGCAAAAACTTCTGGAACGCGGCGTTACCATCGCGCAGGAGCGCAAAAAGGAATGGTACGAAATTCAGGCTTCGCGCAATCTGGCGAGAACGCTTCTGGCGCAGGGAAATCTGACCGAAGCAACGGAGCGGGCGCAGGAAACAATCGAGATTTGCCGCCGAATCGGCGAGCGTCAGATTTCCAATATGGCGAGCCTCGTGCTGGCGGAAGCTTACCTGCAAAAAGGCAAATTTATCGATTGTGAGAGCGAGCTCGAAGCGATTGAAAAAAACGAGCCGAGCTCCGACTTTTTCGTGCTCGGCAACGTTCAGCGTATTCGCGGGCTTCTTTCGCTCGAATACAGGGACAAGGAGCTTGCTGCTCATCATTTCAGCCGCGCTTTGACGATTTTCGAGACGGCGGAAGATTTATATCACACGGCTCTGGCGCATTTTCTGGTTGGAAAAACCGTTTTCGCGGGCGAACCGGAACGCGCGCTGAAGCATTTGACTTCGGCAAGCGAGATTTTCCGCAAGCTCGACGTTAAGCCGCTTCTAAAGGAAACGCAGGAAATTCTCGAAGAACTCAAAACGGTCGAAACGGGAAACAAAACTACTTCGTCAGCCGGTTCGCAGCTTTTGATGCTTCGTCTGGCGGAAGCGACCGCCTCGCGCGAGCTTCTTTTCCGCGAGCTTGTCGCCATTTTGCAGCAGGAAAGCAAGGCGAAGAAAATCATCGTCGCCGAGATGAACGACCAGAAAAGATTTTACCCGTTTATTACGCACGGCTATGTTCCCGCCGAGAGTATGGAGCTTGTCTCCAAATTTCACGAAGCGCAGATAAAAAATGAAGTAGAAATTTTCGCCAAAACAAAAAATTTACAGGTTTACCAGCTTCGCTCGCCGAGCGCTTCGCCCGCGATTTTGATGATAAGCCCGCAGTCAGGCGCGGTTTTAAACGACGAAAGCTCGATTCAGCCGCTTCTGCGCGTCGTCGAGCTTGGAATGGACGTTTGCGCTTTGCGCGATAAAGACAAAACCAACATCGGCGAGCAGGCGACAAGTTCGTTTACTTCCAATAGTTTAATGCCCGGTTTTATTCATTCTTCGCCCGCGATGACATCTCTGGTCGAAGAAGTTTATAAAATCCGCTCGTCCGACGTAACGGTTTTGGTTACGGGCGAATCGGGAACGGGCAAAGAGCTTGTCTCGCGCGCGATTCACACGATTTCTTCCCGTAAGGATAAAATTTTCGTGCCGTTTAACTGCACCGCCGTTCCCAAAGAATTAGCCGAGGGTCATCTTTTCGGTTATCGCAAAGGCTCGTTTACCGGCGCGGTAACGGATTCGCAGGGAATGATTCGCGCGGCTGATGGCGGAACTTTGTTTTTAGACGAAGTCGGCGATTTGCCGCTCGACGTTCAGCCAAAACTATTAAGATTTCTTCAGGAAGGCGAAATTCAGCCGCTCGGCGAAAAACGCCCGATAAAAGTTGACGTTCGCATCATCGCCGCGACCAATATGCCGCTCGAAGCGAAAGTTGCCGACGGCAGCTTCCGCGAAGATTTATATTATCGCCTGAACGTCATCCGCCTGCGCGTTCCGCCTCTGCGCGAACGTCGCTCGGAAATTCCGCCGATAATCAATTATTACGTCAATCATTACGCGGCAAAATTCGGTCGGCGCAACATAACGATTACGCCGCAGACGATAGATTTGCTGATGGTCTGCGATTGGGACGGCAATGTGCGCCAGCTTTGCAACGAGATTCAGCGCGTCGTCGCCCGCGCCGAAGACGGCGAAACGATAACGCCCGACCATCTCTCGTCCGAACTGAAACGCAGCGCGACGCCGATTTCGTCGCTCGCAACCAACAGCGGTAACGTGCGTCAGATTGCTTCTTACGACAAATCATACAGCAGCTTTAATATCGGCTCGGAAAGCGGAACGCTCGAAGAAGCTGTTTCGGAATTGGAAACGCAGATGATAAACGATTCATTAGGAAGACATAACTGGAACATCTCAAAAGTCGCCCGTGAATTAGGCTTAACCAGACGCGGTCTGTATATGAAAATCGCCCGCTACGGCATCGAAAAATCGGCGTGAAGATTTAAGATTCAAGATTTAAGATTCAAGATTTAAGATTTTGTCTTTCAATTTTGAATCTTAAATCTTGAATCTTAAATTTCGAATCACAAAGAAATACGCTCAAGCTCATTAAAATAAAGAAAACCATTGCAACTTCCTGGTCGCCGAGATTGTAATGTACAAGACCACTCGTAAAAAATCCGACTAAGCCGCCGAGCGAGCCGAGAACTACACCTTTTTCAATCAGGGAAGAGGAGAAAAGGAGAGGAGGAGAAGAGGAGATTTCTGACCGATTTGCAATAGCCTTTTCTCCTCGTCTCCTTTTCTCCTCGTCTCCTTTTCTCAAAATCAGCACTTTCGCATAACGCCACAAAATCCAGAGCCAGAGAAGCAGCGCGGGCAAACCGCGTTCGACCAGTAATTGCAAAGGCGTCGAATGAAAATGTCCCTGCGGAAGCCGTCCGCTGTCGTATAAATTCCAGTCCTTCCAGTAGCGCTGAATCGAATCCATTCCGACGCCGAGCGTGAAATTTCGCGCATCTTGCGTCCAGAGTCGAAAACCGTCGCGCCACATCGTTTGCCGGTAAGCGGTCGAATCGTCCTTCGCGTCGAAAAACCCGACATTCCGGCTCTGCTGAAGAAAAATCAGCCCGCCGACGGCAACCGGCAAAATTATCGCGGCTAGAGCCAAAAGCAATTTGCGTCTGCCGCTTGCCAGCACGATTGCAACAGCCGAGATGAGAAATGCTAATTGCGAAGCGCGCGTAACGGTCAAAAGCAGCGCGAGCGACATCAATACTACGCAAATAAAAGTGAGAAGTGAGAAGTGAGAAGTGAAAAGTGAAGAATTAGATTTCTTTTCTTCCTTTGCGCCTTTGCGCCTTTGCGGGAAAAAACTCGCAATGAACAACCCGAATGTTAAAGATAAAATCAACTGCAAAACTTCCGCATACGTCGCGTAGTGTCCGAAAAATCCGCTTGAGCGCCAGTTTCTGCTTTTTTTCCAGCTTTGGATGCCGAGCCGTTCGAGCGCGTTCGCGCCGCTTAATAAATTCTCTCGCTTTATATCGACGGCAAATTCAAAATCCGGTCGATAAAATGTAACTTTCGAACTCTCGTTTTGCTCGATTTGCGCGACCAAATCTTCGGGCGAGCTTAGTTTTTTGCCGTTGGCGGCGAGCAATGCGTCGCCTTCAATCAAAACGGCTTTTGCCAGAGGACTGTTTGGCGCGACGCCGTGAATCTCGACGCCGCGCCCGATTATTCGTTGAACCGGCGTCCAAAGAACGTTGACCATACACGAAAAAATCATCGCCAGCGCCAGAAATCGTACCGCGCGCTTTGTTCGGAGATTATTTATGACAAAATAAAAAATCAGAAAAAGCGCCGCGCCGCGCAGCTTATTCACGGAAATTTCGGGCGCGTAGGAAAATGCGGACGAAATGACAGACCAGCCGAAAAACGCCCACAAAGGAATGTCCAGAGCCGTCTTGACGAATTTCGGGCGCGGTTTTATAAAAAGGCGAACTATCCAGACAAACATTCCGGTTATCCACGCCGTTTGCGAGGCGGCAATCGAATGCGGCGCGGATAAAATCATCAAAATCAGAAAAGCAAACGCGATTCGCTCACACCATCGCGCCGCGTTGTTTTCAGTTTCGATTCCGGCTAATTCATCAAATTTTTTGAGAAAATCGCGCATAGAAAGAGAAAGTTTCCCACAAAGCGCAGAAACACGCAAAAACAAAGCGATTTTGACATTTCCGGTTTGGCTAAAGTAGTCTGACAATTACTCGTCTAGCTATGGAAAAATTCTTAAAAAAACTGCCTGACAATTTTGATTCATTTGTCGAAAATTTGCTCAGAGAAGTCGCCGGCGTAGAAGGCTATCTCGCGCCGAACGAGATGCGTTTTCTCGCTCTGATGGCTGCGTGTCCGACCGCCGACGGAGAAATTCTCGAAATCGGTTCTTTCAAAGGAAAATCGACCGTAATTCTGGCAAAATCAGCCGCTCTAGCCGGAAACTCAAAAGTTAACGCGGTTGACCCGATGACCGCGCCTTCGGAAACCGACCCGGATTTGCGCGGCGACGCGAGTTCTTTTAATGATTTTCGAAAGAACATCGAAACGCACGAAGTTGCCGGCAGAATCGAGTTTCACCAGACATTTTCTTATGAATTGGCAAAGATTTGGGACAAACCGATACGGCTTTTGTGGATTGACGGCGACCATACATACAAGGGAACGAAGCTCGATTTTGACGGTTTCGCGCCGCATTTAAACGACGGCGCGATTGTCGCGATTCACGACGTTCTGCACGAATTCGACGGCGGAATCCGCGTTTTTATGGAAGACGTTTTGCTTTCGCCCGATTTCGGCGCGTGCGGTTTTTGCGGCTCGATTGCGTGGGCGCAGTTTCACGCGGACGAGGAGAAAGGTTTTGATTTTCGGGAAGAAAAACTCGCGCTGTATGAAAAATTGAGCTGGCTCATTCCGTTTGTCGTTTTCAAAAAAGAATTGAAAGGTTTTGAGAAGAAAAAATATAAATTCTTTCGTTCGCGCGTGCCGCACGGCGCGGTTAATCCGCAGGAATGGCTCAAAAAAGTCAGATAAATTTTATGTTGGAAACCGATTTATTTTTTAAAACCGAAATCAGGCTTTATTACGATTTGTTCGTTCCCGAAAACGCGCCGCCCGCCGCGCCTTTGCTTTTAACGGTTCACGGCTACGGCGCGAACAAACGCTATATGATGAGCGAAGCAAAAAAGGTCGCGCCGGAAAATTTCGTTATCGCGTCGGTTCAAGCGCCTTACCAGCATTTTCGCGAGACGGATAAAGGTTACAGAACAGGTTTCGGCTGGCTGACCGATTATAAATCGGAAGAATCGGTTTCGATTCATCACAATTTTCTTCTCGAACTTATCGAAAAACTCAGAAGCGAAAACGTAATCGATATGAATAAAATTTATCTTTACGGATTTTCGCAAGCCTGCGCGCTGAATTTTCGCTTTGCTTTCACGTTTCCGTCGCTTTTGCGCGGCGTCATCGGCGTTTGCGGCGGAATTCCTTCGGATTTGGAGACGAACGAGATTTATAAACCTCTGGCGGCGGACGTTTTTTATCTATACGCGAACGGGGACGAGTTTTATCCGCTCGAAAAATACCGGAATTTCAAGGAAAAGCTGAAAAGTCGGCTGAATATTTTTACGTCGAAGGAATATGATGCAAAGCACGAAATCACGGACGAGATGCGCGAGGACGTGGAAACATGGCTGAAGGGAAGATAAGAATTAGCCACGAACAAACACGAAAGAACACGAAAAAGAAGTAAATAATTTTTCGTGTTCTTTTTGTGTTTGTTCGTGGCTAATTTCTTAACGCTTAATGATTGTAGCGATAAGTCGTGAACTGCGAATCCATTCTCGTGTCCTGTCCGGTTGTGAACGTGAACATGCAGGAATCGTCCGTGTAGTCCATAAAGTTCGTTATCGGGTCGTTTCCTGTCGTGTTGCAGGTGTTGCGTCCGGTCGGGCAGCCGAAAGCCGCGCTTTTTTCCGCCGGAGTGTCGGAGACGAAATCGCCGTTTCCGTTGCATCCGCCCTGAAATGTGTGATACAAGCCCATCCAGTGTCCGACTTCGTGCGTTGCCGTGTCGCCGAGATTATACGGCGCGGCGCTTCCGCCCGGAAGCGAGCTGTAAAGAATTACAACGCCGTCGATTTTCGGTGCGCTGTTGTAGCTCGAAGGAAACGTTGCGTAGCCTAAAATTCCCCCCGAAGGATTACAGGTGTAGATATTTAAATCGTCCGCCGTTCCCTGATGCAGCGCGTTTTTCATCGCGCTTTCGCTCGAACCGTAGCAGCCGTTGTACCAAGTCGTATTCGTCGTACGATTTGTCGATACAAGATTAAAACTCCAGCCTTTGCTCGAATAAGCATTGTTGAGAACGCTCATTTGATTGTTAATCATCGTCGTCGTGATGTCGCCGTTGGCAATGCCGGTTCCTTTATTGATAACGTGGAAATAGACGTTAATCGTTCCGCCGGTAACGTTGGCGACAGGCTCGCCGCTTCTTGCCGCAAGCTGCCGCCGACTTAGAAAATCTCTCTCCATCTGCGCGATTTTTACGGGGTTATGGTCTGTTCCGCAAAAGCGCTCGCCTTTGACAATTAAAGGTTCTTTGATTTGTTTTTCCTGATTGGAAAATTCAGCATTGGCTGTGTATTGAAACGCCAAAAAGACCAGAGCAAGCGCAAATGCGCCCGCAAAAGCAACTAAAACACGTAATTTGTTCATCTGTCGGTTATCTCCCTTGAATGTTTTTTTTTGAATTTAGGAAAACGATTTGTATAAATTATAAAACACCGACTGCAAAAAGGGTTTTATTAACAATACAAGATTGCGGGCAGAGAGGTCAACACATTTTTTCGCCGCAAACGAATTGCAGGATTTTAATTTATAAAAGAAAAATCTAAATGCGTAGTATAAAAATAATTATCGTTTTTTGTCTTTGTCTTATCTTTTTCGCAGCTTGTGAGAAAATCAATTCTCAGCTCGAAAAATCGACGGAGTCGAGCCTTTTTTCCGGCTCGGAGACGGAGAAGCCGAAAATTGCCGAAATTTCTTCCGCAGAAATCCGCAAATTGCTCGAAAGCGCGAACAGGCAGACGGAAATCACCAAAAATTACACTCAGGATTATTATGTAATTCCTTATCCGAACGGCGATGTTCCGGCTGAGACGGGCGCTTGCACCGATGTCGTCGTTCGCGCATTTCGGGCGGCGGGCATCGATTTGCAAAAGGAAGTTCACGAAGACATGACGCAGAATTTCGCGCTTTACCCGGCAAAATGGGGCTTGCCGAAACCCGATACGAACATCGACCACCGGAGAGTTCCGAATCTGCAAACCTTTTTCACGCGCAAAGGAAAATCTCTGCCGGTTACGGACAAAGCGAAAGATTACCAGCCCGGCGATGTTGTTTCGTGGGATTTGGACGGCAAGGGAATGACGCACATCGGGGTCGTTTCAAACATCTTTAACGAAAAAACGCGCAAATATTCAATCATCCACAACATCGGCGGCGGCGCGCGTCTTGAAGACCGCCTGTTTGAATGGAAAATCACCGGGCATTACAGGTACTTCTGATTGTTTTTTTCAAATTGATACGCTTTTATCGATAAAACAATCGTCGTCGCATAACCGGAAATAACGGCGAGAACGAAGCCGATTGATGTCCAATTATCATACGAAGCATATCCGTTAAGAAAATCTTTAACAGTAATCAATGCTATCCCAAGCACCGGAAGCAGCAGAACGCCATTGTAAACGGCACTCGCAATCCATAGAGCGCGAACCCGTTTTTCCTCAAGTCTGCCGCGCGAATGCTTGAAATATCCGACAAGCAAAACGAAACCGAAGAGGAAAATCGCATAAATTAAAAACGTGAACCACGGCGCGTCTTTTATCAACATCGACGCCGCAAACACGCCGAAACCGGCGGGAATCAGCAGCAAATAACCGGCAATTTCAAATGCTCTCGCAATTTTTTGTGAATAATTCATTTTCAATCTCCTTTGAAGCTTTTCCGGCTTCGCAAAATCTATTCGCAACGCGTGTGCCAGTCGCTAAAAAATACAAAACCCCTGTAATTACGACATTTTTGCGCGATTCGTTTTTTGCAAACTGACTAAAGAAAGGTCTTTTATTTTGCAAATTGACAAAAAATGTCTAGCGCTCAAGCAAATTTGTAGTATTTTCGGTAACGCTCGGCGGCTGAATCATTTCCGCCGTATTCAGGTTCGGCATAATCAAATCCGCCGCCGGAATGCCGCGCGCTTCGGGCAAAGCGTTTTTACCGCGTGAAGTAAATTTGGAAAATGTTTTCGAAACGGAAAAATCGTCCGTCGCAGGCGCAGAATTATCGGCGCGCAGAAAATATTGGATTATCGGCTTAATATTTATCAAAAGCGTCAGAATAAGCCACGCTGCGAAGAGCAAAACGATGCGCGAGCTGTGCGAAGGCGGCATATCGACCGTAATTGCCGCCGCGATAAGCGCGAAAAAGAACATAACGCCCGCGCCGATGGTCATATCGCGCTTGCGCAAACTGCGGTCTGCCTTTTGAATTTCGGCGGGTTGCGGCGCGTCGTCGCTCGCGAGCAGCGCTTTGACGATGTTTAGCTGAAAACCGCAGCGCGAGCAAAATCTGGTTTCATCGGAAATCTGTTGTTGACTGCATTTTGGACAGAACATAAAAACCTCGCAAGTTTTCGAATTTGAGAAGAACCGTTTTAAGAAATTACGAAACGCGGGCGGATAAAGTTCATTCGTGAAAGATTAATTTCTTTTCCAGCCGGAAACGATAAAAAAGAAATGATAAAGCAACACCGGCAAAACTTGCCAGAATGTCGAGATAATCAAACGTTTCCGCGCCTTCAAAAGGTCTTATAATCTCAAAACCGATTAAAAGCAGAAGCGTCGCAATACACGATAATGCGAAATATTTTCGGGCTTCAGTTAATGTCAAAAGCTTCGGGCGAATAAGGACGCAAAACGGGAAACAGAATCCGATAATCAAATTTGGAGCCGAATCAAGAAAAACTGAATGAACTCCGAGACGCGGTCGCGCAAATTGCTGAATAAAAAGCACTATTAAACCGCTCGAAAAAGAAATCAGAAGCGGGAGAATATTAAAATTCATTTAATTATTTTCGCTCAAACTTAACTCCTCGCCTGCTTCGATTTGCCTTTTGCTGTCGCGGCAAAAATCCGAGACGACGCGGGCGAAGAGTTCGGGCTTTTCTTCCTGCGGAACGTGCCCGCAGTTTTTGAAAAAGACGAGGCGCGAATTCAAAATCGAATCAAAAAGCTTTTCGCCGTTGTGAGGATGAATAACCGTGTCTTTTTCGCCCCAGATAATCAAGGTCGGCTGTTTGATATACTGCGCGTCGTCCTGAATCCGGCAGGCGTCCCACGCGCGAGCCGTTTCCAGAAACGAATGATGCGCGTCCGCCGCCGCCTGCGGGCGATGAACCGATTCGAGGCGGTCTTTTGTAATAAGATGATGATTTTCCGGCGCGAGCGTATTTTGCATCCGATATTTGAGGAAAAATTTTGAATCGACCAGAAACGGCGCGAGAAGCTCGCCTACGCCCGGAATCGCCGTAAGTTTCAGAATTGGATGACTCAAAGCTTCGTCATTGCAGACTGCATCGACCAGAACGAGCTTTTCGACGCGTTCGGGATAATCGAGCGCGACGGTCGAAGCCACCGCGCCGCCGTAAGAACTGCCGACAATCGTTGCTTTGCCGATGCCGAGACGATTCATAAAACGCTCGATTACGTGTGCCTGCGAAGCAATCGAATAATCAAACCAAGCGGGTTTGTCCGAGTAGCCGAAGCCGATTAAATCAAGCGCGACGACGTGAAAGCCCTCGTCAGCGAAAGCCGGCGCAACCGAATGCCATACAAACGTCGAAGCTGTATAGCCGTGAATAAGCAGCAATGTCGGGTCGCTTTCGTCACCAAATTCCTGAAAATGAATGGTCGCGCCGTCAATTTCCACAAAATGCGAATTTTCCGCGTGATGAATCTTATCGGCATAGTCGCTCCAGTTAACGCTTCCGGCGCGAGTCAAAAACTTCCAAGCCAAAGCCGCGCCGATTGCGCCGCCGACACCTAAAGCCAAATTTTTCTTGTTCATAATTGTAAATTCAAGATTCAAAAGATTTAAGATTCAAGATTCAAGATTCAAGATTGGGAATGCTGTTTTCTAATCTTAAATTTTAAATCTTAAATTTTGAATCTTAATTTTATACCAAAACTATTTTCGGCTGCACAAATTTTTCCGCCGCATTATAGAATCCGACGGCGATTAAATTTTCTTTTTCGTCAATCATCCTGACGGGCTGATTTTCTTCGATTTCAACGCTTTCAAATTTTAACTTGATTCCGCTTTGAGTTTTTTTGATGTCGGATTCGCTTAAAACGACTTTCGGCAGATGCGAAATCGCTTCGTTCATCGAAATTAAAGCGTCATCGAGCCGGTTGTCTATAACGATTTCTTCGAGCTTTTCCAGCGTAACCACTTTCGATAAATCAAATTTCCCGGCACGCGTTCGCCTCAGTTCGGCAAGATGCGCTCCCGTTTTTAATTTTCGTCCGATGTCTTCCGCCAAAGTTCTGATGTAGGTTCCCGCCGAACATAAAACTCTAATCGAAACATCCGAGCTTTGAACTTTGAACTTTGAACTTTGAACTTCTAATTCGTAAATCGTAATATTCACCGGCTTGCGCTCGATTTCAATGCCTTTTCGCGCCAGTTCGTAAAGCTTTTTGCCTTCGACTTTTTTCGCCGAATACATCGGCGGCGTTTGCTCGATTTTGCCGCGAAATTCAGGCAAAATATTTTCAATTTCTTCAATCGAAACGTCTCGTAATTCGTAATTCGTAATTCGTAATTCGCCCGTCCTGTCGCCTGTGTCTGTTTCAGAACCAAACCGAACCATTGCTTCATATTCCTTCGCGTCTTTGTCGAGAAATCGCGCGAGCCGCGTCGCTCGTCCGACCATAATCACCATCACGCCGGTCGCAAACGGGTCGAGCGTTCCGGTGTGCCCGATGCGTTTTGTACGCAGAATCCGGCGGCAGCGCGCGACAACATCGTGCGAAGTAAATCCTTCGGGCTTATCTATGATTAAAAATCCGTTCATCTATAAAAACACTCTGTAAGATATACTGAAAAATTCGCCGAGTTCTTCTGCTTTATTTTTGCTGATTCGACGCTTGCCTGAACAAATATCGGAAATAATTCCTTCCGATTTGAAAATCGGTAAAAGCTCTTTCTGCTTCATTCCGCGTTCTTCCAAAAGCGTTTCGAGCAGTTTGTGCGGTTCAGTGTTAATTGCCGGAAAAATTTTCGCCTCATAATTAGACATCAGCGCTGTGATTAAACGATGAAGTTTTATTTGTTCAGGGGACGGCTCGGCAGTGCGAATCAGCCGCGAGCGAATTTCCTGAGCGCGATTGTATTCGGCTTTTGTTTCAATTGCCACCGGAATAATTTCCGTCAAAAGCTCGGCATATTTCACTTTGTTAAAATTACTTGTCATTTTCTTAGCTCCTTAGTTTTTACTTTTTATCTTAAACAATTAACAATTAATAATTTATCCCTCTGACGGGAGAGATAGGGTAGTTACCCTACTGGCTAACAGTCGCAATCTTTTTTCCATTTGTCTTTGCTATACTGCGCGTGAGTTAAAACAGTGACAACATCGATAGCCTGAAAAACATAATTGATAACGACTATCAATCTGTAATTATTCCCCCTGATATTAAAGACCGTACAATCTCCGGCGGCATCTGCCGAAGGGTAAGATTTTTTTACATCCACAATATTATTCCATTCAGTTTCCTGCACAATTTTTACCCAAAGCTCAAGAACTCTTTTTGAATCTGTATATTTGCTCCAAAACTTTATCAACTTACCATAATTATTAATTGTCATACGTTATTTTACTTTATCTAAGATATTATTATCTTACCTAAAAAAGAGAAGTTTGTCAAGTGCGCATTAAATTCAATCTTCACTCATTTCGAGAAGTTTTGAGGGCATAGGTCAGTAAAGTAAGTTAACCGTAAGCTTTTTGAATAAATAGCTTTTGTTTAGCTTAAATTTATATTGTTATTGATTTATCTTTTTTTTTGCAGGAAAATTCATATATGTTCAAAAAGCGAAATAGGTGTAAATCTCAACACGAAGAATCAATCGAGAAAGAGCGCGAAATAAATCCCGAAAGAGCGCGGCGGCGAACCTTTGACCGCGCCGTAAATTTACTGACTTACAAGCCGCGCTCGATAAAGGAATTGCGCGAGCGCCTGCTCGAAAAAGACTGGACGAATTCGGCGATTGTTGACGGTGTTATCGAAAAGCTCAAGGAATATAATTATCTGAACGACGCGCAGTTTGCCAAAAGCTTCGCCGCTTCGCAGATTCGGCAGAAACCAATCGGGAAACGCGTTTTGAAAATGAAGCTTGCAAACAAAAAACTCGACAAGGAAACGGTCGAAGCCGCCGTCGAAAAAGCTCTGGAAGAAACGCCCGAAGAAGAAATCATCGAACGCGCCATCGAAAAACGGTTGAGATTAAAAGGCAAGCCCGAAACGCGCGAAGATGCGAAAAAGTTTTACGATTATCTTTTGCGGCAAGGCTTTTCCTACGATTTGGTCAGCAAAAAAATGCGCGAAATCGCTTCGGGAAATTACGACGAAGAAGAATAGCCCGCGAATAAGCGCTGATTAGGCGGATTTGCGCGGCTAATTTCTTATGAAAATAAATTACGACAATCGAATTTTCAAATCCGTTCAAAACTCGGAAACGGGCGAAGTTTCCGGCGAAACTACGTTTCATTATCACCAAAAGGAAAATCTCGTCTGGGCGGAATATTCGGGCGGCGAGATTGTTTTCGGCAATTTGATTGCGAAAGTTTTGGAAAATAATTCGCTCGAAATGCGTTACCAGCATTTAAATAAAAAAGGCGCGCTTATGACCGGAAAATGTTTTTCTGCGCCCGAAATTATGGAAAACGGTAATATTCGCCTGCTTGAGAACTGGCAATGGACGAGCGGAGATTTTTCAAAAGGCGCTTCTGTAGTTGAAGAAATTTAGAACTTGGTATAAATTTCCTTCGTATCAGTTTATTACGAGGGCAACGCTCGGAAGAAATTTTTTAACGCTTCAAAGCGCTGCTTGGGCAAAATGCTCATCCTTCTTACAATTTTAGTCGTCATCTCGGCGGTCGTAACTATTTCGGTAATTCTGAAAACTCGGAAAGACCGAAATTTTCTTACATCGGAAATTCCAAAACAAATCGAATCGATGCAGTTTCGCGGTTTATTTGAGCCTGACGAAGCGGAAATTCGCGCGCTTGAACGTGAAGAAAAAGCGCGCGCCGAGGCTGAAAAAGCCGAAGAACTCCGCCTTATTGCGGCTCAAAAAGCGGAAAAACTGCGCGAATTTCAGGAGTTTTGGGAAATGTCTCCGAACCGGCGAAACACCGTTCAACTGATTTCGCTTGCGGCGCAAACCGAATCGGGAAATTTATTTTCCGAGACGGCGGAAACTGTGATTGGGCAATGGAAAGCGAACAAAATTGAAGGTTTTTCGGCGGAGCATCTGGCACAAATTTTAGAAAGCCACTTCTGGCTTCTCCCAAATGAAGAAAGGACTTCGGGCGTAAGTTTTTGGATAAAACAGGAGATTGCAGGTTTGCGCGGAAGTTCGATAGGAAAAAATTAAACTTGCAGAAATTTTTAAGGAAAATAAAATGCAGAATCCAGTATTTTTGATAGTTTTGGGTGTTTTGGCGCTTATCGCTTTAGGTGTCGTGTGGTATATCATCACGCGCTTTCTGGTCAACATCGGCGCGACCGAAGTTGGCATCAAGGAGCGTCGTTATATGGGAAGCAAAATGGCGCAGGGACGCGTCGTGGCGACCGACGGCGAGGTCGGCATTCAAGCCGATGTCTTAAAACCGGGGCTTCATTTCGTCTTTTACCCGATTGAGCGCGTAACGCAAAAAGTTCCGCTCGTCGAAATCGGCGCGGACGAGCTCGGCGTTATCGAAGCCATCGACGGTGAGCCGATGCCGATGGGCAGCAATTTCGCGCCCGACCGCGCGCAGAACGCGCATAACAATTTTCAAGACCCGATTGCGTTTATCAAGCAAGGCGGCGTGAAAGGTATTCAGTTGCGAACGCTTCCGCCCGGAAAATGGGCGATTCACCCTTATTTGTTCAACGTTTCGATTGCGAAAACGACGATGGTTCCGCCCGGAAAAATCGGCGTGATAACTTCCGCCGACGGCGCGCAGCTCGAACCCGGACGCCTTCACGGCAGCGCCGTCAAAGGACACAAAAATTTTCAGGACGCCGAAAGCTTCGTTTACGGCGGCGGGCAGAAAGGTCCACAGGTCGAAACTCTGACGCCCGGAACTTATCGTATTCATACGCAGTCCGTTTCGATTGACGACGGCAGCGACATCAAACCCGGACTTTTTACCGTTCGCCTTTTTGACGCGACGATGATTTCCGAAAACCAAATCGGTCTGGTCGAAGCACTCGACGGCGCACAATTAGACCCGCGCGATTACGTCGCGCAAGCCGTTACGGGACACGATAATTTTCAGGATTCGAACACATTTATCACCGGCGGCGGGCAGCGCGGACCGCAGAAAGATATTCTTTTGCCCGGAACTTATTACATAAATCCTTTGATGTTCAAGGTGATTATGGAATCGGCGAAGGAAGTAAAACCCGGCGAAGTCGCGGTCATCGTTTCGAACGTCGGCAAAGACCCGGGCGAGGAAATCCGCAAAGTGATGGCGGCGAAAATCCGCGAACGCCTTGAGCGCGAAGAAGAAGAGCAGGTAACAATCGCGGCTGAAAAGCTCGACAAAGTTGACGGCGACAATCTTTCGATTGAACAGATAAAAGCCGAGCTCGTCAGCGACCCGGCGGACAAACGGCTCGACAGCGGCGCGCACGAAGCTTACGTCGTGCCCGAAGGTTATCGCGGTATTCAGGAAACGGTCGTCGGTCCCGGGCGTTATTATATGAATACTCTGGCAACGTCGCCGATTATTATTCCGACTACGAATATGACCGTCGAATGGACGGCTGAAGAAGTCGGCAATTCGTTCGACCCGTTTGCCGTTATTTCGAAAGACGGTTTTACGATGCAGCTCGAAGTGCGCGTAGTTTTCCGCGTCAAACCGGAAGACGCGCCGTTTATGGTGGCGAAAATCGGAAGCACCGAGAAATTAGTACAAAATGTGATGCATCCGCTAATCGACTCGATTTTCCGCAATCAGGCGTCCGAATCTTCGGCGATGGCGTATTTGCAAAACCGACACGAAGAACAGGAACGCGCCGAAGCCCGCGTGAGAATGCATCTTTTGAAATATCACGTCGATGTCGTCAACGTGCTGATTTGCCACATTCACCTGCCCGAAGAATTGATGAAAACGCAGACCGAAAAGATTTTGGCGGAACAGAAACAATCGATGTTCAACGCTCAGCGCGAAGCCGAAATCAAGCGTATCGAACTGGAAAAAACCAGCTCGCAAGCCGACAACCAGCGCAGTCTTATGGAAGCGACGGTCGGCGTCGAAATCTCCGCCAAACGCTCGGAACAGCGCAAGCGCGAAGCCGACGGCGAAGCCTACTACATCTCGGAAACGGGTAAATCCGAAGCCGAAAAAGTTCGCTTGATGGGTGAAGCGCAGGGTGTCGCGTATAAAGAACAGGTCGCCGCGCTCGGCGCAAACGGCGTCGCTCTGGTCGAAACTCTAAAGGTAATCGGCGAAAAAGGCGTTCGCATCACGCCCGACATAATGGCTTCGGGCGGCGGAAACGGCGAAGGCGGCGGCGGAATCGGAACGCTTCTGCTTCTGAATCTTTTCCGCGACCAGATGCAGAAAAACGGAAACGGCTCGAACGCTAATGTTCCCGCCGTCGCGCCGACAAACGGCGATAAAGGCTAATACGCAAACGAAAAAAAGGCTGGATAAATTTATCCAGCCTTTTCCTTTTAGTTATAAGCCGCTTTCAGCGTTTCCGCTATTCCGACGGTTTCTTTTCTCGATTCTTCAAATCTCTCGTCGGTCGATTTTATCTGACGTTTCCCGATAAGCAGCTTTATCAAATTTCCGCCCGCGAAATACAATCGCTTTTCTTCGATTTTTACGACTTTTACGGGTTTTTTTAAACCAATCTGCGTGTCGTATTTATTAAGTTTGACGTAGGCGAAAATTAATTCCTCGCCCTGATAATAAAACTCGCCGGCGGCGTTATAAGTTTCGCCGTACATTTTCGCCGTGATTTTCAGCAATCCTCTGCCCGAACTGTAATAAGTCGCCTGAGTTCCTTCGACCGAAATGTCGGCAACGTCTTTTGTTTTTTTCGTGTATTTTCTTAGATTTTTATTGATTTTACTGACTTCATTGCGGATTGATAAAGTATCTTTTTCGGTTTGCGCGAAAATATTCTGGAAGCCCAGCAGTAAAGCGACGGTTAAAATTAAAAGTTTGATTTTCATATTTTTCTGAGACGCGCGGCGATTATTTGCTTTGCCGTTTTGCGCCAAGCTGCTTTTAATTTACCACGAAATTTTCTAAATTTCGGAATTTCCGTTCCATTAACAATTTCCTTTAATCAAAATTTGAAAGATTCCGCGCCGTAAAAAGCGTGGAGTAAAAAGGGAGCGGTTAGTGTTTTTGAAGAGAATTAACTAATTGCTTCCTTATTTTTTGTTTACCTGCCGAAGCCATACTTTAAACCGTTTCAGAAAGGTTTTATATAACCGAGCCTGACAAAATTTATATCGCTTTTACTACAATTTTGTCGGAAACTTAAAGTTAATCTACAATTTTATAAGCTGATAAATCGGTTAAACATAAATTTGACGCAAATTTATTGAGAGAAACTGAAAAACTAAAAATTTTATCTAAGATTGGGAAGGCATTCGCTTCAAATAATTCCCCGGCGTCAGCCTTGCCGATACTTCTTGAAATATGTCGTGAAGAACTTGATTTCTCGCGGAGCTTTATCGTTTTATACGATGCGGCAACCGAAAAATCACGTCCATACGCAACCGACGGAATCAGCGCAGCCGAATTTCGCCGTCTGGAAAATCACATAGAAAAAAGCTTTATCTGGCGGGTTTTTCAAAACAATAAACCTGTAACGCTGCCAAAAACAAATTTAGAACCTACATTTTTATCGGTTTTTGAAGATAAAAACAACAAAAACGTAGAAACGAGCTGTATTTGCGTTCCAATTCGATTGGGTGAAAAGGTTATCGGCGCGTTTGGCGTTGAATTCGTTTATGAGAGTCAGTTTGATTATGAAAATTTGTCGGATTTTTTGTCGGTTGCGGCGACAATGATTTCCCAAGCCTTAAAGGTTACACGCGTCGTACAGGGAGAGAAGGAAAGACTTCTGGCGGAAAATACGAGCCTGCGGCGCGAATTGCGCGAAAAATACGATTTCAGTCATATCATCGGCAATTCAAGCGCGATGCGCCGGGTTTATGACCGGGTAACGCAGGTTGCGCGCGCTAATGCGACCGTTTTATTGCGGGGCGAATCGGGAACGGGCAAAGAATTAATTGCCGGTGTCATTCATTATAATTCGCTCCGGGCGAAGAAACCGATAATAAAAATTAGCTGCGCCGCGCTGCCGGAAACGCTGATTGAAGCCGAGCTTTTCGGTTATGAGAAAGGCGCGTTTACCGGCGCGCAAGCCAGAAAAAAAGGTCGTTTTGAACTGGCTGAAGGCGGAACGCTTTTTCTGGATGAAATCGGGGATTTATCCGCGCAGACGCAGGTAAAATTACTGCGTGTTCTTCAGGAGAGGGAGTTTGAACGACTCGGCGGGACGGAAACCATAAAAGCCAACGTCAGGCTTATTACGGCGACCAATAAAAATCTGGAAGAAGCTATCGGCGACGGTTCTTTTCGTGAAGATTTGTTTTATCGTCTGAACGTTTTTACGATTTTTCTGCCGCCTTTGAGAGAGCGCAAAGCGGATATTTTGCTGCTCGCGGAAAATTTTGTCGAAAAATATGAACGAGAACACGGCAAACATATCAAGCGCATTTCGACTCCGGCGATTGATATGCTGACGAGCTATCATTTTCCGGGAAATGTTCGCGAGCTTGAGAACGCCATCGAACGCGCCGTTCTGGTTTGCGACGGAAATGTCATTCACGGGCATCATCTGCCGCCGACTCTGCAAATGGCGGAAGTTACCGGAACCGTAACGCAGTTTTCGCTTGTCCGGGCGGTCGAAGCCTTTGAAAAAGATTTGATTACGGACGCGCTGAAAACGACTCGCGGTAATTGCTCGAAAGCCGCCAAATTACTCGATACGACCGAGCGAATTCTTATTTACAAAATTAAAAAATACGCCATCGCGCCGCGCCGGTTCAAAAACTAAGTCGTTAAAATCTCCGTGTAAATCAAAAATGTTATTTAGCGCCGACTATATAACTGTCGCGCGCTCTGACTGCAACGTTTTGTCGATTTACCCTGACTTTTATTTGCTTGCGCTGCCCGCTTTCTCCGACAATTTGGGGATAATAACCGATGCTGTATTGACTGCGAAGCTCTTCGGCAATTCCTTCAAAAGCGGCGGTTAATCCGCCCGGAGTAGATTCGGGGCGGAAAACTCTGCCGCCCGTCGCGCCGGCTAATCCTTCCAGATATGCTCTGCCGCGCGTGTAATCCGCGCTCGAAGCGCCCTGACCGCCGCCGCCCAAAGTCGGCAGTCCGATGGTCGGCGGCGTGCTCATTACGCCGCCTGTTCCGATACCGCGACTGTTCAGAAACGTATTGTAGTAAATCGGGAAAATTACGGAATCCGATTCTTCGGCATCGTCCAGCGTGCTGTCAAAGCTCGCGCCGCGCGAGCTCGTATCGACACCGTCGGTGAACAAAACTATTGCTTTGCGTCCTTCTATTTTAGCGAGGCGTTTGCGAAGCGAATATTTGACGGCTTCGTAAAGCGAAGTGCCGTTGCCGAAACCTGTTTGACGAATTGCTTTGTAAATTTTCTGGCGGTCGTTCGTCAAGTCCGTTAAAACGCTGACGGATTCGTCGAATTGAATAACCATTACGCTGTCCTGCGGTTTTAACTGGTTGACAAATGCCATTGCCGCGCTCTGAATCTCTTCGATTTTATAAGCCGTCGAAGGGCTGACATCGATTAAAAGAATAACGGTGAAAGGTTTTTCGCTCGTTCCGAAATAAGCTATTTCTTGCTCGACGCCGTCCTCGAAAATCTTAAAATCCGCCTGTCTTAAATTCGGCAAATAAATACCGCTGCGTTCATAAACCGACACCGGAATCGTTATTAAATTCGTTTCTACCTTCAGTACATCTTCATCGGCTACGTCAGTATTTTCGGTGTTCGTCTTCGGAGTTGGCTGAGTTTGCGGTTTAGTTTCTTTTTCGGACTTTTTATCCTTTTTAGAATTTCTTACGTTCGGACGCGAAATGCTCGGCACGGATTCGGAATAATCGCCTGAATCCTGTTTGTCGGCAATTTGCGGCGTCGGCGTCGGCGTCGATTGAACTCTTCTTCCCGATTGTGCCGCGCCAATAGAGGAAAGTCCTGATATAAACAGCAAAATAATAGTTAATCTTTTCATCATTAAATTCCTTTCGATTTCCCTTTCCGGTTAGTAAGTTTCCTTAGCATATAAGATGCAGGAGATTGAGGTTTCGAATACTTTTTATTTAGTCAGTTTTACGGAAATGTTTTTGACATTCCTTCGAATAATTCTCGTTTTGCTGCCTGTAGCTGCTCCCGCGATATTGCCGTTTTAATACTTGAAACAGGTGTCGGATAAGGCGAACAACATAATAAAGCCGCGGCTTGAGCGGTTTGACGGAGTTTTTCTTTTCCCTCAGAATAATATTGACGGCAAAAGTTTTAAGAAAAAGAGTTATCGATAATAATGACAGGAAACGAAGTTAGACAAAGATTTATAAAATATTTCAATGAGCGCGGTCACAAAATCGTCCATTCCAGCCCGGTTTACCCGCCGGACGACCCGACGATTTTGTTCACCAACGCGGGAATGAACCAGTTCAAAGATGTTTTTCTCGGCAACGAGCGGCGCGATTATAAACGCGCTGTTACAAGTCAGAAGTGTCTTCGCGCGGGCGGAAAGCACAACGACCTCGACGAAGTCGGGAAAACGGCGCGGCATCTGACATTTTTCGAGATGCTCGGCAATTTTTCCTTCGGCGATTATTTCAAGGAAGATGCGATAAATTTCGCGTGGGATTATCTCGTTAATGAATTAAAGCTCGATAAAAACCGCCTCTGGTTCACGGTTTTCGGCGGCGACGAAGAAGTTGCGGCTGATGAAGAAGCCGTCGAGCTTTGGATAAAAGCCGGCGCATCGCCCGACCGTATTTTGCGTTTCGGACGGAAAGATAATTTCTGGCAGATGGCTGACATCGGACCTTGCGGACCGAGTTCGGAAATCAATTACTATCTGGGCGAAGAGCCGAAAAATCCCGAAAAAAACCGACCCGAATTTGTCAATGCCGACACGGGCGACACGACGATGGAAATCTGGAATCTGGTTTTCATGCAGTACAACCGCCTCGAAGACGGAAACGGCGGCTTTCGCCTTGAGCCTCTGCCCGCGCCGTCGGTTGACACGGGAATGGGCTTGGAAAGATTTACGACTGTTATTAACGGCTTTGATAGTGTTTACGAAACCGACATTATCAAGCCGATTATCAATTTTATCGCCGAGCTTGCGGGCAAAGAATACGTTTACGAATCGACGGAAGGCTTTGCCATGCGCGTCGTCGCCGACCACGCGCGCTCGGCGGCTTTTTCAATCACCGACGGAATTTTGCCCGGCAACGAAGGCAGAAGCTACGTTCTCCGCAAAATAATGCGCCGCGCCATCTATCACGGGCGCGAGCATCTCGGATTCAGCGATTCGTTTTTTTACAAAGTCTGCGATTTTGTCGTTGACCAGATGAAAGACGCTTATCCCGAACTCGAAACACAGCGCGAATTCATCAGTAAAATGGTGCGGTTGGAGGAAGAGAAATTTGGCGCGACGATGACTGTCGGATTACAAAAGCTCAGCGAGTTTTTTGCTAAAAGCAGCGAAGCTGATTTCACCGAATTTGCCAAACTTTACGATACTTTTGGAACGCCGCGCGATTTGGTGCGCGTTAAACTGGAAGAAAAAGGAATCGAAATCGGTGAAGAAGAATTTAACAAAAAATTTGATACGGCTTTGCAGGAAATTCAATCGCAGAGCGCGGTAGGAAAAACCGAGCGTAAATCGGTTGTAAGTCCGATTTATCACGAAATCGCGGAAAAAGTCGGCGCGAATCAGTTTCACGGCTATGAAACGACGCAGTTTGAAGAGGCGAAAGTTGTCGCTTTGCTCAAAAATGAACAGGAAGCGCAAGAGCTCGCGGAAGGCGAAGAAGGTTTAATCGTTTTGTCTGAGACGCCTTTTTACGCCGAATCGGGCGGGCAGGTCGGCGATACGGGATTTTTGTTGAATGAAGCGACGAAGGCGAAAGTTCAGGACACTTTCTCGCCCGTCGCGGGTTTGATTCTGCATAAATCGAAAGTTGAAAAAGGCTCGATTAAGGTCGGCGATGTGGTAATGGCGACGGTTGACACGGAAAAACGCGACGCGACAAGGCGTAATCATACGGCGACGCATCTGGTTCACGCGGCGCTCAAGGAAGTCGTCGGAACGCACGTCAAGCAAGCCGGTTCGGTCGTCGCGCCGAACTATTTAAGATTTGATTTCACGCATTATCAGGCTTTGAGCGAAGACGAGATTAAGGAAATCGAGGATTTGGTCAACCGCGAGATTTTGAAAAACGACGCGGTGAACACGAACGTGATGGCGATTGAAGAAGCGATGCGAACCGGCGCGGTCGCGCTTTTCGGCGAAAAATACGGCGCTGACGTTCGCGTTTTGAGCGTCGGCGAAGGCGTTTTTTCAAAAGAACTTTGCGGCGGAACGCACGTTCGGGCGACGGGCGACATCGGCTCGTTTAAAATCACTTCGGACGAGGCGATTGCTTCGGGCGTGCGCCGAATCCGCGCGATTACGGGCTTTGATGCGTTCGAGCGTTTCCGCGAAGACGAAAATTTAATCGACAAATCGCTTCAGGCGCTCAGAACTCAGCGCGATAATCTGCCGTCGGCGATTGAAAAATTGCAGGAAGAATTAAAACGCTTCAAGCGCGAAAACGACGAGCTGAAAATGAAAATCGCCACCGGCGCAATCGGAACGGCTCCATCAAATGGCGATGAGGCGAAAGATGTAAACGGTGTGAAGGTTCTGGCGAAAACGGTCGAAGGCTTGGACAAAGGCGGAATGCGTCATTTGTCCGACACGCTTCTGGCAAAAATGAAATCCGGCGTGGTCGTTCTGGCGCGAACCGAGGAAGACAAAGTTTCGTTTATCGTGCGCGTATCGGACGATTTGACCGACCGCGTGAAAGCAGGAAAAATCGTGCAGGAAATCGCGCCGATTGTCGGCGGTCGCGGCGGCGGCAAACCCGACATGGCGGAAGGCGGCGGAACGGACGCGAGCAAATTAAACGACGCTTTACAGGCAAGTTACGGTGTCGTCGAGAAAATGTTAGACTAATCTCGCAATTTAAAATTTAAGGCTTTGCCTGAGAACTAGCACTTGCCCGAAAAGTGCTTAACCTTGCCCGAAAACTACCATTTAAGATTTAGGTCTGATACTTTTGATGCTCTTATTGCTATATCAAAGCTAATATCATCAGTTCTTGTTGATTCAAGATGACACTCGTTTCTACATTCTGGATGCATATATGAAGCGCAATATTTTGAAACGGTGGCGTAGAGAGTAGCGAATGGATAAACGGTATCACCTATCCAAATCATACGAAACGCCTTACTTCGCTTTTCGCCTTGCTGATGAGCAATTTTTGCAATTTTTTGCAGGTCTAAGAGTTGGACTTCAATCCACTCAGGCAAATTATTTATTACTTCTTTCTCGCCAGAAGTATCTTCCTGAGTAAAACAAGGAATCCCGCCTGTTATTAAACCCTCAAACGACATTTCAAAAGTGATTTTATCCATAGCTTACTTCTCAGATTTTACGATTTTACGCGGTTTGTTCCAATACGGGCTTTTGCACTTCGGGCAAACCGCAGGCTCGTTCTCAATATCACGCGGAATCCAAACGTGATTGCACCTCTCACAGGTATTTCTCCAGACTGTTATTTTTTCTCTTGCCACAAAATCAAATATATACCTAAAATAATATACTGTCAACCAAGTTCTTAGGTTGACTTACTGCTATACCTATAGTAATATAGTTAAGGTAGTTAAATTAAATCTTTTGAGGTATTTAAGCGATGAACGAACAACGAATTTTAGAAAGAAAACAACGCGGTTATGACATCTCCCAAAGATACACGATTCGACAAGACGGTAATTTCTGGTTTGTTCCGTCAAGCAAAAGCGGAAAGTATAAAGTCGATTTGAAACGGCAGACCTGCAACTGTATGGATTTTGAAACACGAAAAATGAAGTGCAAACATCTTTGGGCGGCAGAATTTCACTACGAGCGCGAAGTTTTAAAAGCTATTGATGATGTTCCCGAAGCTGTTAAAGAAGTTCCGAAGAAAAGAACTTATGCGCAACCGAATTGGTCTGCATATCACAAATCGCAGACTTGCGAAAAAGGGCAATTCCTTTACCTTTTGCGAGAACTTACCAAAGGAATTGAAAGCCCGACTCAAAAGACTGGCAGAACGCGGCATAATTTCTCGGATTTGATTTTCTCAATGTGTTACAAAGTTTATTCGTGCTTTAGCTCACGCCGCTTTATGACAGACCTTAAAACCGCTTTTGATACTAACTACCTTGAACGGCTTCCGAGCTACAATTCACTAATCGAAGCGTTTTCTCTGGAAGAAATCACGCCTTTACTGCATTACTTAATCGAAATGAGTTCTTTGCCGCTTGCGGCAATCGAAAAGGATTTCTGCGTTGATTCGACTGGACTTTCAACGTGTCGTTTCTATCGTTGGTTTCACGCGAAATACACAGATAAGCGATTGATTGACCACAGAGATTGGGTAAAACTTCACGCGATGTCGGGCGCGAAAACGAACGTCATTACAGCCGTTGAAATTTCAAACCGATACGAACACGATTCTAATTACTTCAAACCGCTTGTTGATAAAACGGCTCTGAGATTTGCGATTGATGAAGTCAGCGCAGATAAGGCGTATTCAAGCGAAAAGAATATGCAGACCGTTTTGAATCACGGCGCGATACTCTTTCATCGCTTTCAAGAAAAACGCGACCTCTGGGCACTTCTACACGGGCGAGACTTGGAAAAACTGCTTTCACTACTACTCGCTGAATCAAGAGAAATTCCTACAGCACTACCACAAAAGAAGTAACGCCGAAACTGTTTTCAGTATGATAAAAGCGAAATTTGGTGATTCTTTGAGAAGCAAAACGGAAACGGCTCTGATTAACGAAACTTTAGCGAAAGTCGTTTGTCATAACATCTGCGTTTTAATAACGAGTATGCACGAATTAGGATTAAAGCCGAAGTTTCGGGAAAACTTAAAGTAGAACGTTAGACTACACTATATGTAGTGTACCACGAATGAGACAACGTATTGACTTTAAAGGGCTTTGAGAGAATAATAAAGGCTAGGTTGTTGTAGCAACCTAGCCTAGAACCTGTTAGCGGGTGCAAAACAAGTAGGGCGCGACCTAAGCTTAATTTAAGCATTTCGTTCTCTTTTGTCAAGAAGGAATCAACCGCTTCGGTTTATATCTACTCTCTTTAACTAACAGGTTCACCAAAAAGGTAAACAACTACAATCAACGGCGACGCTAGTATTTTCACCTGCTTTCTAGGTCAGAAAGTAAAGAACTAGCTTAGCGATGCGTCGGAATTGCTCGACGTTATTGCGACAATCGTTTGTGTGTAGGCGACCTATTTTTTAGGGAGAAGAAACATATTATGAAATATGTAAATTTGTACGAAGTGCGAGACTATCTACCCTTTTAAAGGGACTGACGAGGCAACTAAACTTGCCGTTTGGGAAAAAGGTGCGCCGCTATCAGACAAGGATGAGAAAGGCAATTTGTTATATCATCCTGCCGTATGGCGGCGCGATGCGTGTGGACACGCTATGCGTTATACCGACCACGGAAATACTAATTCCGAGTTTGGTTGGGAAATCGACCACATTTACCCAGAAGCGCGTGGCGGTAAAACTGTATTGGGTAATTTACAGCCTTTATATTGGAAAACTAATCGCCAAAAAAGCGATACTTATCCTTGGTCTTGTGAGGATTGAATGACGGACGTAGATACTTTCAGATACACAATGTCTTGAAAGTCATCGTAAACAGGCTCTACATATAACCCGAAATTAAGTAAGGTTTTGTAGAGCCTTTCATTTCGCGCCCATTTATCCAGATGAATCGGAAATGTTTCTTCTATCGGTTTTGTTTCGTTCTGTTCTACTTTGATACTCATATTTATTTGTTACGCAAAAACTGTGCTATTGTTTGAATAAATTGAATTTTGACCGAGAACTGTTTAAGATTGCCCGAAAACAAGTGGAATTTTTGGAGTTCTCAGGCAAAGCCAAAATTTAAGGAGAAAAAACTATGAATGCAGCAGGTATGACTTTTGTTCTCACCGGGGTTTATTCGGTTCTACAGATGCCGTTTTATCAATCAATCGTAACGAACGGCAGCGTTTCTCAGAGTGAATTTGACGGAACGGCAAAAGATTTAAACAGTATTATCACGACTTTGAAAAACACGCCCGGAGATAAAATCGAGGCGATGGTTGAACAGTATAATAATGAACTGACCAACCACCTTAACAACTTTAACAGCGGATGGGGAAGCGATTTGCTCGCCGCATTCAGAGAAGCGCAGACGATGGTGGGATTTGTTACGTCGGTTATGGCAAAATCCGGTATTTCAGATTAGGCGATTTATAGAAATCCAATAAGGTTGGTAAAGTTATTCCGAAGCCGGTAATGCCCGGCAGTCTGTTTTCGACGTTTGAGATTCGTGAATCTCGATTTTCTCTTCCGAATTGCCTTCGTCTTTGTTCTCCGATGTTATCAGCACGACCGAGCCGACAATCACGCCCGCGCCGACGAGCATTTGTCCCGTAAATGATTCGCCCGCGATGAGCCAGCCGAGAAAAACGGCGATAATCGGGTTGACATAGGCATAAGTCGCAACCATTGCGGGCTGCGCGTTTTTTAAGAGCCAACTGTAAGCCGTAAAGCTGATGAGCGAGCCGAAAATGATTAGATAAACGAGTCCGAGCCACGAATTTGCCGAAACCTGAGCGATATTAAAATTCGACCATTCGCCCAAAATTAAACTCACGAAAAGCAAAACCAAGCCGCCCGAAAACATCTGCATTCCCGCCGTTTGAATCGAAGATTTGGGAACGGGCGAGCGCAGACCGTAAATCGAGCCGGTCGCCCACGAAAGAGCCGCGACAATGACGGCAATCGTGCCGAAAAGCTGCATCGAACCGGAATCTGTCGATTCGACGCCTTCCGCCTGACCGTTGATTAAAAACCACACGCCGAAAAATCCGATTGCAATTCCCAAAACTGCTTTCAGATTCGGTCGCGCGCCTTTCAGCCAGAGCCAGCTTAAAAGTACAATCCAGAAAGGCTCGGTGGCGACGAGAAGCGCGGCGAGACTCGACGAAATATAGTGTTCGGCAAAGACTACGCCGCCGTTTCCGCCCAGAAGCAGAAGCGTTCCGACGATAAAGCTCGTTTTCCAATGCGCGGCTTTCGGGCGTTCGTAATCTTTGGCAAATCTCGCCCAAAGCATCAGAATCGCGCCCGCAAAAGTGAATCTCGCGCCCGCCATCAGAAACGGCGGAAGCGTTTCAATCGCGTATTTAATCGCCAGATAAGTCGAACCCCAGAAGATATAAACCGCCGCAAACGCCGCGATTAATAAAATCAGGCTGCGGTTAGGATTAATTTTTGTGATTTGTGTGTTCTGCATTTCAAACCCCTTGTTTCTCTAAAATCATTTGCTCTTCGCGGATTTTTTCGGAGCTTCCACGTCGTCGGAATCCGCAATCGGCAGCGCCGTTGTTTCCTTTATCGTCTGCAAAACGACGGTCGTTTTGGTCGATGCCACGTTCGGCACGTTCTTTAGCCTTTCTCTAAGAAGCCGCGACAAGCCTTCCGTATTTTTGACACGCACTTTGAGCAGGTAAGAATCTTCGCCCGCAACGTCGTGAACTTCCAGAACTTCGGGAATTTCCGCCAGAAATTTATCGGTTTCGCCGCAGCATTCGTGCGTCCGAACGGCGACAAACGCCGTCAGACCGAATCCGGCTTCGACCGCGTCGATTTCCGTCGCGTAGCCGCGAATCACGCCGCGCTCTTCGAGTTTTCGCACGCGTTCCAGAACGGCGGACGGTGCAAGCCCGACCTGTCGCGCAATTTCCGCATTGCTGATTCGCGCATCTTTCTGAATAATATTCAATATTTGTCTGTCAACTTCGTTAATCATTCGGCAAATCTCCCAATTAGAAGAATAATATTCGGTAAACAATTTGTCAAGCAAATAATGAATCCGAAAAATTGATTCCGGCGATTATTAGAATTGAGATTTTCGATTTATATTTATGAAACAAACGAGTAAGTTTTCATAAACGAAGGAGCAAAACTATGAGCGCGGTACTTTCTTTTCCGCAGGCAGAAGACGAAATTATTTCCTATAATCCGGCGACGAACGAGGAAATCGGCAGAGCCCGAAATACTTCCGCCGAAGACGTTCGCGAATCGGTCGAAAAATCGCGCGCGGCTTTTTCCGGGTGGCGCAAGACTTCGTTTGCCGAACGAAGGCGATTTGTGATGAAAGCGCGCGATGTAATTTTGAACGAGCTCGATGAAATTGCGCGCCTTATTTCGGACGAAGCGGGCAAGCCCGTTGCCGAATCGCTCTCGATGGAAATTTCGCCGGTTCTCGATTTAATGCAGTATTTTGCGAAAAACGCGCCGAAAATTCTCAAGCCGCACAAAATCAATATCGGTCTTTACGTGACGCTCGGACGCACTTCGAAAATCATATACCAGCCGCTCGGCGTAGTCGGCATTATTCCGGCGTGGAATTACCCGTTTTCGATTCCGCTCGGCGAAATGTCGATGGCTTTGATGGCGGGCAACACGGTCGTTCTAAAACCTTCGGAGCTGACATCGTTTATCGGTCTGAAAATCGGCGAGATTTTCAAAAAAGCCGGATTGCCGGAAAACGTCGTGCAGGTCGTTACGGGCGACGGACGAACGGGCGCGGCGCTGGTCGATTCCGCGCCGGATAAAATTATGTTCACCGGAAGCGTGGCGACGGGCAAGAAAATCGCCGAAGCCGCCGCGAAAAATTTAACGTCGGTCGTATTGGAACTCGGCGGCAAAGACCCGATGATTGTTTTTGAAGACGCAAATCTCGAACTCGCCGCGCAGGGCGCAATCTGGGGCGCGTTTTGCAATTCCGGTCAGTCGTGCTCGTCGGTCGAAAGATTGTATGTGCAGGAATCGGTCGCGGAAGAATTGACTAAAAAGATAGTCGAAAAAACTAAAGTGTTAAAGCAAAATCTCGGAAGCATTGATTCGACCGACATCGGCGCGATGTCTTCGGAAAGACAAGTGCAAATCGTCGAAGACCACGTTGAAGATTTTCGAAGGAGCGGCGCGAAAATTCTCACGGGCGGCAAGCGAAACACGCGCTTTACGGGAACGTTTTACGAACCGACGGTTATCGGCGGCGCGACGAACGAGATGCGCGGGATGATGGAAGAAACTTTCGGTCCGACGCTTCCGATTGCCGTTTTCAAAACCGAAGAAGAAGCGATTCGCCTTGCCAACGAAAGCGAATTCGGCTTGACGGCGAGCGTCTGGACAAAAGATTTGGCAAAAGGAAAACGCGTCGCCGAGCGAATCGAAGCCGGAACGGTCTGCGTCAACGAAGTTTTATACACGCACGGCATCGGGCAAACGCCTTGGGGCGGATTCAAAAATTCGGGAAACGGCAGAACTCACGGGCGCGAAGGCTTGATGGAGCTTGTCCAGCCGCAGCACATACACGTCAATCGTTTTGCGGTTCTGCCGAACGCGTGGTGGATGCCTTACGGCGCGACGGCTCTCGAAACTTTTCGCGGTTTCGCCAAATATTTCGCCACCGGCTCGCTTTTTCAAACCTCAAAGCTCGCGCCGCAGCTTTTGAAAAGAATTAAAGAACTGCGAAGAAAATAAATTCCATCAAGATTAAACTTGCAGGCTTAATAAGGCGCTAAAACCGATTTTTATTGACTTTCGTGCTGAATGTCGAGTATAAATGATTCGGTATAACACGAATTTAATCCGGTTTAATACAAAATTACGGGTTGGCTTTTAAATTTAAGCTTGCCTTCTTTTGCGTGAAGAGGGGAAACACACAATGAAACTTAAGCTAAGCATTTACCCCGACGAAGGATTACTCTACGCAACCTATTCAGGAAAATTCTTATTGGCGGATTCGGAAAGAATTTTTCTGCAAATCATTGAGGCTGGTAAGCGGCATAAAGTCCAAAAAGTGCTCGTAGACGGCAGAGCGGTTACCGGAAGTCTTCAAACCCTGGAAAGGTTTTGCTATGGCGCATTTGTGGCGGAAAAAGCCTTTGAACTTTCCTGCCATGCCAAATTCGCCTATGTTCTTAAAGAGCCGGTGCTCGACCCTGAGAGATTTGGCGAAACAGTTGCTATCAACCGGGGTATGTTTGTAAAGGCATTCGACAACATCAAAGACGCTGAGCAATGGCTCGGCACAAACCTGGATAATAAATCAATCGCACTCGACGACGCCATAAAAAATTGATAATTGATAATTGATAATTGGAAGACTCTTTCTTAATTATCAATTATCAATTATCAATTATCAATTTTCTTACTCTTGTTCCGCCATCTGCTTTTTCGCCTGCACGATGAATGAGCGCACCATTGTCGCTTCGTCGGCGTCGGGGAAAACGCGCAGGAATTCTTCATAAACATTGATGGCTTCCTGAAACATTTTCATTCTCTCAAAAGTGTCGCCGAGCAGTTGATAAACGACAATCGCGTCGGGCGCGCCGGAAAGCTGCGCGACGGCTTTTTTCAATTCGGCGGCGGCAAGCCCGTAAAATTCCTTCTCGCTTTCAAAATCGCCTGCTCCGGCGAAATCATCAGCCTTTTCGCGGTAAATTGTGCCGAGTCCCGTGTGCGCTTCGGGCTGAAAGCCTTTGCCTTCGGTGATGGCGCGTTTATAGGCGGCAATCGCTTCTTTTTCTTCGCCGGCGGCGCTGTAAATTCTGCCTTCGACCGCCGACGTTTCCGCAAAAGCCGGACGCATTTTTCGAGCTTCCCTGACGGCTGCGAGCGCCGCGTCCATATCGCCTGCGGCAGACAAAACGCGCGCCAGACCGAGCTGCGCGTCGAGATATTTCGGGCGTAATTTGACGGCTTTTTTATACATCTCGACGGCTTTTTCGCGGTCAGTCGAAGCAAAAGATTCGGCTTGCTGAAAGGCAATCTCGGCTTCGTCAGTGGTTTTTGTCAGGGCGATTTTTATCTCGCCCTTTTGCGCTGGCAAAAGATTTTGCGCGGTTTCCTTAAAACCGTCGGCGCGGACGCGCAGCTTCTTCGCTCCGTTTGACGCGATTTTTACGGTCAATTTTCCGTCCGCGTCCGTCGTGCCGTACCTGAGGTCGTTTACCCAGACAATCGCATTCGGCTCGCTGGAAATCGTGATTGTCCTTGTCTGCGAAAGAGCGGCGGCGGCAAATATCAAACAAAATAAAAGAGCGAAAAAATGAATTTTGATACGCATAACTTTATTCATCGCAAAGCTTTTGATTATAAATAAGCAATCGTCGGTTGCCTCTCTGGCGGCGTTAAAAATATCCTTCGACTTCGATTATTGCTTTAACTTTATGATAAGCAAGCCGGACGATTTGAGGCAAAAGTAGAAATCCGATTGCTGAAAGCTTGATTTTTTCAGGCGAGGATTTATAATCAAATGTTCGTGGCTGGGTAGCTCAGCTGGTTAGAGCGTCGGATTCATAACCCGAAGGACGAGTGTTCAAGTCACTCTCCAGCCACCATATTTAATAGATTCTTAGGAGCGATTATGCTCCTTTTCTTTTTGCTTATAATGTTCTTTTCGATGACAGTTTGAGCATAAAACTTGACACTTTGCGATTTCTTTTTGTAATAATTTCACACTCAGAAATTTATTAACTCTTCCTAAGGCAAACTCCTTTTCATTTGGATTAATATGATGGAAATCCAGGCAAGCCGGATGATTTTCTTCGCAAATTTCACATTTTAACGTCGCTTTATATTCTTTCAGCCAAGTCTTAATTTTCTTATCTCTGTTTCTTACGTAGGTAATGTGTTTTGCTTTATTTTCCTGATACCATTTACGCATGTATTCGCGTTGGTATTCGCGGCGTTTCTGCTTATTTTTAATCGGCATAGACAAATATTATTCAAAATAAGTTTTATAAACAAGCTAAGTGTTATAAATCTTAAAGCGGTAAGTCTTTGATTCTTACCGTTTTATTTTTGCGCGGAAATCGGTATCATCTTGTATCTATGAAGCTCTTTTTAACTGCTTTGATTACGCTTTCAATTTTTCTGGCAGGCGCGGAAACATACTCACAGACGCCGAAAGATTTGGCGGAGATGTGGGAAAAGAAGCATATCACGAACATTTTTCCTTCAAACGTCAGGCATAAAGATTTAAAAAATTATCTCGAACAGCTTAAAAAGCTTGAAATAAAAGTCGAAGAAGTCGGGCGCAGCTACGGCAACCGCGAGATTTACCAGATGGAATGGGGAAAAGGCGCGACCCGAATTTTTCTGTGGTCGCAGATGCACGGCGACGAGCCGACGGCGACTTCCGCGCTGGTTGATATGTTCGCCTTTTTGCAGAAAAACCGCGATAAAGGCTGGGTTAGAAAACTGGAAGAAACGCTGACGATTCGCGCCGTTCCGATGCTTAATCCCGACGGTGCGGAACTTTACCAGCGCAGAAATCTGCAATATATTGACATCAACCGCGACGCTTCGAATCTGCAAACGCCCGAAGCGCAGCTTCTCAAACGTCTGCGCGACGCGTGGCAACCCGTTATCGGTTTTAACCTGCACAATCAACAGTCTTTGACGACCGTTAGCGGCTCGACCAATCAGGCGGCGATTTCGTTTCTGGTCGTCGAGGGAAATCCCGAATTTCGTAACAACGAGGGAAACGAGCGTAACAAACGCCTCTGCGCGGCAATGATTATCGCGCTGCAAAGCTTTATGCGCGGAAACATCGGGCGCTACGTCGATGCGTATAATCCGACCGCTTTCGGCGACAAATTTTCCGATTGGGGCACGCCGACGATTTTGATTGAAACCGGCGCGCTCTACGGCAAAGATGAAATGTTTCTGGTCAAAATGAATTTTATCGCTTACTTAACCGCGCTGAATTCGCTGGTTGACGGCAGCGAGAAGATTTTAAGCCCGATGAATTACGAATTTATTCCGAATAACAGTTCGGGAAATCTTTTCAATTTTATTTTCCGCCGCGCTAACGTCGTCAATAATTCCGCCGAAACTGTTCAGATTCAATCCGCCGATGTCGCCGTCAATACGCAGCGCCGACGCGCCGGAGAATACACATCGGCATTTGTTCAGACGACGGGCAGCTTACTAAATTCCAGAGGCTTGGAAGAATACGATGCGAGCAATTTTTATCTCGTTCCGAGATTCAGCGGCGTTACCGTCCGCGCCGGCGCGTTGGGCGAATTTTTCTTTTACCGCAAAGACCGAGCAATCGATTGGAAAGCGATTGATTTGGAAAAACAGTTTCCGCCCGACGCAATTTTCAGCGGCGGCAAATGGATAAAAGGCGAGCTGACAAAATTAAAATAATGGTTTTCGCCGCAGGGGAAAAAATTAACAGGGATAACAGGATGAACAGGGATAAAACAAATTATTTAAATATCCCTGTCTATCTTGTTATCCCTGTTAATTTTTCTTAAAAATCTCTGTGTGCTCTGTGCCTCTGTGGTGAAATTTTCTTATAATCAAAATCGATATGCTTTCTCTGCTCAAAATCAAAAATATCGCGCTGATTGATGAAATCGGGCTTGAATTTGCCAATGGCTTGAATCTTTTAACGGGCGAAACCGGCTCGGGAAAATCGATTATCGTTGACAGTCTGGGCGCGCTGACGGGCGAGCGGGTTTCGTCCGATTTAATCAAGGAAGGCGAGAAAAACGCGCAGATTGAAGGACTTTTCAACATATTTTTAAACAAAGATTTGCGGCGGATTTTTGACGAAAGCGGCATCGAACTCGATGACGCGGAAGAAATCGACATCATCGTTCGACGCGAGCTTTCGGCGACGGGGAAAAACCGGATTTTTGTTAATAATCA
>JBARIW010000076.1:0-1913 GCA_049799955.1 Pyrinomonadaceae bacterium
GCATGAAGCTGCTGGACAACGATACGTCAGCCTCCAGCGAATAATCAAGGTTTCGAGTTTCCCATGAGTGATGCGTTTCAATGGCCTGACTTCTATTTCGCGCGCCATGGTGAAACCGACTGGAACCGCGAACAGCGCTACCAAGGCACGCGTGACATTCCGCTCAACCGGGTTGGCCAGCTGCAGGCCGACGCCAATGGCGTGCTGTTGCGCGAGCTGCTCGAACGAGACGGCAAAGATCCCGCTTCGCTCAACTGGTTCGCCTCGCCCCTCAGCCGCGCCTCTGAGACCATGGACCGGATGCGCGCGGCTTTTGATGTGCCGCTGCCGCCCGTGATCCATGACAAGCGGCTGGTGGAGATCTCGTTTGGCGCCCTGGAAGGGCGTCTCCATTCCGAGATCAACCGCGAACAGGCGCTGGCGCCCGGCATGCGCGATGCCTCCTATTGGAGCTTTCGGCCCGAGCGCGGCGAGAACTACGACGATGTTGCCGTCCGGCTGCTGGAGTTTGCCAAGGACCTGACGCAGAACGCGGTGGTCGTGGCCCATGGCGGCGTGCTGCGTGTGTTGCGGCACCTGGTGGAAGGCACCGAGCGCGCCGAAGTGCTGAACTGGCCACCGCCGCAAGGGGTGATCGCCCATTTCAGCGGCGGGCGTATGGCGCTGTATGCGGCGCTCGGTACCTGGAACGCGCCGGCCGACTGACCGGCCTTTCCTGTCCAGACAGGGGCAAGCAGGAGTTATTGTATGTCGTTCAACACCTTCGGCCAGCTGTTCCGGTTCACGACCTGGGGCGAAAGCCATGGGCCCGCCCTGGGCGTGGTGGTGGATGGCTGCCCACCGGGCCTGCCCCTGACGGCCGAAATGATCCAGCGCGATCTGGACCGGCGCAAGCCCGGCCAATCCAAATATACGACGCAGCGGCGAGAGGCGGACGAGGTGCGCATCCTCTCTGGCGTGTTCGAGGACGAGCGAACCGATGGGCCGCGCACCACCGGTACGCCTATTTCGCTGATGATCGAAAACACCGATCAGCGCTCCAAGGATTACGCCGAGATCCGCGACAAATATCGTCCGGGTCACGCCGACTACACCTATGACCAGAAATACGGCATCCGCGATTATCGCGGTGGCGGGCGCACTTCGGCCCGTGAAACAGCGGCGCGGGTTGCCGCTGGAGCTGTCGCGCGGCAGGTGCTGGGCGGCATCACCATTCGCGCCAGCCTCGTCCAAGTCGGGCCGCACAAGATCGATTATGCCCGCTTTGATTGGTCCCAAGTCGACCAGAACCCGTTCTTTTGCGCCGATGCCGAAACGGCGCTGCTGTGGGCCGATTATCTCGATGGCATCCGCAAGGCCGGCAATTCGGTGGGGGCGGTGATCGAGGTCGTCGCTGAAAACGTGCCCGCGGGCTGGGGCGCGCCCATTTATGGCAAGCTCAGTGCCGACCTGGCTTCGGCGATGATGAGCATCAACGCGGTTAAGGGGGTCGAGATCGGCGCCGGGTTTGATGCGGCGAGCCTCACCGGCGTCGACAATGCCGACCAGATGCGCGCAGGGGCCGAGCGGCCTTACTTCCTGTCCAACCATGCCGGCGGGATTCTGGGCGGGATCTCCAATGGCGATCCAGTGGTGTGCCGCTTTGCGGTCAAGCCGACTTCATCGATCCTGCAGCCACGCCAGACCGTGACCACCGGCAACGCCGACACGGACATCATCACCAAGGGGCGGCATGATCCGTGCGTGGGGATCCGCGCCGTTCCCGTGGGCGAAGCGATGATGGCCTGCGTCCTGGCGGACCACTTCCTGCGGCATCGCGGTCAGACCGGGCGCGATGGCGCCATGGGCTTCGAGCGGAACTAAGCGGGGCGCTTGCGCACGAACTCAGTGCGCAGCACGAGGCCCTTGATGGC